>CALMIF010000393.1 GCA_937864045.1 uncultured Aquabacterium sp. | reverse complement strand
AGGGCCACGGCGGGCAGATCCGCAAGGCCATGCAGCTGCTGCTGACCGCCAAGCGGCCTTACATCTACGCCGGCGGCGGCGTGATCCTGGGCAACGCAGCGGCTGAACTGCGCGAGCTGGCCGACCTGCTGGGCTACCCCTGCACCAACACGCTGATGGGCCTGGGCGCCACCGCGGCCAGCGACCCGAAGTTCCTGGGCATGCTGGGCATGCACGGCACCTACGAGGCCAACATGACGATGCAGCACTGCGACGTGCTGATCGCCGTGGGCGCGCGCTTCGATGACCGCGTGATCGGCAACCCGAAGCACTTCGCCTCGGTCGAGCGCAAGATCATCCACATCGACATCGATCCGTCGTCGATCAGCAAGCGCGTCAAGGTCGACATCCCCATTGTCGGCGACGTCAAGGACGTGCTGCAGGAGATGATCGCCTTCGTCAAGGACAGCCCGCAGCGCGCCGACGTGCAGGCGCTGTCGGCCTGGTGGGGCCAGATCAACGAATGGCGCAAGCGCGAGTGCCTGGCCTACAGGACCAGCCCCGACGTGATCAAGCCGCAGTTCGTGGTCGAGACGCTGTCCGAGCTGACCAAGGACATCGACACCTACATCACCAGCGATGTCGGCCAGCACCAGATGTGGGCGGCGCAGTTCTACCGCTTCCAGGAGCCGCGGCGCTGGATCAACAGTGGCGGACTGGGCACGATGGGCGTGGGCCTGCCGTATGCGATGGGCATCAAGCTGGCCAAGCCCGAGAGCGAGGTGTTCTGCATCACCGGCGAGGGCTCGATCCAGATGTGCATTCAGGAGCTGTCGACCTGCAAGCAGTACAACACGCCGGTGAAGGTCGTCGCGCTGAACAACCGCTACCTGGGCATGGTGCGGCAGTGGCAGGAACTGGACTACGAGGGCCGCTACTCGCACAGCTACATGGACGCGCTGCCCGACTTCGTGAAGCTGGCCGAGGCCTATGGCCACGTCGGCATCAAGATCGAGAAGCCCTCCGAAGTGGAGCCGGCGCTCAAGGAAATGATCCGCCTGAAGGACCGCACCGTCTTCCTGGACGTGCGCACCGACCCGACCGAGAACGTCTGGCCGATGGTGCAGGCAGGCAAGGGCATCACCGAGATGCTGCTGGGGTCCGAGGACCTGTGACCGGCTGAAGTGCAACCCGGCCGTGGTGGTGACCGCCACAGCGGCAGGGGTTGCGCGACAGGCCGACCGCAATCCGGACCGACTGATTCCCAACGTTTGACGGGCGTGGCCAAGGGCCTGCGGTTACCGCTGCAGGTCTGAAGAGCCACTGCTCGAAGGAACCGACATGAAACACATCATTGCCGTGCTGCTCGAGAACGAGCCCGGCGCCCTGTCCCGTGTGGTGGCGCTGTTCTCCGCCCGCGGCTACAACATCGAGAGCCTGACGGTGGCTCCCACCGAGGACCCCAGCCTCTCGCGCATGACCATCGTGACCACCGGGTCCGACGAAGTCATCGAGCAGATCACCAAGCACCTGAACCGCCTGATCGAGGTGGTCAAGGTCGTCGACCTGACCGAAGGCAGCTACACCGAGCGCGAGCTGATGCTCATCAAGGTGCGCGCCGTCGGCAAGGAGCGCGAGGAGATGAAGCGCATGGCCGACATCTTCCGTGGCCGCATCATCGACGTGACCGAAAAGAGCTACACGCTGGAGCTCACCGGCGACGCCGGCAAGCTCGATGCCTTCATCGAGGGCATCGACCGCACGGCGATCCTGGAGACAGTGCGCACCGGCGCCAGCGGCATCGGCCGTGGCGAGCGCATTCTCAGAGTTTGACCCACCCCCGAAGCGCCTTCGGCGCTCCCCCTCAAGGGGGCGCCGCTGGCGGCCCGGCAGAGCCGGTTCCGCGGCGGCTGCTTGATTGACCCCCCAATTTCACTGGAGAGAACCATGAAGGTCTACTACGACAAGGACGCCGATCTGAGCCTGATCAAGGGCAAGAACGTCACCATCATCGGCTACGGCTCGCAAGGCCATGCGCACGCCCAGAACCTGAACGACTCGGGTGTCAAGGTGACGGTCGGCCTGCGCAAGGGCGGTGCGTCCTGGGCCAAGGCCGAGAAGGCCGGCCTGAAGGTCGCCGAGATTGCCGATGCCGTGAAGAGCGCCGACGTCGTCATGATCCTGCTGCCCGACGAGCAGATCGCCAGCGTCTACAACGCCGACGTGCACGCCAACATCAAGGCCGGCGCCTCGCTGGCGTTTGCCCACGGCTTCAACGTGCACTACGGCCAGGTCGTGCCGCGTGACGACATCGACGTCTGGATGGTGGCGCCCAAGGCCCCCGGCCACACCGTGCGCAACACCTACACGCAAGGTGGCGGCGTGCCGCACCTGATCGCCGTGCATGCCGACAAGACCGGCAAGGCGCGTGACCTGGCGCTGAGCTATGCCGCTGCCAACGGCGGCGGCAAGGCCGGCATCATCGAGACCAACTTCCGCGAAGAGACCGAGACCGACCTGTTCGGCGAGCAGGCCGTGCTGTGCGGCGGCACCGT
>CALMIF010000392.1 GCA_937864045.1 uncultured Aquabacterium sp. | reverse complement strand
ATCGCTGCCGCCGCCACCGCAGGCGGCGAGCAGAGGCAGGCCGCCGGCCAGGCCCAGGCCGCCGAACAGGCGCAGCGCCTGGCGCCGCCGGGCCAGGGCGACCAGTTGCGGCAGGTCGGCGCGCAGGCCGTGCAGGTGGTGGTGGTCAGGCATGGTGAAACGTCGCTCCCTCGCGTGTGTCGCCGCGCCACGTCGGCGGCGCCCCGGATTGCAACGGCCCGCGGTTGCTGGCGTGTTGCCCGTGCGTTGCCGGCGCTGCGGCCAGCCAGGGATTCAGGCGCGGGCGAAACGTGCCGCGATCGCGTCCAGCAGGCCCATCAGGTCGGCCTGCAGGCGGGCGAAGCCGGCGTGCACCTGCAGCGTGGCCTCGTCCATGTAGAGCCGCTTGTTCACCTCCAGCTGCAG
The DNA here is from genome assembly GCA_937864045.1 of uncultured Aquabacterium sp. Classification (GTDB taxonomy): domain Bacteria; phylum Pseudomonadota; class Gammaproteobacteria; order Burkholderiales; family Burkholderiaceae_C; genus Pseudaquabacterium. The sequence goes on along the minus strand of CALMIF010000392.1, from coordinate 14,646 downwards.
GCTGTGGAAGCCCGCGGCGGGGTTGGCGAAGGCGCGCACCAGCTCCACGCCCTTGAACGGGTCGTTGATCTTCACGTCGTAGCCCTGCGCCGCCAGATGGTCGCGCACGAAAGCGGTGAAGGCCGGCGCGCAGGTGGTGCCGTCGCGGTCGCCGAGCACCACATCGGCGCGCCGCTGGCCGGCACCGCCCTCGCCCATCGCGCCGCTGACGGCGTTCATCGAATGGCAGTTGAGGTGAAAGACCTGGCCGTGCAGGGCATGCGCCGCATCCAGCAGCCCGCGCAGGGCCGCGTGGTACGGCGCGTGGAAGCGGGCGATGCGCTGGCGCAGTTCGTCCACGCCCAGCTTGCGGGCGTAGATCGGCCGGCCGTCGTCCAGCGTGCGCCATACCAGGGCCTTGCCGATGCGCGCCTTGCCGCTGGGCACCAGGGCATCGGGCCAGGGCGCGTCGAGCAGGTCCACGTCGATGTCGCCGGCATGGCGGTTGGGGTCGAGGTAGGTGCGCGGGAACTGCGCCGCCAGCAGCGGAATGCCACGTTCCGCGGCCGGCAGCCAAAGCGTGTCGATGAAGCAGTCCTCGCCCTCGCGCAGTGCGGATTCGGGCAGCGCCGAGCCGAAATCCGCCGGCATGGCCGTGCCCGAATGCGGGGAATCCAGCACCAGCGGCAGGGCCGCCGTGGCCGGGCCGTGGATGCGCAGGATGTTGTCGTGGGTCATGGACGCCAGTATCGGCGCGGGGCCGCGCCATGCCCCCCCCGCAGCCACGCACCTGTTCGGGGCGACACTGATAAGGCACGGCCTTTGCAACCGATAGCATGTCGCACCCGGTTTGGGCCGCCCTGCCGCCCGCCTGACCCTTTTTCCCGACTCTTGGAGCCCCCCTCATGGACAAGCATGAACGCCACATCCGCCAGCTGATCGACGAGGTGCGTGACGGCCAGTTGCCGCGCCGCGGCTTCATCGCGCAGATGGTGGGCCTGGGCCTGACCGCGCCGATGGCCGGCATGCTGCTGATGCACGCCGGCGTGGCCAATGCGCAGGCCACCATCCCCTACAAGGGCACCAAGCGCGGTGGTGGCGGCACGCTCAAGCTGATCTACTGGCAGGCCGCCGTGCACCTGAACCCGCACTTCGCCGGCGGCACCAAGGACCAGGACGCCAGCCGCATCTTCTACGAGCCGCTGGCCGGCTGGGACAGCGACGGCAACCTGGTGCCCGCGCTGGCGGCCGAGATCCCGAGCAAGGAGAACGGCGGTGTCGGCGCTGACGGCAAGACCGTCACCTGGAAGCTGAAGAAGGGCGTCACCTGGCACGACGGCAAGCCCTTCACCGCCGACGACGTGGTCTTCACGGCCCAGTACGCCGGCGACCCGGCGACCAGCACGGTGACGGTGGCGACCTACAAGGACATCAAGGTCGAGAAGGTCGACTCGCACACCGTCAAGGTCACCTACCCCAAGCCCACGCCGTTCTGGGCCGAGGCGCTGACCGGCATCGTCGGCTGCATCCTGCCCAAGCATGTGTTCGAGGTCTTCATGGGCGCCAAGTCGCGCGAGGCCGCGGCCAACACCAAGCCGGTGGGCACCGGCCCCTACAAGATCGTCGACTTCAAGCCCGGTGACAGCCTGGTGGCCGAGGCCAACATGGCCTACCACGTGCCCAACCAGCCCTTCTTCGACCGGCTGGAGGTCAAGGGCGGCGGCGACGCGCTGAGCGCCGCCCGCGCCGTGCTGCAGACCACCGAATACGACGTGGCCTGGAACCTGGCGGTCGAGGACGAACTGCTCAAGCGCCTGGAAGCCGCCGGCAAGGGACGCATGGAGTTCTACGCCGGCAGCGACATCGAGTTCGTCAGCCTGAACGTGACCGACCCGTGGAAGGAAGTCGACGGCGAGCGCGCCAGCGCCAAGAGCAAGCACCCGGCCTTCACCGACAAGGCGGTGCGCGAGGCGATGAGCCTGCTGATCGACCGCAAGAACATCGGCGAGCAGGTCTACGGCCGCGGCGCGGTGGTCACCAGCAACTTCCTGAACAACCCGCCGCGCTACCGCAGCCCGAACACGAAGTACGAGTTCAGCATCGACAAGGCCAACCAGGTGCTGGAGGCCGGCGGCTGGAAGAAGGGCGCCGACGGCATCCGCGCCAAGGACGGCGTGAAGCTGAAGTTCGTGTTCCAGACCTCGGTGAGCGGCCCGCGCCAGAAGTGCCAGGCCATCATCAAGGACGCCTGCACCAAGGCCGGCATCGACCTGGAACTGAAGAGCGTGGTGGCGGCGGTGTTCTTCGGCAGCGATGCCGCGAACCCCGACACCTACCAGAAGTTCTGGTCGGACATCCAGATGTTCACCACCACGATGGGCAGCCCGGACCCGCAGTTCTTCATGGAGCAGTTCGTCACCGAGCAGCTCTCGCAGAAGGCCAACAAGTGGAGCAGCCGCAACCTGGCGCGCTGGAGCAATGCCGAGTACGACGCCGCGCACAAGGCCTCGCAGACCGAGTTCGACCCCGTCAAGCGCGCCGCGCTGTTCGTCAAGATGAACGACCTGGTGGTCAACGACAAGCACATCATTCCGCTGTTCGCCCGCCCGCGGCCCTATGGCGTGGTCAACAAGATGAAGCCGGTGTTCTCGGCTTGGGACAACACCACGTGGGCCTTGGGATATTGGACCCGCGACGCCTGATCCAGCAGACCTGATCGGACGTCCGAGCCTTGATCAACTACATCATCCGCCGCCTGCTGATCGCGCTGCCCAGCCTGCTGGGCATCAGCGTGGTGCTGTTCACCGTGCTGGCGCTGGCACCGGGCGACCCGTTCGAGGACCTGGCCAACAACCCGAACGTGCCGCCCGAGGTGCGCATGGCGCTGCGGGCGCAGTTCGGCCTGGACGACCCGATCTGGCAGCGCTACCTGCACTGGCTGGGCAGCATGCTCAAGGGCGACTGGGGCTTCTCGTTCATCAGCCGCATCAACGTCGACACCCTGATCAGCCAGCGCATCGGCGTCACCATCGCGGTGATCGGCATGTCGCAGCTGGTGGCCCTGCTGGTGGCGCTGCCGGTGGGCGTGCTGGCCGCCGTCAAGCCCTACAGCTGGTTCGACCGCATCGCCAGCACCCTGGCCTTCGTCGGCTTCTCTCTGCCGACCTTCTTCACCGGCGTGCTGTTCATCCTGCTGTTCTCGGTGCAGCTGGGCTGGCTGCCCTTCGTCTACCGCAGTGATCTCTCGTCCACCGGCTGGCAGTGGTGGGTCGACCAGTTCAAGCAGTCGATCATGCCGATCACCGTGCTGGGGCTGTTCCAGGCCGCCAGCTGGATGCGCTACGTGCGCTCGGCGGTGCTCGACGTGATCCGCCTGGACTACGTGACCACCGCCCGCAGCAAGGGCCTGGGCGAGCGTGCGGTGGTCAACAAGCATGTGGTGCGCAATGCGCTGATCCCGGTGGTGACGCTGGTGGCGCTGCAGATGCCGGCGGTCTTCGGCGGCGCCATCGTCACCGAGCAGATCTTCCGCATCCCCGGGATCGGCAGCCTGCTGATCGACGCCATCCTGCGCAACGACACGCCGGTCATCATGGCCGTGACCTTCGTCTTCAGCTGTCTCGTGATCTTCTTCAACCTGGTTGCCGACGTGCTCTATGGCTGGCTCGACCCCCGCATCAGCTACCGCTAGCCCGGTGGCGGCCCGACCGGCCAAGTCCACGTCACTCTGGGCCGAGGCCTGGCGGCGCTTCAAGCGCCACCGCCTCGCCTACTGGAGCCTGTGGCTGCTGGGCGCCCTGGTGGCGGCGGTGCTGATCGGCCCGCTGGTCTACAAGGTGGGCATCAACGACGTCGACTTCGCCCAGAAGCTGGCGACACCCTCGGCCGCCCACCCGATGGGCACCGACGACCTGGGCCGCGACCTGCTGGCGCGCGTGCTGTACGGCGGGCGCATCTCGCTGGCCGTGGGCCTGGCGGCGATGCTGATGGCCATCACCGTGGGCGTGACGATCGGCGCCGTGGCCGGCATGGCGCGCGGCTGGGTGGATGCGGCGCTGATGTGGGTGACCGACCTGTTCCTCAGCCTGCCGCAGCTGCCCCTGCTGCTGCTGCTGATCTTCCTGTTCCGCGAGCCGCTGAAGCAGGCCTTCGGGCTGGAGGTGGGCATCTTCATCCTGATCGTGGTGGTGATCGGCGGCTTCCGCTGGATGCCGGTGGCGCGCCTGGTGCGGGCGCAGTTCTTCAGCCTGCGCGAGAAGGAATTCGTCGAGGCTGCGCGGGCCCTGGGCGCCAGCGTGCCGCGGCAGGTGGTGCGCCACATCCTGCCCAACAGCCTGGGGCCGGTGATCGTGGCCGGCACCATCGACATCGCCGCGGCCATCATCGCCGAGAGCACGCTGAGCTTCCTGGGCCTGGGCTTCCCGCCCGACGTGCCGACCTGGGGCCGCATCCTCTACGACGGCCGCGACTACATGGACCTGGCGATGCACTGGGCCCTGTTCCCCGGCATCGCGATCTTCCTCACCGTGCTGACCATCAACTTCATCGGCGACGGCCTGCGCGACGCGCTCGACCCGCGACGGGTGCTCTGACCATGCCATTGCTGGACATCCGTGGGCTCAAGACCCACTTCAAGACCGACGACGGCTGGCTGCATGCGGTCGACGGCGTGGACATTGCCATCGACGCCGGCGAGACGGTGTGCGTGGTCGGTGAATCCGGCTGCGGCAAGAGCGTCACCGCCAAGACGGTGATGAAGCTGATCGACATGCCGCCAGGCAAGATCGTCGCCGGCCAGGTGCTGTGGCAGGGCCGCGACCTGGTGCCGCTGGGCCCGAAGGAAATGCAGGCGATCCGTGCCAAGGAGATCGCCATCGTCTTCCAGGAGCCGATGACCAGCCTGAACCCGGTCTACACCGTGGGCGCGCAGATCGCCGAATCCATCCGCCTGCACGAGGGCCTGGGCAAGCGCGAGGCGCGCGACCGGGCCATCGAGATGCTCAAGCTGGTCAACATCCCGCGGCCCGACAAGCGGGTGGACGACTACCCGCACCAGTTCAGCGGCGGCATGCGCCAGCGGGTGATGATCGCCATTGCACTCGCCTGCAACCCCAAGCTGCTGATCGCCGACGAGCCCACCACCGCACTGGACGTGACCATCCAGGCCCAGATCCTGGACCTGATGGTCGAGCTCAAGGACCGCCTGGGCATGGCCATCATGCTGATCACGCACGCGATGGGCGTGGTGGCCGAGACGGCCCAGCGCGTGGTGGTGATGTACGCCGGCAAGGTGGTCGAGGAAGCCAGCGTCGAGGACCTGTTCGGCAACCCGCGCCACCCCTACACCCAGGGCCTGATCCGCAGCATTCCGCGCATCGACACCGCCGCCACGCACAAGGTGCGGCTGGAGGCCATCGGCGGCACCGTGCCCAAGCTGATCGACCCCGCCGAGGGCTGCCGGTTTGCCGACCGCTGCCGGCATGCCATGCCGGCCTGCCGCACGGCCACGCCGCCGCTGCGTGAAGTGAAACCCGGGCACAAGGTCGCCTGCATCCTGGAAGCGGCCGCCGCATGACCGAGCCTCTGCTGAAAGTCGAAGGGCTGGTCAAGCACTTCCCGATCAAGGGCGGCATCCTCGGCCGCATCGTCGACAAGGTGCATGCGGTCGACGGCGTGAGTTTCACGCTGAACGCGGGCGAGACGCTGGGCGTGGTGGGTGAATCGGGCTGCGGCAAGAGCACCACCGGCCGCTGCATCCTGCGCCTGATCGAGCCCACCGCCGGGAAGGTGTGGTTCGAGGGCAAGGACGTCACCGCGATGGGCACCGCCGAGCTGCGGACCATGGCGCGGGACATGCAGATCATCTTCCAGGACCCGTACGCCAGCCTGAACCCGCGCATGACGGTGCAGGCCATCATCGGCGAGGCCCTGACCATCCACAACCTGGCGCCCGACCCGGCGGCCTACGAGGCCCGCATCGTCGAACTGCTGCAGACGGTGGGCCTGTCGGCCGACCACCTCAAGCGTTATCCGCACGAGTTCTCCGGCGGCCAGCGCCAGCGCATCGGCATCGCCCGGGCGCTGGCGGTCAACCCCAAGCTGATCGTCTGCGACGAGGCGGTGTCGGCGCTGGACGTGTCGATCCAGGCCCAGGTGATCAACCTGCTGGAAGACCTGCAGAGCCAGTTCGGCCTGACCTACCTGTTCATCGCCCACGACCTGAGCGTGGTCGAGCACATCAGCGACCGCGTGGCGGTGATGTACCTGGGCCGCATCGTCGAGATCGCCTCGTCGAAAGACCTGTACACCCGGCCGCAGCACCCGTACACCGAGGCCCTGCTCTCGGCCGTGCCCATCCCCGACCCGACGGTCAAGCGCAAGCGCATCCCGCTGGTGGGCGACGTGCCCAGCCCGATCAACCCGCCCAAGGGCTGCCACTTCCACACCCGCTGCCCCATTGCGCAGAAGGGCCTGTGCGATGTGCAGTCGCCGGCGTTGAAGCCGGCCGGCGCCGACGGGCACCTGGTGGCCTGCCATCTTCGGCCGAACTGAGCGGCAGGCTGAACTTGCCGACAGGGGCTCCCCAGCGCGAGGCATGCGCCGGGGGCCGGGAAGGCCCACAATGGGCTGTGCGCGGCCATGTCGGCCCATGCGCCAGACCCGGGGGCCCTGCCATGACGACACCCACGCTTCCTCTCCGCGCGCTGTGCAGCGCGCTGTCGGTGCTGCCGGCGCTGGCGCAGGCGGTGGCCTGCCCGCCGCCCGACAACGCCTTCAACTACGGTGGTGGCGGCGTCGGCGGACGGGTGTTCACTGCATCGAACGTCGGCGCGCCATTCGGCGGCATCGTGCCGTTCACCGGTGGCTACGACCTGCTGTGCGAGGGGCAGACACTGCTCACCCCAGCCAGCGCCATCACCTCGGACGGCGGCACCGCCGCGATCACCCTCTCCGGCCGGGCCTGGGCCGGCGGCGGGCAGGCGCACTCGGAAGCGGTGTCGACGGCCACCGGCGGCACGCTGGTGCGCAACAGCACGCCGGCGGTGTTTGCCGACGCGGCGGCGATCGTGAACTTCGACGTCGACGCCGCGCCGCTGTCGCCCGCAGTCAACGCGGTGCTGCGCATCACGGCCCGCGGTGAAGGCAGTGCCAGCGGCACCAGCACCGCGCTGGGCAACCAGGGCACCGGCAGCTTCATCGCCAAGCTGCGCACCACCGGCGCCAGCCCGGTGTTCAGCACCGTGTTGCAGGACAGCACCGGCTACCGGCGCGAGAACGGCGGCAGCAACGAAGTCAGCGGCGGGGCCGATGGCGCGGCCCGCCGGATCGACTTCAGCATCACCACCACCGCCACCTTCGGCTTCGGTGTGCAGTCGCTGCAGCTGGACCTGGTGAGCTTCGCCTGGGGCAACGCGGCGGCCAGCTTCGGCAACACCGCCAGCATCGAAAGCGTCGAGGTGCTGACGCCGGGTGTGCAGCTGGGCCTGCCCGACGGCCTGTTCACCGCCGATCCGGCCAACCCCAACCGCTTTGTGCTGAGCGCACTGTTGCCGGTGCCCGAGCCTGGCAGCGCGCCGCTGCTGCTGGTCGGTGCGCTGGCGCTGGGTTGGCGCCTGCGCCGGCGCTGACGCCGCGAGCCCCGCCACCAGTCGCGCCAGAATCGTGGCTTCCGGTGGCGCGCCTGTGCCGCCGGCAACCCGCAGAGGCAGACCGGCATGGCCAAAGACTTCAGCCAGATGGAAGACAGCAACCGCAGTGCGAATGCGCCGCTGCACGACGTGTCCGACCCTGCACGCCGGGTGTGGCTGCAGGGCGGGCTGGGCGCCACGCTGGCGGCGGTGTTCGCGCCGCTGTCGGCCACGCTGTCGGGCTGTGCCACGCCCAGCGGCAGCGGCCCGGTGATCGGCTTCAAGCCGGTGCCGGTCTCGCGCGCCGACGGCGTGGTCGTGCCCGAGGGCTACAGCGCCCAGGTCATCGCGCCCTGGGGCGAGCCGGTGGGCATCGCCGACGCGATGCCGGCGTGGAAGCCCGACGCCAGCAACAGCGCCGCCGACCAGGCGCTGCAGATGGGCATGCACCACGACGGCATGCACTTTTATCCGCTGGACGGTGCCGGCCCCGACGCCAGCCGCCGCGGCCTGCTGGTGATGAACCACGAGTACACCGACGACGGCCTGCTGCACGCTGACGGCATGGCCACCTGGTCGGCCGAGAAGGTGCGCAAGGCGCAGGCGGCGCATGGCGTGTCGGTGATCGAGATCGCCCTGGGTGCCGATGGCTGGCAGGTGGTGCGGCCCTCGCGCCATGCCCGCCGCTTCACGACCAACACACCGTTCTCCGTGGGTGGCCCGGCCGCCGGCCATGCGCTGATGCGCACCGCCGCCGACCCCGCCGGCCGCACCGTGCTGGGCACGCTGAACAACTGCGCCGCCGGCATGACGCCCTGGGGCACCTATTTGTCGGGCGAGGAGAACTGGGGCTTCTACTTCAACGGCCCCGACAAGCCGGACGCGCATCTTGCCCGCTGGGGCATCCGCAAGACCGACTACTACCGCTGGCACCAGCACGACGAGCGCTTCGACGCGACCAAGCACCCGAACGAGCCCAACCGCTTCGGCTGGGTGGTCGAGATCGACCCGATGGATGCGACCAGCACGCCGGTCAAGCGCACCGCCCTGGGCCGCGCCGCGCACGAGGGCGCCTGGGTGGCCACCACCCGCGACGGCCGCGCCGTGGTCTACAGCGGTGAGGACGCCCGCTTCGAGTACATCTACAAGTTCGTCAGCCGCGACCGCATCGCCCCCGGCGGCGCGAAGCCCAATGCCACGCTGCTGGACCACGGCACGCTGTCCGTGGCCCGCTTCGACGCCGACGGCAGCGGCCGCTGGCTGCCCCTGGTGCACGGCCAGGGCCCGCTGACGGCGGCCAACGGCTTTGCCGACCAGGGCGAGGTGGTGATCAAGGCGCGCCAGGCGGCCGACCTGCTGGGCGGCACCAAGATGGACCGCCCCGAGTGGCTGGCCATCGACCCCGCCACGCGCGAGGTGTTCTGCACCCTGACCAACAACAGCGCCCGCGGCGCCGAGGGCCGGCCGGGGCCGGATGCCGCCAACCCGCGCGCCAACAACGTGATGGGCCAGATCATCCGCTGGGTCGACGACGGCGACTTCGACGGCACCACCATGCGCTGGAACCACCTGGTGCTGGCCGGCGACCCGGCGCAGATGCGCCCCGAGGCCCAGGGCAACATCCGCGGCGACATCTTCGCCTGCCCCGACGGCGTGACGATCGACGCCCGCGGCGTGCTGTGGATCCAGACCGACATGTCGCCCACGGCGATGCACCAGGGCGAGACCGCCGCCTTCGGCAACAACCAGATGCTGGCCTGCAACCCGCGCACGGGCGAGGTCCGCCGCTTCCTGACCGGCCCGACGGGCTGCGAGATCACCGGCTGCGCCTTCACGCCCGACGGCCGCACCATGTTCATCAACATCCAGCACCCGGGCGAGACGCCCAGCGAGCGCAGCGACCCGGCACAGCCGCAGCGCTATTCCAATTGGCCGGATGGCCCGGGCGGCGGCCGGCCGCGCTCGGCCACGGTGGTGATCCGCAAGCGCGACGGCGGTGTGATCGGCACCTGAGACGCGCCGGATGCGCATCGCCGACATCAGCCAGCGCCTGGCCGACCTGGGCGCCTTGCCCGTGCACCGCCAGCGCGTGCTGCGCCACTGGACGCATGCGCTGCCGCACACGCGCAACAAACGCCAGCCTGAACACTGGCTGCCCAAGGCGGTGGTCGACGCCCTGCCGGCGCTCGACGCCGAACTGGCCAGCCTGGTGCGCCTGGTCAGCCGCCACCCGGCCGAGGACGGGTCGGAGCGCCTGCTTCTGGCGCTGGCCGACGGGCAGACGGTGGAGGCCGTGCTGCTGCAGCCGGGGCGCATCGCCGGCCTGTGCGTCAGCAGCCAGGTGGGTTGCGCGGTGGGTTGCGGCTTCTGCATGACCGGCACCGGCGGCCTGCTGCGCCAGCTGGGCAGCGCCGAAATCGTGGCGCAGGTGGCTCTGGCACGCGCACTGCGGCCGGTGCACAAGGTCGTGTTCATGGGCATGGGCGAGCCGGCGCACAACCTGGACAACGTGATGGAGGCCATCGCCCTGCTCGGCACGGTGGGCCAGATCGGCCACAAGCACCTGGTCTTCTCCACCGTCGGCGACCCGCGCGCCTTCGACCACCTGATGCGCCTGCGCCAAGGTGATGTGCGACCGGCGCTGGCGCTGAGCTTGCACACCACCGACGCCGCGCTGCGCGAGCGCCTGCTGCCGCGAGCGCCACGGTTGACGCCGCGAGAACTGATCGAGCAGGCCGACGCCTACGGCCGCGCCAGCGGCTACCCGGTGCAGGTGCAGTGGACCCTGCTGGCCGGCGTGAACGACGGCGACGACGAGATCGAGGGCCTGACGCGGCTGTTGAGCGGCCGGGCGATGGTGCTGAACCTGATCCCCTGGAACACGGTGGACGGCCTGGACTTCCAGCGCCCGTCCTGGGAACGTGCGGCAGAGATGGCGCGTGTGCTGCACCGCCGCGGCATCCTGACCAAGCTGCGCCATTCGGCCGGGCAGGACGTGGAGGGCGGCTGCGGCCAGCTGCGCGCCCGCGCCGCGGCCGATGGCAGCACGGTCGTCGCCGCCCCGATCAGCCGGCGGATCAAGCCTGCAGGAAGTCCCGCAGCAGGCGGTTGACCGCGGCGGGCTGTTCCTGCTGCACCCAATGGCCTGCGCCAGGCAGCAGGTGGCAGCCGCGCAGGTCGGCACAAGCGCCGCGCTGCATCGCCTCGAAGGCACCGGGCCGCTGGTGGACGCCCCAGTCGGCCGCGCCGGCGATGAACAGCGCCGGCACGTCGATGCTGCGGCCCGCCATCAGCGTGAGCTCGGCCTGGGCCGCGGGGTCGGTGCTGGCGCGGTACCAGTTCAGCCCGCCCTGGAAGCCGGTGCGGGCGTACTCGGCGGCATAGACCGCCAGCGCCGCATCGGGCAGCCAGTGGCAGGCGGCGACTTGCGCGGGCGTGGGCATGTGCGGCGCCACGGTGTCGGGCATCGACACGCCCAGGTCCATCACGTAGTAGGTCGGCAGCTGCGCCAGCGCTTCGGCCGTCCAACCTGGCAGCGGGTACGGCTGGTTGCCGGGCCAGTCGGCACTCTTGTGGTGGTAGTAGGCGCGCAGGAAGTTGTGCAGGCCCTGCGGCGGGTGGTCCATCTCGGCGGCCGTGCCCGGCAGTGCGTCGTACCACTGGTAGTGAATGCGCGGACGCGGCAGCGCGGCGAGTGCGGCATGCACGTCGGATGCTGGCGCGGGGGCGGGCTTGCCGTCGGTGTCGAACGGCAGCGGCGGCGGACCGCCGAAGGGCGCGCTCATCAGCACCACGCGCGGGAAGACGTCGGGCCGCAGCAGCGCGCACCAGGCCGCCAGCGGCGAGCCGAAGTCGTGCCCCACCACCGCATGCACCCGCCGGTGACCCAGCGCCAGCACCAGGGCCAGCACGTCACGCACCAGGCCGAACCAGCGGTAGGGTGCAGTCGGCACGTCGTAACCGCCCGGCCAGCCTGTCGTGCGGCCATAGCCCCGCAGGTCGGGCGCGATGGCGTGGAAGCCGGCATCGGCCAGCGCGGGCAGTTGGTGACGCCAGCTCCAGGCCAGTTCGGGAAAGCCGTGCAGCAGCAGCACCACCGGTGCGCCGGGCCGGCCATGGCCGGCTTCGAGCAGGTGCACGCGCAGGCCGTTGATGCGCTCGACGAAGCGGCTGCGCACGCCGGGCGGCAGCAGGTCGGCGGGCAGTGGATCGGGCAAGGCGGCAGGCATCGGGCGGTCTCCTGGGTGCCAGATTGTGGGCAGCACCCGGCCTAGCATGCGTCACCCACCCGACGAGGAACCACGATGCCGCTGCCGCCGCTGTCCGATGCCGAAGAGGACCTGATCGCCCGCGCCGCCACGCTGGCGCACACGCGCATCACCCCGCTGGCCCCGCAGTGGGAACGTGAACGCCGCATCGGCACCGAGGTGCTGGCCGAGGCCGTCGCCCTGGGCCTGACCCGGCTGCAGCTGCCGGCCAGCCACGGCGGGCTGGACTTCAGCTTCCGCTGCAAGGCGCGGGTGGCCGAGGTGCTGGCCGCGGGCGACTTCGGCTTCACGATGTCGTGGATCAACACCGCCAACGTGGCGGCGCTGCTGGCGCGCAAGGCGCGGCCGGCGGTGGCGGCGCGCTACGTCGACGACCTGGTGGCCGGCCGGCGCCTGGGCTGCACCGCGCTGACCGAGCCCGGCGCAGGGTCCGACTTCGCCGCCATCACCACCACGGCCACGCGGCTGGACGGCGGCGGCTGGCGCATCGACGGCGCCAAGGCCTGGATCACCAATGCTGCCGAGGCCGACGTGGTGGTGCTGTACGCCCAGACGCAGCCCGGCAGCGGCGGGCGCGGCATCGCCGGCTTCGTGGTCGACGGCCGGCGCGCCGGCTTCATCCGCCAGCCCGGCTACGCGCTGGGAGGGCAACACACCATCGGCACCGGCGGCTTCACGCTGGACGGCTACATCGCCAGCGACGACGAGCTGCTGCACCCGCCCGGCCAGGCCTTCAAGGCGGCGCTGGGCTCGATCAACGGCGCGCGCACCTACATCGCGGCGATGTGCTGCGGCATGGTGGGCGAGGCGCTGCGCGTGGCGCTGTCGCACGGTACGCGGCGGCACAGCTTCGGCCAGCCCCTGCTGCAGCACCAGGGCTGGCGCTGGCGCCTGGCCGAGGCGTCGGCCGATCTGGCGGCCTGCCGGGCGATGGTGGCCCTGGCCGCCGAGGCCATCGACGCCGGCGCCGCCGCCCAGCTGCCGGCCGCCCAGGCCAAGCTGCTGGCGGGCCGCATGGCCGACCGCCAGATCGACGCGCTGGCCCAGGCCATGGGGGCCGAGGGCCTGCGCGAGCAGCACCCCTTCGCCCGCCACGCCGCCGGCGCGCGGGTGGCCAACTTCGTCGACGGCTCGACCGAGATGATGCTGGAGCGCATCGGCGCGCTGCTGAAGCCCTGAGCAAGACCGGCGACCGGGGGTCCCGCCGGTCGCCGGCAGCGCCACGGGTATACCCGCATTTGCAATCGATTGCAGTTGCTTCACCATGCGCACCGTTCCGACCCGGCCGCGCTGCGGCACGCTGCCCATGAACTACGCCGAGCAACAGCGCCAGCTGCGCAAGCACCCCACCGGGTTGATCGTGGTGGCCGTCGGCCACGTCGTCCTGGGCTACGCCCTGGTCAACGGCCTGGGGCACAAGATCGTCGAGGTGATCAAGGCGCCGATCGAGACCAAGATCATCGACGAGGTCAAGCCGCCGCCGCCCCCGCCGCCGGAGAACCTGCCGCCCCCACCCAAGGTCGCCCTGCCGCCGCCGTCGTTCGTGCCGCCGCCGGAGATCCAGGTCGCCAACCCGCCGCCGGCACCGGCCATCACCGTCACCCGCGAGGCCCCGCCGCCCGCGCCGCCGGTGGCCATCGCGCCCCCGCCCGGCCCCGCCCCGGCACCGCCCGCGCCGCCCGCGCCGCCCGCGCCCAAGCGCCAGGCCGTGGCCCCGGTGATCAACGTGAACTCCTGCGAGAAGCCGGAGTACCCCGCCGCCGCGCTGCGCGCCGAGGCCACCGGCACCACCAAGATCCGCTTCACCGTCGACGCCGCCGGCAAGGTCAGCAAGGCCGAGATCGAGAAGTCCGCCGGCCCCTCGCGGGAACACCGCCTGCTCGACCGCACCGCCATCGAGGCGCTGAGCAAGTGCCCGTTCAAGCCCGGCACCGACGAGGCCGGCCAGCCCGTGGGCGCCACCACCGTCGTCGAGTACGTCTGGAAGACGGAGTGAGCGGCTTGCACGCCGCCACCGCTTCCACCCATCCTGAACACCGTCCCCCTGGAGTGACCATGTCCCTGCTGAAGTCCCTGCGCGCGCCGCTGGCCGCCGCCCTGCTGGCCATCGCTGCCTTCACCACCACCGCGCCCACCCCGGCGCTGGCGCAGGGGGCTTCGGCACCCGCTGCGGCCCCGGCCGCCACGCCGGCACCCGCCGCCGCGCCGGCGGCCACCGTCGCCAAGGAAGAGGTCGCCAACCCCTACGGCCTGGAAGCACTGTGGACGCAGGGGGACTTCGTCGCCCGCGGCACGCTGATCATCATGATCATCATGAGCATGGGCTCCTGGTACATCATCTTCACCAAGCTGTTCGAGCAGCAGAAGATGCTCAAGGCCTCCAACGCCGTGGGCGAGGGCTTCTGGAAGGCCGCCAGCATGAAGCAGGCGACCACCACGCTCGATGAAGGCAGCGCCTTCCGCTACATCGCCGAGCAGGGCGTCAAGGCCGACGAGCACCACGAGGGCACGCTGGTCGAGAGCATCGACCGCCACACCTGGATCAGCATGAGCGTGGAGCGTGCGGTGGGCAACATCAACAGCCGCCTGCAGGACGGCCTGGCCTTCCTGGCCACCGTGGGTTCCACCGCACCGTTCGTCGGCCTGTTCGGCACGGTCTGGGGCATCTACCACGCGCTGACCGCCATCGGCATCGCCGGCCAGGCCAGCATCGACAAGGTGGCCGGCCCGGTGGGCGAGGCGCTGATCATGACCGCCTTCGGCCTGGCCGT
>CALMIF010000391.1 GCA_937864045.1 uncultured Aquabacterium sp. | reverse complement strand
GGGCCGCCATGACAACTTCTTCGAGCTGGGGGGCCACTCGCTGCTGGCTGTGCAGGTGCTGGTGCGCATCCGCCAGGCCTTCGACATCGAGCTGAGCCTGAACGCTGTCTTGGCCCAGCCCACGGTCGAGGCCATCGCCACCCAGGTGCTGACCGCCGCCCTCAACCGCTACAGCGCAGACGACGTCGCCCAGGCCCAGGCCGAGCTGGAAGGCTTGTCCGACGAAGAACTGGCGGCGTTGCTGGCCGAGACGACAGAACCCGGACAACCGAACTGAGCACGGGCGCGCCCTGGCTGCCGCGGCTTCCATTTCCAAGAGATTTCCTGACCATCATGACCAACCCCACCCGCGGCAACCTCGACGCCAAGCAACTCGAACTCGTTCTGCGTCGCCTGAAGAGCAAGCGTGTGCAGGTGTCGCCCACGGCAAGCCAGGCGATCCCGCAGGCTGATCGCTCGCAGCCCGTGCCGCTGTCGTGGGCGCAGACGCGGCTGTGGTTCATCGGCCAGCTGGATCCGTCGGCCAGCAAGGCCTACCACCTGCCCACCGCCTTGCGCCTGGATGGCCAGTTGCAGACCGCCGCCTTCCGCCGCGCGCTGGACCGCATCGTGGCCCGCCATGAAAGCCTGCGCACCAGCTTTCCCACGGTGCATGGTGAGGCGCTGACGGTCATCGCGTCACCGGACGTGGGCTTTGCGCTGCAGGAGCAGGATCTGCGCGGCCTGTCGCCGGCCGAGCAGGAGGCCCGCATCCAGCAGGCCACGGCCCATGAAGCCGACAGCCCCTTCGACCTGGGCAGCGGCCCGCTGTGCCGCGGCCAGCTGTTGCGTCTGGCCGATGACTGCCACATCCTGCTGATCACCCAACACCACATGGTGTCGGACGGCTGGTCGATCGGCGTGCTGGTGTCGGAGCTGGTGGCCCTGTACACGGCCTATGCCGCGGGGCAGCCCGATCCGCTGCCGCCGCTGCCCATCCAGTACGCCGACTTTGCCGCCTGGCAGCGCCAGCGCACCGGGGGCGATGGCCTGCAGGCGCAGGCCGAGTTCTGGCGCAGCTACCTGGGTGGCGCGCCGGCGGTGCTGCACCTGCCCTTCGACCGCAAGCGCCCCGAGGTGCAGAGCTATGCCGGCGGCCTGGAGGAATACCACCTGCCCGGCCAGGGCCTGCAGGCGCTGCGCAGCCTGGCCCAGCGCCACAAGAGCACGCTGTTCATGGCCCTGGTGGCGGCCTGGGCGGTGCTGATGGCGCGGCTGAGCGGCCAGCATGACATCGTGATCGGCACCCCCACCTCCGGGCGTGACCGCAGCGAGCTCGAGCCGCTGATCGGCTTCTTTGCCAACACCCTGGCGCTGCGCGTGCAACTGTCCCCGCAGATGACGGTGGCCGACCTGCTGGCCCAGGTGAACCACTCGGTGCGCCAGGCACTGGCGCACCAGGACCTGCCCTTCGAGCAGGTGGTGGAAGTGCTCAAGCCCGAGCGCAGTCTGAGCTACAACCCCATCTTCCAGGCGATGCTGGCGCTGAACAACACGCCCGGCGGCGGCAGCGATGAACTGCCCGGGCTGCGCCTGTCGGCGGTGAAGCAGCCGCAAACCACCTCGCACTTCGACCTGATCCTCAACCTCAGCGAAGACGACGACAAGCTCGGCGGCGCCTTCCTCTACAGCGCTGACCTGTTCGACGTGGCCACCGTGCGCCGCTTCGGCCAGTATTTCACCCGGTTGCTGCAGGCCATGGTGCAAGGCGACGCGCAGCCGGTGCTGACGCTGGCGATGCTGCCGGATGAGGAGCGCCAGCAGGTGCTGCACACCTGGAACCAGAGCGCCGCGCCGTACGAGGCGCAGCGCTGCACGCATGAACTGGTCGAGGCCCAGGCCCAGGCCCAGCCCGACGCGGTGGCGGTGGTGCAGGGAGACGAGGTGCTGAGCTATGGCGAACTCAACGCCCAAGCCAACCAGCTGGCCCGCCACCTGGTCTCGCTGGGCGTGTGCCCGGGCGAGCGCGTGGCGGTGTGCGTGGGCCGCAGCCCGCGCCTGCTGGTGGCCTTGCTGGGCGTGCTCAAGGCCGGTGGCGCCTACGTGCCGCTGGACCCGGCCTACCCGGGCGAGCGCCTGGGCCACATGCTGGCCGACAGCCAGCCGCGGGTGATCGTCGGTGAATCCACCGCCAGCGCCGAGCTGCAGGCCCTGCTGGCCCTGGCCGCCGCGCGCGCGTCACAACCGCTACCCGTGCTCGAACTCGACAGCCCCGAGGCCTGGCACGGCCTGGAGACCCACAACCTGCCCGCGCCAGCCGAGGGTGCGCGCGCGCTGGCCTATGTGATCTACACCTCCGGCTCCACCGGCCTGCCCAAGGGCGTGATGGTCGAGCAGCGCAGCCTGAACAACCTGATCGCCTGGCACGCCCGCCAGTTCGGCCTGGCCTGGGGCGAGCGCAGCAGTTGCACCGCGGGCCTGGGTTTCGATGCCTGCGCCTGGGAGATCTGGCCCACGCTGGCCAGCGGTGCCAGCCTGCTGCTGGCCCCGGCCCACACCGAGGGCAACCCGCAGGCCCTGCTGCAGTGGTGGCAGGCCCAAGACCTGGGCGTGAGCTTCCTGGTCACGCCGCTGGCCGAGCACGCGCTCAGCCACGGCCTGGCCAACCCCGGCCTGCGCCAGCTGCTGGTGGGCGGTGACCGGCTGCGCCGCTGGCCGCAAGGCCTGCCCGCGGGCCAGACCCTGGTCAACAACTACGGCCCCACCGAGAACACCGTGGTGGCCACCTCGGGTGCGCTGAGCGCCCACGACGCGGTGCTGCACATCGGCCGCCCGGTGGCCAACACCCGGGTGTACATCCTGGATGCGCAGGGCCAGCCCGCGCCGCTGGGCGTGGTGGGAGAACTGTGCATCGGAGGCCACGGCGTGGCGCGTGGCTACCTGAACCAGCCCGAGATGACGGCCGAGCGTTTTGTGGCCGATCCGTTCAGCGAGGAACCCGGCGCGCGCATGTACAAGACCGGTGACCTGGGCCGCTGGCTGGCCGACGGCACGATCGAGTACCTGGGCCGCAACGACCACCAGGTCAAGATCCGGGGCTTTCGCATCGAGCTGGGCGAGATCGAGGCGCAGCTGGCCAAGGCGCCCGGCGTGGCCGAGGTGGTGGTGCTGGCGCGCGAGGCCGCCGGTGGCGACAAGCGCCTGGTGGCCTACTACCGCGGCGAGGCCCCGGCGCAGGCGCTCAGAGAGCACGCCAGCGGGCAGCTGCCGCCCTACATGGTGCCGGCGGCCTTCGTGGCGCTGGAGCGCTTCCCGCTCACGCCCAACGGCAAGCTCGACCGCGCGGCGCTGCCGGCGCCCGAGGGCGAGGCCTATGCCCAGCGTGGCTACGAGGCGCCGGTGGGTGACACCGAGCAGGCCCTGGCCACGCTGTGGGCCGAGCTGCTGGGGGTGGCCCAGGTGGGTCGCCACGACAACTTCTTCGAGCTGGGCGGCCACTCGCTGCTGGCCGTGAGCCTGATCGAGCGCATGCGCCAGGCGGGCCTGCAGGCCGACGTGCGCGCGCTGTTTGCGGCCGGCAGCCTGGCCGAGCTGGCGCAGGCCGTGGGCGGTGAAAGCCACGCCGTGGTGGTGCCGCCCAACCTGATCCCGGCCGATGCGGCCGAGATCCGTCCGGAGATGCTCACGCTGGTCACGCTCAGCCAGCAAGAGATCGACCTCATCGTGGCGCAGGTGCCCGGTGGTGCGGCCAATGTGCAGGACATCTACCCGCTGGCCCCGCTGCAGGAAGGCATCCTGTTCCATCACCTGATGGCGCAGGAGGGCGATCCGTACCTGCTGCCCAATGTCTACGACTTCGAGGACCCGGCCAGTGTGGAGCGCTTCGTGCAGACGGTGCAGGCGGTGATCGACCGCCATGACATCCTGCGCACGGCGGTGCTGTGGCAGGGCTTGGCCCAGCCGGTGCAGGTGGTGCTGCGCCACGCACCGCTGCAGCTGCAGACGCTGGACATCGACCCCGCCAACGGCGATGTGGCCCAGCAGATGCAGCAGCGGCTCGATCCGCTGCACCACCGCATCGCGGTTGACCAGGCACCGCTGCTGCACTTGCACGTGGCCGAGGATCC
>CALMIF010000390.1 GCA_937864045.1 uncultured Aquabacterium sp. | reverse complement strand
CTTGACGAAGCCCTGCACGTCGGCCTGCAGGATGCGGCCCTTGGGGCCGCTGCCGGCCACTTCGGCCAGCGGCACGCCCAGCTCACGCGCCAGGCGGCGGATGCTGGGCGAAGCATGCGGCAGCTTGCCTTTGTCGGCGGTGGGCTCGTGAGCGGGCATCGCAGCCGGCGTCGCGGCAGAAGGCGCCGGCGCAGCCGCTGCAGCAGCAGGCGCGGCGGCCGGTGCAGCTGCAGGTGCTGCGGGCGCCGCAGCAGCCGGTGCCGGCGCAGCGGCACCGCCGATGGCGCCTTCCAGGATCACCACCAGCGAACCCATCGCCACCTTGTCGCCAAGGGCGACCTTCACTTCCTTGACGATGCCGGCGTGGCTGGACGGGATCTCCATCGACGCCTTGTCGCTCTCCACCGTGATCAGGCTCTGCTCGACCTTGATCGCGTCACCCGGCTTGACCATCACCTCGATGACCGCCACCTCGGCGAAGTCGCCGATGTCGGGCACGCGCACCTCGATCGGGCCGGTCGCCGCAGCGGCTGCGGGCGCGGCGGCCGGGGCGGGCGCTGCCGCCGCAGCCGGCGCGGGGGCCGGCGCCGCCGCAGCAGCAGCAGGTGCCGGGGCCGGCGCCGCGGCGCCGCCGGCGGCCTCGACCACCAGCAGCAGCGAGCCTTCGTTGACCTTGTCGCCGATCGCGACCTTGATCGACTGGACCACACCCGCGTGGCTCGACGGAATCTCCATCGAGGCCTTGTCGCTTTCCACTGTCACCAGGCTCTGGTCAACGGCGATGGTGTCGCCCACCTTCACCATCAGCTCGATGACCGCCACATCCTTGAAGTCGCCGATGTCCGGGACCAAAACGTCTGCCAATGCCATGTTGTTGTCTCCGTGGTGTGGCCGCGTCAGGCGTACAGCGGGTTGATCTTGTCGGCGTTCAGGCCGTACTTCTTGATGGCTTCCGCCACCTTGGCGGCCGGCACCTTGCCCTCGTCGGCCAGCGTCTTCAGCGCCGCAACCACGATGTAGTGGCGGTTGACCTCGAAGTGCTCGCGCAGCTTGCTGCGGAAGTCGCTGCGGCCGAAGCCGTCGGTGCCCAGCACCTTGTAGGTCGTGCCCTTGGGGATGTAGGCGCGGATCTGCTCGCCGTAGACCTTGATGTAGTCGGTCGAGCAGATCACCGGGCCGGCGTGGCCGGCCAGCTGCTGGGCGACGAACGGGACGCGCGGCGTCTCGGTCGGGTGCAGCAGGTTCCAGCGCTCGCAGTCCTGGCCGTCGCGGGCCAGCTCGTTGAAGCTGGGGCAGCTCCAGACCTTGGCGGCCACGCCCCAGTCCACCGCCAGCAGCTGGCGGGCAGCCTGCGACTCACGCAGGATGGTGCCGCTGCCCAGCAGGTTGACCTGCGGCTGGCCAGTGGCCGGCGCGTCTTCCAGCAGGTACATGCCCTTGATGATCTGCTCCTCGGTGCCGGCTTGAAGGCCGGGCATCGGGTAGTTCTCGTTGAGCAGGGTGATGTAGTAGTAGACGTTCTCCTGCTTCTCCACCATGCGCTTCAGGCCGTGGTGGATGATGACGCCGACCTCATGGGCGAAGGTCGGGTCGTAGGAGATGCAGTTCGGGATGGTGCCGGCCAGGATGTGGCTGTGGCCGTCCTCGTGCTGCAGGCCCTCGCCGTTGAGCGTGGTGCGCCCGCTGGTGCCGCCGAGCAGGAAGCCGCGCGCCTGCATGTCGCCCGCCGCCCAGGCCAGGTCGCCGATGCGCTGGAAGCCGAACATCGAGTAGTACACGTAGAACGGGATCATGATCCGGTTGTTCGTGCTGTAGCTGGTGGCGGCAGCGATCCAGCTGGCCATGCCGCCGGCTTCGTTGATGCCTTCCTGCAGGATCTGGCCGGCCTTGTCTTCCTTGTAGTACATCACCTGGTCGCGGTCGACCGGGGTGTACATCTGGCCCTTGGGGTTGTAGATGCCGATCTGGCGGAACAGGCCTTCCATGCCGAAGGTGCGCGCCTCGTCGACCAGGATGGGCACCACGCGCGGGCCCAGGGCCTTGTCGCGCAGCAGCTGGGTCAGGAAGCGCACGTAGGCCTGCGTGGTGCTGATCTCGCGGCCTTCTGGCGTCGCATCCAGAACGGCCTTGAAGGTCTCCAGGCTGGGCACGGTGAAGTGCTCGTCGGCCTGGGCGCGGCGGTGCGGCAGGTAGCCGCCCAGGGCGGCGCGGCGCTCGTGCAGGTACTTCATTTCCGGCGTGTCGTCGGCCGGCTTGTAGAACGGGATCTTCGGCAGCTCGCTGTCGGGGATGGGGATGTTGAAGCGGTCGCGGAAGTAGCGGATGTCGTCGTCCGTCAGCTTCTTGGTCTGGTGGGCGGTGTTCTTGCCCTCGCCGGCGCGGCCCATGCCGTAGCCCTTGACCGTCTTGACCAGCACCACCGTCGGCTGGCCCTGGGTGTTGTTGTTGGCGGCGTGGAAGGCGGCGTAGACCTTGCTCGCGTCGTGGCCGCCGCGGCGCAGGTTCCACACCTGCTCGTCGCTCATCTTGGCCACCATCTCCAGCGTGCGCGGGTCACGGCCGAAGAAGTGCTTGCGCACGAAGGCGCCGTCGTTGGCCTTGAAGGCCTGGTAGTCGCCGTCCAGCGTGTCGAGCATCAGCTTGCGCAGCGCGCCGTCCTTGTCGCGCGCCAGCAGCGCGTCCCACTGGCGGCCCCACAGCAGCTTGATGACGTTCCAGCCCGAGCCGCGGAACTCGCCTTCCAGCTCCTGGATGATCTTGCCGTTGCCGCGCACCGGGCCGTCCAGGCGCTGCAGGTTGCAGTTGACGACGAAGACCAGGTTGTCGAGCTTCTCGCGTGCGGCCAGGCCGATCGCCCCCAGGCTCTCGGGCTCGTCCATCTCGCCGTCGCCGCAGAACACCCAGACCTTGCGCTTGCTCGTGTCGGCGATGCCGCGGGCGTGCAGGTACTTCAGGAACCGCGCCTGGTAGATCGCCATGATCGGCCCCAGGCCCATGCTGACGGTCGGGAACTGCCAGAAATCGGGCATCAGCTTCGGGTGCGGATAGCTCGACAGGCCCTTGCCGTCGACTTCCTGGCGGAAGTTCAGCAGCTGCTCTTCGCTCAGGCGCCCTTCCATGAAGGCGCGGGCGTAGATGCCGGGCGCGCTGTGGCCCTGGATGTAGAGCAGGTCACCACCGTGCGTGCCGCCCTTGTCGGTGTCGTCGGCATGCCAGAAGTGGTTGAAGCCGGCGGCGAACAGATGCGCCACCGACTGGAACGAGCTGATGTGGCCGCCCAGGTCGCCGCCGTCGGCCGGGTCATGGCGATTCGCCTTGACCACCATCGCCATCGCGTTCCAGCGCATGTAGGCACGCAGGCGGCCTTCGATCTCCAGGTTG
>CALMIF010000389.1 GCA_937864045.1 uncultured Aquabacterium sp. | reverse complement strand
GTCGTACTTGGCCTGGTTCATCATGAAGACGAAGCTGGTGTTGTACAGGCCGCCCGGGAAGGTGGTGGCGTACTTGATGACCTTGTCGATCTTGAAGCCCTCGACCGATTCGGCCGGGAACAGCGTGCCGTCCATCACCCCGGTGGACAGCAGCTCGTAGCTCTCGGGCGCGGGCTTGAGCGTGACGTTCATGCCCAGCGCCTTGCTGATGTCGTTGACCATGCCGCCGCCGACGCGGAACTTCATGCCCTGCACGTCGTCGATCTTCGTGATCGGCTTCTTGGTGTTGAAGATGATGCCCGGGCCGTGGGTGAAGACGGCCAGCACCTTCACGCCCTTGTGCTCCTCGGCAAAGGCCGGCACCTTGGCGTACATGCGCTGGAAGGCCACCGAGGTCACTTCCGACGAGTCACCCATGAACGGGAACTCGACCATCTGCGTCATCACGAAGCGGCCCGGCGTGTAGCCGTGCACCGTGAACGAGATGTCGACCAAGCCGTTGCGCACCGCGTCGAAGGTGCCGGGCGCTGCCGTCACCGCACGCGGCAGGGCATTGCACTTGACCTTGCCGGCGGCCTTCTGCGCCAGCAGCTCGCACCACTCGATCTGGCCCGTGGTCAGGGTGTGCGCCGGCGGCACCCAGGACGACAGGGTCAGCGTGGTCTGCGCCGCGGCAGGCAGGGCGCTCAGCGCGCCCAGCGCGGCGGCAACCGTCGCCAGCAGGCCGGTGCGGAAGGTGGATGCCATGGTGGAGTCTCCGAAGAAGGGGTGGGTGCTGCGCGACCGCAGTGTCGGCGCGCATGCTGCCCTACCCGGCAGCCGGGCGACATTGCAGAAAACGCGGGCCCGGCCACCGAATGTGGTGGAGCCACCACGGCCGGCCGCAACCGGCCGTGAAGCCTTCACGCCCGCAGCGCCTGCGGCCCCCGCGCCCATGGGGGAAGGCCGCGCCGAACCCCGTGGGCGAGGGGCCGGGGCCAGGTGTGCGCCGGCCTACGATGACCCGACACCCGAGCAAGCCGCCCCATGTCCCTCCCAGACTCCCCCACCCAGCCGACCGCCCTGGCGCCATTGGCCGATGGCGCCGCCCTGGGCGACGGCCCGGCGCGCGACGCCCTGCACGAGGCCCTGCGCCAGCTTGACGTGGCCGATGCCTACCAGGGCCGCGCCCGCGCCATCGTGATGTGCGAGGCGCTGACCGGCGTGGCCCAGGCCCTGGCCGGCCTGCACGCCTACGGCCCGTCCGAGCATCACCTGGCGCAGGCGCTGCGCTGGGCGGCGCAGTTGGGGGGCTGTGACCTGGTGGCCGACCTGCACTGCGCCTGGGCCGAGGTGGCCACCAATGCCGGTGACCTGGCCGACGCCCGCGACGACAGCGCCGGCTGTGCTGCCGCCCGCGACCGTGCCCGCGACCATGCCTTCGAGGCTGCCCGCCTGGCCCGCCGCGCCACCGACCCGAACTGGGAACTGTGCCTGGTGCTGCGCGCCAGCGACGTGCTCGAACGCTGTGGCGACCACGACGACGCGATGCAGCTGCAGCAGCGGGCGCTGCAGCTGATGGGCATGGCCGGCAGCGACCCGGCCGGCGCCGACGAGGACTTCGCCGCTGCGCTGCCGGCCGGCACCGTGGCGCAGTCGGCACCCGGCGCCTTGATGTAGGTCACGCCGCACCGCGCGTGGCGCGGCCGGGTGAGCGCGACGCCGGACAATGGTCTGCGGTGCGCGGATGGTCTGTCGCACGGATCGTCCGCCATGCAACGCACCCTCTTCAACACGCCCGGCATCAGCCCCCTGCTGCGCTGGATCTCGGTCCGCTTTCTGCGCCTGGCCGGTTGGACACTGGACGGTCGCATGCCCGACGGCCAGGCCAAGTGCGTGGTGATCGCCGCGCCGCACACCAGCAACTGGGACCTGCCCTACACGCTCATGGTGGCCTTCGCGCTGCGGCTGAACATCCGCTGGATGGGAAAGCAGCAGATCTTCCGCTGGCCCTTCGGTGGGCTGATGCGCTGGCTGGGCGGCATTCCGGTGGACCGCAGCCGATCGACCAACCTGGTCGCCGCGTCGGCGCAGGCGCTGCGCGGCGCGCCCGGCTCCATGCACCTGGTGGTGCCGCCCGAAGGCACGCGCAGCAAGACCCGGCACTGGAAGACCGGCTTCTACTGGATCGCCCACGAGGCCGGCGTGCCCATCGTGCTGGCCTACATGGACTACCCGCGCAAGCTCAGCGGCCTGGGGCCGGTGTTCACGCCCACGGGCGACATCGAGGCCGACATGGTGCAGATCAAGGCCTACTACAGCCAGTTCAAGGGCAAGAACTGGCAGCAGTTCAGCGCCGAGTGAACGGCAACCGGGCTGCCCGAGAATGCACGCCATGCCCGGCGTCACCCACCTGCTCTACCTGCACGGCTTTCGCTCGTCGCCGGCCTCGTTCAAGGCGCGGCGCATGGCCGGTTGGCTGGCCACGCACCGGCCCGATGTGACCTGGTGGTGCCCGCAGCTGCCGCCCTCGCCCGCTGCGGCCTGGGCGCTGGTCCAGCAAGGGATCGCCGGCTGGCCGGTCAACGAGATGGCGGTGATCGGCAGCTCGCTGGGCGGCTTCTACGCCACCGCGGTGGCCGAGGCCACTGGCTGCCCGGCCGTGCTGCTGAACCCGGCCGTCGACCCCGCGCGCGACCTGGCGCCGCACGTGGGCCCGCAGACGCAGTTCCACGCGCCCGACCAGACCTTCGACTTCGCGCCCGGTTACATCGACGAGCTGCGTGCCCTGACGCCGCCCGCCATCACCCGGCCGCAGCGCTATGCCGCCGTCATCGCCCAGGGCGACGAGGTGCTGAGCTGGCGCGAGATGACCGGCCGCTACCCCGGCGCCCACATCCGCCTGCTGCCCGGCAGCGACCATGCGCTGTCGGATTTCGACGACCACCTCCCCTTCGTGCTGGAGTTCCTGAAGCTATGCGACTGAAGAACAAGGTTTCCATCATCACCGGCGCCGCCCAGGGCATCGGCCTGGCCACGGCGCTGAAGTTCGCCGAGGAAGGCGCCACCGTCATCGTCTGCGACATGAAGCCCGCCGGCGTCGACGCCGCACTGGCCATGGTGCGCGCCCGCGGCGCCCAGGCCCAGGGCTTCGCCGTCAACGTGACCGACCGCGCCGCCATCGACGCGATGGTGACCGCGGTGAAGGACCACTACGGCCACATCGACGTGCTGGTCAACAACGCCGGCATCACGAAAGACGCGCGGCTGCAGAAGATGACGCTGGACCAGTTCGACGCGGTGATCGACGTCAACCTGCGCGGCGTCTTCCACGCCAGCCAGGCGGTGCTGCCGACGATGGTGGCCCAGGGCTCGGGCGTGATCCTCAACGCCAGCAGCGTGGTCGGCATCTACGGCAACTATGGCCAGACCAACTACGCCGCCAGCAAGTTCGGCGTCATCGGTTTCACCAAGACCTGGAGCCGCGAGCTGGGGCCCAAGGGCATCCGCGTGAATGCCGTGGCGCCGGGATTCGTCGAGACGCCGATCCTGGCCACCATCCCCGACAAGGTGCTGCAGCAGATGCGCGAGCAGGTGCCGCTGCACCGCCTGGGCAAGCCCGAGGAGATCGCCAACGTCTACGCCTTCCTTGCCAGCGACGAGGCCAGCTACGTCAACGGCGCGGTGATCGAGGTGTCCGGCGGCATGACCGTCTGACCATGGCCGGCGACGACAGCGGGCGCCGTGCCTGGGTGGCCGAGGCGCTGCGCCGCATCGAGGCCGATGCCCGCCGTTCGGCCGACACCCACCTGATTCCGCTGACCCTGCCCGAGGCGCCGGGCATCACGCTGTACCTGAAGGACGAGTCCACGCACCCGTCGGGCAGCCTGAAGCACCGGCTGGCGCGCTCGCTGTTCCTCTACGGCCTGTGCAACGGCCTGATCGGGCCGGGCACGACCATCGTCGAGGCCTCGTCGGGGTCGACCGCGATCAGCGAGGCCTTCTTCGCCCGGCTGCTGGGCCTGCCCTTCGTTGCGGTGGTGCCGCAGGGCACGGCCGCCCGCAAGCTGCAGGAGATCGCCTTCCACGGTGGCCAGTGCGTCGAGGTGCCGGCCGCCCGCGTGTATGCCGAGGCCGAGGCCATCGCCCGGCAGCGCGGCGGCCACTACATGGACCAGTTCACCCACGCCGAGCGGGCCACCGACTGGCGCGGCAACAACAACATCGCCGAGAGCCTGTTCAACCAGCTGGCGCTGGAGCCGCACCCGCTGCCGCGCTGGATCGTGGTGGGCGCGGGCACCGGCGGCACCTCGGCCACCATTGGCCGCTACATCCGCTACCGCAGGGAAGCCGTGGCCACCACCCGCCTGGCCGTGGTCGACCCCGAGCGCAGCGTGTTCTTCGACGCCTTCGTGCAGGGCCGGCGCGACCTGGCGGGCACCGAGCGCGGCCGCATCGAGGGCATCGGCCGGCCGCGGGTGGAGCCCAGCTTCCTGCCGCCGGTGATCGACCGCATGCTGCGCGTGCCCGACGCGATGAGCTTCGCCGCCGCGCTGGACCTGTCGCAGCGCCTGGGCCGGCGCGTCGGGCCGTCCACCGGCACCAACTTCGCTGGCGCCTTGCACCTGGCGCGAGAACTGGCCGCGCGCGGCGAGACCGGCAGCATCGCCACGCTGATCTGCGACGCCGGCGAGCGCTACGACGACACGCTGTTCACGCCCGGCTGGCTGCAGGCCCAGGGCCTGGACGCTGGCGCAGCCCTGCGCGACAGCCAGGCCAGCTGAGCGGCCCCGGGGGCGACCGTCGCCCGGGCCGATGCAGCGACAATCCGCCGCCTATGTCCTCCTATGCCCTGTTCGACGAAGCCGGCAAGTTCCTGGCCGGCCGTGTGATGTCCGAGGCCGAAGCCTCGCTGCAAGTCGAGCTGGACTCCGGCAAGCGCGTCAAGGTCAAGGCCGCCAACGTGCTGCTGCGCTTCGCCAAGCCCGAGCCGGCGGCCCTGCTGGCCGCCGCCGCGGCCCAGGCCGCCGACATCGACCTGGAGATAGCCTGGGAATTCGCGCCCGAGGGTGAATTCGGCTTCGGTGACCTGGCCAGGGACTACTTCTCCGCCAGCGCCGGGCCCGAGCAGCAGGCGGCGATGCTGCTGCGCCTGTACGAGGCGCCGCACTACTTCCGCCGCGCCGGCAAGGGCCAGTTCAAGAAGGCGCCGGAAGAGACGGTGAAGGCCGCCCTGCTGGCGATCGAGCGCAAGGCGCAGCAGGCGGCGCTGATCGCCCAGTGGGCCGACGACCTGGCCGCCGGCACCTGCCCCGCGCCGGTGCGCGAGCAGCTGTTCCGCATCCTGTTCAAGCCCGACAAGAACGGCCCCGAGTACAAGGCCGTGGTCGAGGCCGCGCGCCGCACGCAGAAGGCGCCACTGGACCTGCTGCAGGGCGCGGGCGCCATCGACAGCCCCTACCAGTTCCACTGGCGCCGCTTCCTGTTCGACAGCTTCCCCAAGGGCACGGGCTTCCCCGCGCTGGCCGCGCCGGCCATCAAGGACACGCTGCCGCTGGCGCCGGTGCAGGCCTTCTCCATCGACGACTCGCAGACCACCGAGATCGACGACGCGCTGTCGGTCACCGGCCTGGGCTCGGGCGAGGTGGTGTTCGGCGTGCACATCGCCGCACCGGCGCTGGCCATCGCGCCCGACTCGCCCATCGACAAGGTCGCCCGCGAGCGCCTGTCCACCGTCTACATGCCAGGCCACAAGCTGACCATGCTGCCCGATGCCGTGGTGCAGGCCTACACGCTGGACGAAGGCCGCGCCTGCCCGGCGGTGAGCGTGTACTTCACGCTGGACGAAGCCACGCTGGCGGTGAAGGCGGCGCAGACGCGGCTGGAACAGGTGCCCATCGCCGCCAATCTGCGCCACGACCAGCTCGACGAGGTGGTGACCGTGGCGGCGCTGACCGGCGAGGCAGTGGCCGAGTACCCGTTCGCGCAGGAGCTGGCCTTCTGCTTCCGCCTGGCAAGCCAGCTGAAGGCCCAGCGCGAGGTGGTGCGCGGCAAGCCCGAGAACTTCAACCGGCCGGACTACAACTTCCGGCTCGTCGGCAACGAGGGCGAGCCGCGCGGCGACGAGGTGGTGCAGATCGGCGAGCGCCGCCGCGGCGCGCCGCTGGACCTGATCGTCAGCGAGGCGATGATCCTGGCCAACAGCCACTGGGGCGGCTTCCTGGCCGAGCACGGCGTGCCGGGCATCTACCGCAGCCAGGCCAGCATGGCGCCGGGCATCAAGGTGCGCATGGGCACCAAGCCGCTGCCCCATGCCGGCATGGGCGTGGCGCAGTACACCTGGGCCACCTCGCCGCTGCGCCGCTACGTCGACCTGGTCAACCAGTGGCAGATCATCGCCACCGTGCGCCACGGCCGCACCGCCGCGCTGGCCGCGCCCTTCAAGCCGAAGGACGCGATGCTGTTCTCGGTGATCTCGCAGTTCGACGCGGCCTACGGCGCCTATGCCGACTTCCAGCGCGCGATCGAGCGCTTCTGGACGCTGCGCTGGCTGCAGCAGAACGACGTGACCGAGCTGGACGCCGTGGCGCTGAAGGACGGCCTGGTGCGCGCCGACACCCTGCCCCTGGTGTTCCGCGCCCTGGGCTGCGAGGCCCTGCCGCGCAATGCCCATGTGCGCGTGCGCATCACCGGCATCGACCTGCTGACGCTGGACGTGCACGCCAACCTGGCCACCCGGCTGGACGACACGCCGGC
>CALMIF010000388.1 GCA_937864045.1 uncultured Aquabacterium sp. | reverse complement strand
CGGCCCAGGCGGTCCATGCACAGCTCGGCCGTCCAGGGCAGCATCAGGCTGCCGCAGCGGCTGTCGCGGTACAGGCGTTCCAGCGGCAGGCTCTTGAGCATCGACTGCCCGCCGCAGGTGCGGATCGCCAGCCGGCACAGGTCGTTGGCGTTCTCCATGATGGTGTAGTGCGCCGCGTACAGCCGCATGCGCGTGTCCTTGTCGGGGTCGATGCGGGCGTCACGCGCGTTCTGCAGGAACAGCGCCCGCGTCGCCTCCAGCTTGATGCGCATCTCGGCCACCGCGTACTGCTTGGTCGGGTACATGCGGCGCTTGACGGGCGGCATGCCCGGCACCTCGGCGCGCAGGTACTGCACGGTGAAGTCGTAGGCCGCCTGGGCCACGCCCATGTAGGTGGGCGACAGCGTGGCGAACATGTGCGGGTAGCGGCTGGCGGCCTGGAAGTACAGGCCCTCGGGCATCATGCGCGCCGTCTCGGGCACGAAGACGTCGGTGAAGATGAGATTGCGGCTGACCGTGCCACGCATGCCCAGCGGATCCCAGTCGCCCACCACCTGCACGCCCGGCGCGTCGGCCGGCACCGCCAGGTACATCGAGTCGCGCCGGCTGCCGCCACCGGCCCGGTCGCTGCGCTCCAGGGTGCACAGCACGCCGTAGGTGTCGGCCGCGCCGGCCAGGCTGGCGAAGATCTTCTTGCCGCTGACGACATAACCGCCGTCGACCTTGCGCGCCACCGTGCCCCAGGGCGCGGCACCGGCCGCCGCCGCGCCGCCTTCACTGAAAGGCTGGGCATAGACCTTGCCCTCCTGCACGATGCGGCGGTAGTGCAAGGCGCGGTTGGCCTCGTGGTCGGCGCGCTGCTCGGGCGTCATGTCCAGGCCGTCGGCGATGAAGCCGGCCCACATGCAGCTGCACACATGCATGTTGAAGCTCAGCGCCGTGGCGCCGCACCAGCGGCCGATCTCGGCGGCCACCTTCACGTAGGTGGCGAAATCGGCGCCCAGGCCGCCGTATTGCGTGGGCACGCAGATGCCCAGCAGGCCGGCTTCACGCAGGTCGTCGTAGTTCTCGAACGGAAAGCTGGCCTCGCGGTCGTAGCGCTCGGCACGGGCGGCCCAGCGCGGGCCCAGCGCGGCCACGCGGGCGATCAATTCGCGCTGCAGCGGCGTCAGGCTGTCGGGGTTGCCGGCGATGTGCGACGGCTGGTAGCGCGTCGGCGCGGCGGCTGGCGTGGCGGTGTCGAGCACGGCGGACATCGAGGGCTCCTCAGGAACGCAAGAACGTCAACGCTGCTGCAGGAAGGCCAGCAGCGCGGTGTTGAAGGCGGCGGGCTGCTCGATGTTGAGCAGGTGGCCCGCGCCGGGCAGGATGTGGCACTGCGCGTTGGCAATGCGCTCGGCCAGCTTGCGCGCCACCTCGGGCGCGGCGGTGCGGTCGTGCTCGCCGGTGATCACCAGGGTCGGCACCTGGATGTTCGGCAGGTTGGCCCGGCGGTCGAAGGCGACCAGGGCCGCAACGGCCGCACGGTAGGTGGTCTCCGGCACGCCAGCCATCATGGCCTGGGCTGCCGCGATGGCCGCCGGTGCCGTGCCCGGCGCCACCATCGCCGGCACCAGCTGCTGCGCCAGCCCGGCCATGCCCAGGCCGGCATCCAGCGGCGCGAAGCGGCTCTGCAGGAAGGCCTGCTGCCAGTCACCGCCGGGCTTGCCGAAGGCGGGCGAGGTGCCGGCCAGCACCAGGCCGGCCACGGCCTGCGGCGCGCGGGCGATCACCTCCTGCGCCACCATGCCGCCCATGCTGTGGCCGACCAGGATGGCCGGGCCGCCGCCCAGTCGGGCCAGGGTGTCGATCACCGCGCCGGCCATGCCGGCCAGGTCATAGGGCTGCACCGGCGCCGACAGCCCGTAACCCGGAAAGTCGGCGGCCAGCGCGGTGAAGCCCGCGGCGGCCAATGCGTCGCCGGTGCCGCTGACCTCCCAGGCCTGGCGGCCGCCGCCGACGCCGTGCAGCATCAGGACGGTGGGGCCGCCGCCGTCCCAGCGCAGGTGCGCCAGCGGCGTGTTCGTGACCAGCTGCGCCGTCACGCCAGTTCTCCGGCGTTGACCACGGCCACGCCGTCGATGGTGACGGTGCAACCGCGCATCGGCAGGTCGAAGTGGCCCAGGGTGTGGCGGTTCGCCACCTCGTTGGCGCCGGTGGAATACAGGAAGCTGCCGGCAAACGCCCGCAGTTCGGTGCCGTTGAAGTCGGCCTTGTCGTAGAAGGTCATCGCGTCCCAGCGGGCGCGGCGGTTCAGGCCCCAGCCCACGTGGCTGACGGCATAGGCTTCCTTGTCGCCCCAGGCGGCCAGGTAGCCGCGCATCAGGTCGGCGTCCACGCTGGTGCCGTCGATGCGCACCACATGGTCGTTCTCGATGTGCAGCGTGACCGCATCGCTGAGGTAGCGCTTGAAGGTCAGGTTGACGTCGCCCGGCGCCATCACCAGCGTGCCGTTGACCGCGCCCGCGGCCGGGAAGGCCAGCACCAGGCCGGCCGGCCAGTGCGTCAGCGAGCCCGGCTTGGC
>CALMIF010000387.1 GCA_937864045.1 uncultured Aquabacterium sp. | reverse complement strand
ATCGTGCTGGTCGTGGTGGTGCTGATCTTCGGCACCAAGAAGCTCAAGAACGTGGGTAGCGACCTGGGTGCGGCGGTCAAGGGCTTCAAGGACGGCGTCAAGGATGGCAATGCGCCGGCCGACGCGGCGCCGCCGCAGCAGGTCACCTCGCACAAGGCGGGTGACGCCAACACCGTCGACGTCGAGGCCAAGACCAAGTCCTGAGCCTGCGGGCCGCTTTGGCGGCCCCGCCGCCTTCCTCCATGATCGATTTCGGTTTCGACAAGATCGCGCTGATCGGCGCCGTGGCGCTGGTCGTCATCGGCCCCGAGAAGCTGCCGCGCGTGGCCCGCACCGTGGGCACGTTGATGGGCAAGGCGCGGCGCTACGTGGCCGACGTCAAGGCCGAGGTCAACCGCACGATCGAGCTGGAAGAACTGCAGAAGATGAAGTCGCAGTTCGAGACCGCGGCGCGCGATGTCGAGAGCACGGTCAACAACGAGATCCATGGCGCCAGCCAGGCTTTCAACCAGCAGGTCAACGACCTGACGGCGGGCCTGGACGGCGGTGTCAGCGACGACTACGCCAGCCTCAGCAGCGTGCCCGCCACGCCGGTCTACAAGCATCCGAAGAAGCGCTGGCGCCTCAAGCGCACGGCCGTGCCACGCTGGTACAAGCAGCGCGCCGGCGTGCGCGGCCATGTGCAGTCGGGCGCGGCGCGGGTCGCCCGTCACCGCCCGGCGGCCTTGAAATGAACGATTCCACTGCGCATGGCTGCTGATCCGCACGACGAGCTCGCCGGCACCGAGCAGCCCTTCGTCTCCCACCTGATCGAGCTGCGCGACCGCCTGGTCAAGGCGCTGATCGCCGTGGGCGTGGTCTTCGGTGTGCTGTGCCTCTGGCCCGGGCCGTCGGGCCTGTACGACATGCTGGCCGCGCCGCTGGTGGCGCACCTGCCCAAGGGCGCGACGCTGATCGCCACCAACGTGATCTCGCCCTTCATCGTGCCGCTGAAGATCACGCTGATGGCCGCCTTCCTGGTGGCGCTGCCCATCGTGCTGTACCAGGTCTGGGCCTTCGTCGCGCCGGGCCTGTACAGCCACGAGAAGAAGCTGGTGCTGCCCCTGGTCGTCTCCAGCACCGTGCTGTTCATGATGGGCGTGGCCTTCTGCTACTTCTTCGTCTTCGGCCAGGTGTTCAAGTTCATCCAGAGCTTCGCGCCCAAGAGCATCACCGCGGCGCCGGACATCGAGGCCTACCTCAGCTTCGTGCTGTCGATGTTCATTGCCTTCGGCGCCACCTTCGAGGTGCCGGTGGCAGTGGTGGTGCTGGCGCGCATGGGCATCGTCACGGTCGAGAAGCTCAAGGAATGGCGCGGCTACTTCATCGTCATCGCCTTCGTGGTGGCCGCGGTGATCACGCCGCCCGACGTAGTCTCGCAGCTGTCGCTGGCGATTCCGATGTGCCTGCTCTATGAAGTCGGCATCTGGGCGGCGCAGCTCTTCATCCGGCACACCAAGGCGCCGGACGATGCGGGCGCCGGCGAGTCGGCCAGCACCTGAAGGCCGCCGCGGCGACTACTCGCGTCGTCGCGCTGCCGGCGCACGCTGGCGCTGCACGATGTCCAGTGTCAGCGCCAGCTCCTTGCTGCCCCGCATCACCGCCAGCGTGGCCGGCTTGCCCGGCGTCAGCGCCGACACCGCGTTGAGTAGCTGGGCCACGCTGGCCACCGGCTGACCGGCCACCGCCACCACCACGTCGCCCGGGCGCACGCCACCCTTGCTGGCCGGGCCGTCCTGCAGCACGCCGGTGATCAGCACGCCCTGGCGGTTGCCGATGCGCAGGCTCTCGGCGATCTCGGGCGTCAGGGCGCTGGGCTCGACGCCGATCCAGCCGCGCTGCACCACGCCGGTCTTCAGCAGGCTGTGCATCACCTGCATCGCCAGGTCCGACGGGATGGCGAAGCCGATGCCCTGGCTGCCGCCGCTGCGTGAGTAGATGGCGGTGTTGATGCCCACCAGGTGGCCCTGGGCGTTGACCAGGGCGCCGCCCGAGTTGCCCGGGTTGATCGCCGCGTCGGTCTGGATGAAGCTCTCGAACACCGACAGTCCGAGGCCGTTGCGGCCCAGCGCACTGACGATGCCGGCCGTCACCGTCTGGCCGACGTTGAAGGGGTTGCCGATGGCCAGCAGCGGATCGCCGATCCGCAGGTCCTGCGAGCGGCCCACGGTGATGGCCGGCAGCTTGTCCAGCGGAATGCGCAGCACCGCCAGATCGGTCTCGGGGTCGGTGCCCACCACCTGGGCGCGCACCTCGCGGCCATCGGACAGCTGCACGTCGATCTCGCCGGCGTCCTCGACCACATGGTTGTTGGTCAGCAGCACGCCTTCGGGCGAGACGATCACGCCCGAGCCCACGCCCTGCTGCTCGGGCTCGCGCTGGCCGTAGTAGAAGCCGAAGCCCGGGTCGTCGCCATGCGGGTTGCGCCGCCGTGCCTTGCTGGTGACCACGCTGACGACCGCCGGGGCGGCCACGCGTGCCGCATCCGCGAAGCTGCCGGTGCCGGTGCCGGTGCCGGCGGCGGCACCCGAGGCGGGCATGGCCGGGGCGGCGGTGCGCAGCGACACCACGTCGGCCACCACCGCGCCGAAGGGCTGGCCCGGCCCGCCCAGCCATTGCGGCTTGAGCGTGGCCACCACGAACAGCAGGGCCATGCCCACGGTGGCAGCCTGGGAGAAAATCAGCCAGAGTCGTCGCATGGCGAACCAACAGTCGAACAACAGTCTTGTGGGGAAAGGCGGCCGGCATGGCCCAGCGCAGTGAGATCGAATCGCACCTGGCTGCACTGCTGGCGGTGGATCGCTTCAAGGATTATGGGCCGAACGGTCTGCAGGTCGAGGGCCGCGCCGAGGTGCGGCGCCTGGTCTCCGGCGTCACCGCCAGCCTGGCGCTGATCGAGGCGGCAGTGGCCGACGGCGCCGACGCGATCCTGGTCCACCACGGCCTGTTCTGGCGCGGCCAGAGCGGCTGCATCACCGGCTGGATGCGCCAGCGCGTGGCCCTGCTGCTGGCCCACGGCATCAACCTGTTCGCCTACCACCTGCCGCTGGACGCGCATCCGGACCTGGGCAACAACGCGCAGCTGGGCGCCCGCCTGGGGCTGCGGGCCGACGCCCGCTTCGGCGACCAGGACCTGGGCTGCATCGGCGCAGCGGGCGCCGGGCTGGATGCGCTGTCGCTGGCGCAGCAGGTGCAGGCCGCGCTGGGCCGGGCGCCGGTGCTGCTGCCCGGCGACGGCCGGCCGCTGAAGCGCATCGCCTGGTGCACCGGCGGCGCCCAGGGCTTCTTCGAAGCGGCGATCGCCGCCGGCGCCGACGCCTACCTCACCGGCGAGCTGTCCGAGCCGCAGGCCCACATCGCCCGCGAGACCGGTGTCGCCTTCCTCGCCTGCGGCCACCATGCCACCGAGCGCTATGGCGCGCCGGCGCTGGGCGAGCACCTGGCCCGGCAGTTCGGCCTGGAGCACCGCTTCATCGAGATCGAGAACCCGGCATGAGCGCGCAGCCAAGCGGGCCGAGCGCCGGGCCGCTCCCAAGCC
>CALMIF010000386.1 GCA_937864045.1 uncultured Aquabacterium sp. | reverse complement strand
GGAGGAGACCGTGCTGGTGTCCACTGCGGCCGGCGAGGAGGAGACCGTGCTGGTGCCCGCTGCGGCTGCCGGCGATCCGGTGCCGAGCCTCGCAGAAGAGGTGAGCCGCATGATCGGCGCTGCTGTCGGGCGGGCCGAACCCGGTGATGCAGACATCGTGATTGAGCTGGTGGAAGCCCTGCGCCACCTGTCTCCGACCTGGGCCGGTGCACCGAAAGCCGTCGACCCTGCTGCGGCAGTGGAGAGCCTGCGCACCGTCACGGCGCGTGAGCGTGGGGTCAGCGCAGAACGGTTGAAGTTGATCGACACCGCAACCGCAGCGCTGCTGGCGTTGGAAGTGGCGGACGTTGCCGGCGTACCCATCGTCGAACCGGGTAACCGCGGCGAGCGCGCCGCCGTCGCCCCCGACGCCGACCGCGTGGGATGCCCGCAAAGGCCGGCTGCCGCACCGACAGCCGTTCATCAGTCCGCACCCGATGCCGTCGAGCTGACGCAGCGGGTGGGCGAACTGGCCTGCCTGGTGGCGACGGCTGCCGACCTGGCAGCCGACGCCGACAGAGCCGGCGACATGGGGGGACTGTGGCGCCTGCGGTGCCTGCTGGGCGCGATGCGTCCACAGGCCGACAGCCTGCACGAGATGGCCGCCCTGGCGGAAGGCGGTGCGGCATGAACTGCAGCAACAGCAATCCAGCGGGCGAGGCCGTCACGCCGGAACCCCTGCACCAGCCCTTTGCCTGGCATTCCATCGCACACGACAGCCCGTTTCGCCTGCCAGCTGATCAGGCAGGCAGCGTGCTCGATCTGGCCGCAGGCATGCGCACGGCGCTGGAACTGATCGAGCGGAACCAGCTGCTTCTGGACGACGCCGACCCCCAAGGGAGACCCGGTGCCCCGTTGTTGTCGCCGTTCGACGAAGGCGACCTGATGCGCCTCTGCATCGCCGTTGCCAAGGTGCTGACGCGTGAAGCCGGCCGCGAACTGCAGCGGCTGCGTCAGCAAGACGTTAGGCGCCTGTCCGGCTTGTCCGAGGGCAGCAAGTGAGCGCCGGCCGCAAGCTGCTGCGCCGCCTGGTGCTGCGCCTGGCCCTGCGCGGCCGGTTGCGCTGGTGCACTGCCCTGCGCCTGCTGGCCAGGCTGTCGGAGGTGGCCACATGCTGAAGACCGACAAGCCGAAGCCGACCGGCGCCGCCGGCCGGCGCATCGCGCAGTGGCGCCGCAGCACGGCGCGGCTGCAGGTGCTGCTGAACAGCGGCGGCCCCGATGCCGAGCTGGCCCGCGAAGCCTTCTCACTGCAGCGCCAGTGCGAGCGGCTGGCTGAGTCGCTGCAGGCGATTCGACTGCACCGTGACCACCCCGGCCGACATGAGGTGCAGCGATGACGGCCGGCGCCCAACCCCTGCCGCCCCGGTTCTTGCTGGCCATGCCCGATGACAGCTTGGCACCCACGACGCCGAAAGGAACTGTTCTGATCTGCTCAACCGGCGTCGCGCCCGCTGTCGGCGCCGGCGTGTTGATCGAGGACGCAGCGGGCCAACGGTACGTGCGGCGTCTCACGCGCATGGATGGTCCGCAATGGACTGCCGAGGCGCGCAGGACAGGCTTTCAGGCGCTGAGCAACGCGCCTGGGATGGTGCTGCGGGCTGTCGTGGTCGGTCGGCAAACCGGCGAGGTCTGACAGTGCCAGGCTGTCCCCCCGAGCTGCTGGACGCGCTGCGCGCTGCCGGACAGGCGCCGGTGCGCGAACTGGACTTGCCGGGCAATGGCGAGCTGGTGCGCTACCGTGGCGAAGGCGACAAGCCGGGTAAGCCGAACTGCTGGGTGGTCTACCACGGCGGTCAGCATCCTGTCGCCATGTTCGGCAGCTGGCGCACTGACTTCCGCGGCACCTGGTTTGCCCGCAGCACCAAGCCGCTGACGCGGGCCGAGCGGACCACCATGCACCGCCAGGCGCGGGAGCGCGAAGCCGCCAGGCGCGAGGCGCAGGGCCAGGTGCACGCCGAAGCCCGCCAGCGGGCGCAGGCGCTGCTGAGCAAGGCGAGGCCGGCCACCAGTGCGCACCCCTACCTGCAGCGCAAGGGGGTGCACGCCTTCGGCCTGCTGCAGTTGCGGCAAATGCTGGTGGTGCCGGCCTTCGACAGCGCCGGCCTGCTGCACACGCTGCAGTTCATCGGCCCGGACGGCACCAAGCGCATGTTGACCGGGGGGCGCATCCGCGGCTGCTACTTCCCCATCGGCAAGCCAGGGCGTGACCTGCTGCTGTGCGAGGGCTACGCCACCGGCGCGACGCTGCGCATGGCCAGCGGCGAGGCCGTGGCGGTGGCCTTCAGCGCCGGCAACCTGCTGCCGGTGGCCCTGGCCCTGCGCGCCAAGTTTCCGCGTCTGCGCATCGTGGTTTGCGCAGACAACGACCGATTCACGCCGGGCAATCCCGGCGTCGCTGCCGCCACCGCTGCAGCCAAGGCCGTGCGCGGCCTGGTGGTGGTGCCGCAGTTCTCCGAAGGGACCGAATGACAGGCAAGGCGACTGACTGGAACGACTTGGCGGCGGCTGCGGGCCTGGGCGCGGTGCGGGCCTCCGTGCTGCGGGCTGCGCGACAGGACGTTGAGCCGACCGCTGAAGCGCCAGTGCGCCCTGACGAGCGCGTCATGGCGCCGCCGGTGATGCCTGCCAGCGCGTTGCCCGAGCTGGTCGCAGACATCGTGCGGGCAGCATGCGCCAGCAGCGAGGCGCACCCGGTGGCCGTCGCCGTCAACGTGCTGGCCCTCTTCTGCACCGCCGTCGGCCGCACAGCGTTCCAGCGCATTGGCGACTCGGTGATCCACTGCCGGCCCTATGCCCTTGTGGTGGGCAAGAGCGCGAAGGCGCGCAAGGGCACGGCCGAGGTGACGGCCCGCGAGGTGGCGCGGCGCACTGATGCGATTCTGCGCAAGCGAAGCGGCGCAAGGCTGGTGCTTAGGGTGCACGCTGGCGGGCTGTCAACCGGGGAGGGTATCGCCCACGCCATCCGCGACGCGGTGGAGGCTGATGAGAAGACCGGAAAGGGTGGCGACGATGGAGTGCGTGACAAGCGCCTGTTGGTGATTGAGCCCGAGTTCGCCAACGTGCTGGCCCAGGTCAAGCGCGACGGCAACACGCTGTCGGCCACGATCCGCAATATGTGGGACGGCCGCGACCTGGAGCCTCTGACCAAGACCAGCCGCACCCGAGCGTCGCGCCCTCATGTCTGCATCGTGGGCCACATCACCGGGCACGAGCTGGTCGAGAAGACCACCGAGAACGACACAGCCAACGGGCTGCTGAATCGCTTCGTGCTGCTGTACGTGCAGCGCCCGAAGCTGGTGCCGCTGCCGCAGCCGACGCCCACCGCGCTGCTGGATGAACTGGCCGAGCGGCTGGCCGATGCCATTGAGTACGCCACCGGCGGCGACCCGTTGGGCAACGACAACCACGAGGTGCAGTTGTCCCCGGAGGCTGAAGAGGTGTGGTGCGAGCTTTACCCCGCCATCACGCGGGACCGCGACGGCCTGGCGGGCAGCCTGACGGCCCGTACCGAGGTCTACGCCCGAATGCTGGCCATGGTGTTCGCCCTGATGGCGCAGCGCAGCTACATCGAACCGGCCGACTTGCTGGCGGCCGTCGATTGGGTGGACTACTGGGCTGCATCCATTGAGTACGTGTTCAGGCGCGACGGCGGCGAGGCGGACGAACTGGACGAGTTCGACGCCAGGGTGTTGGCTGAAGTCTCCGCCCGGCCAGGACTCAAGCTGTCTGAGCTGCAGGAGGTTTGGCACCGCAACAAGACGGCCGAGGTGACTGCAGCAGTGCAGCGCTTGTCCGGCATGGCACCGCCGTTGATCGAGGTCAGGGTTGACAAGGTGGGCAAGGGCCGAGCGCCTCAGCGCCTCTACCCACGCGCCCGCGATGGGTAACGAGAAAACGACAAATGCCCCATCCATAGAGGGAGAAGGGGCTACGTAGAAGGTACGAGTTAGGAACGAGCTTTAACGATGAAAAGAGATCAGGACTTCAATTCATCTTGTCTTTCATCGTGTCAATGTCGTTCGCTAAGTTGTTGATTTGATTGATAAATCGTCTAAATCGTCAAAATCGTATGAAGTGTGTGAACAGGCGTGAAGCGCCAAAGGGTCCGGCTGGGCACGGGGCCACCGGGCCGACGCCGCGCCGCTTCGCCCGCAGCGCCGCCCGGTGCGGTTGTCCGCGTCGCCCGCGGGCTGCCGACGTCCCCCGGCCCCCCCTGGGGGTCGACGGGTCCTCCCTGGTGCACCCCTCCACGGGTAATTCGAACCATGCCCGGTCGGTCCTGGCTGGGGTTCCTACGGGGGTTGTGTCGTGCCCGTAGATCTGGCCAGTGTCATCACGCAAGCCGAGTTCGGCGAGCTGGTGGGCGTCAGTCAGCAGACGGTCAGCCAGCTTGTGGCCGCCGGGGTGCTGGCCGATGGTGCGCCGGCCCTGCTGTGGCTGCGGGCCTACCTGGCCAGGCTGCGCGAACAGGCTGCTGGCCGAAGCCAGGCCCTGGCAGCCGAGCGTGCGGCGCTGGCCCGCAGCCAGCGCGAGGGCCAGGAGATCAAGAACGCCGTGGCCCGGCGGGAGTTCGCATCGGTCGCTGTGCTGGGCCATGTGCTGGGCATCGCATCGGCGAGCGTCAGCGACCGCATGGACGCGCTGCGCGGCGACCTTCGCCGCCGCTGCCCCGATCTGAACGAAGCGGCCCTGTCGGTGGTTGAGGGCGCGCTTGCCGATGCCCGTGCTGAGTGGGTGCGGGCGACTTCAAGCCTAGTGGTGGCCGGCCTGGCCGAGCTGCCGAACGAGGATGACGCAGAGCTTGCCGACGAGGATGCAGACCTGCCCGATGACCCGATTGACCTTTGACCGCCGCTGCCTGCTGGCAGCGGCATGACGCGGCGGCCGGTGCTGCTGCAGAGACTGCGAGGACCACCATGAACACAACTGCCAACGAACACCGCAGCATCACCGCGCCCGAGTCGGTCTTCCTGACCACCTGGGCGCTGGTGATGCAGGCGATTCACAGCCGGGGGCGCGTCGAGGCCCTGGCCATCTTGGATGCGATGGAAGCCAAGCGGGCACATGTCTCCCTGCACATCGAGCTGGGCGCGGACGCCTGCCACATCCTGGCCAGCCTGTGCGAGGACGGGCGGGCCGATCCGCTGCTGCGGGTCAGCCTGGACACGTCCAGTCGGCCCACCATGGCGCACTGAGAGACGGGGGCAGCATGCGCAGTGCATCCGATCCCGTCGAGCGGCTGGCCGAGCTGTTCCTTGCGGTGGCTTGGGGCAAAGCGGTTCCGCCGACTGACCCGACACGCTTCTGGTTCGCCAAGGGGGTGATGAAGGCCGTTCGCACCGGCGGCAGCCTGGATGAGGCGCTGGGCCTGACTGGCGCCGGCCGGCGCGAGCTGCGCACCCGCCTGCAGCAGGTGCGACGCGACGAACTGATTGCCGAGGCCGTGGCCGCTGTGGCGCTTGACGATGCGCTGAGCGAGTGGGCACGCTGCCTGCGGCTGGCCGAAGAGGTTGCCCGGCTGCAGCGCGCTTGGCCGCGGGTGCAGGCGCTGGCTGATCCGCCCAGCGACTGGCCCGCCTGCCGGCGCCTGCTGTTCGCGGCTGCCAAGGTCGGCAAGGACCTGCCGCAGACGGCGCACGGCCTGCGGCGGGCGCTGGCCCGCAATCGCGCCTATTCCCGCAACGCAGCGGCCACCAAGATGCTGGCGGACTACCTATGAGCCCGCATGCAAACTTCCCCACTGCTTCAACTCTTCGGCCTGTTCGGGGTCGAGATCACCGCGGCATCGGTTCAAGCGCAACTTGACCTGATCC
The DNA here is from genome assembly GCA_937864045.1 of uncultured Aquabacterium sp. Taxonomy (GTDB): domain Bacteria; phylum Pseudomonadota; class Gammaproteobacteria; order Burkholderiales; family Burkholderiaceae_C; genus Pseudaquabacterium. Next base: position 10,333 of record CALMIF010000386.1, on the reverse strand, counting down.
CGCCCGGCGCCCGCCTGGCCCGGCGGCGTTGAAACCGAGGTGGTGGGCTGGGCGCTGAGTGCGGCCAGCCTGGTGTTCATGGCCGGCGCCGTGCGCCGCATCCATGCCACCTCCATGCTGATGGTGCACGCCCCCTGGACCACCGAGGGCGGCAACGCGAACGAGTTGCGCCAGCGCGCCACGATGCTGGATTCGGTGGCGCGCAGCATGCAAGCCGCCTACGCCCGCAGCGGCCAGCCGCCCGAAGTCATCGCCAGTTGGCTGGATGACCGCGACCACTGGTTCACGGCTGACGAAGCCATGAACCTTGGCCTGGCCACCGAAACCGTTGCCGAGCCGGCACTTGCCATGGTGCCGTGCAACGTCTTCGCCTGTCGTCACCCCGTCCCCCACCACCTCAACGCACGTCTGAACACCATGCCCACTCTGAACCATTCCCCCGCGCCCGCACCCATCCCTGCCGGTGCCGACGCCATCCGAGCCGAGGCCATCCGCGCCGAGGCGCAGCGGCGCAACGACATCCGGGCAGCCTTCGAGCCCTTCGCCCGTCGCAACGACATCCCCGCCGACGATCTGCGCGCCCTGCAGGCCAATTGCGAGAGCGACCCGGCCTGCACCGTGGGCGACGCCGGCCGGCGCCTGCTGGCGCTGATGGCCCGCGATGTGGTGCCGGCGAATCCCATCGGTGGCGCCTTCATCAGCGGACACGGGCACGGCTACGGCGGCGACCGCATGGCCGAGTTCAGGGCCGCCGCGACCGACGCCCTGCTGATCCGGGCCGGCATCCAGGTTGCCGAGCCGGACCCGGCACTGCGCGACGTGCGCGGCCTGTCCGTGGTAGCGATGGCCGAACGCATCCTGAGCATGCGCGGCGAGTCAACGCGGGATCTGGCGCCGGCACAGGTCCTGGCCCGGGGCATGAGCACGTCGGATTTCACCAACCTGCTGGCCAACGTGGCAGGCAAGGCCCTGCGCGACGGCTACCTGACCGCCCCGGCCACACACGCGCTGTGGACGGCCGAACGCGAGGTTCCCGACTTCAAGCCGGCTACGCTGGTGAGCCTGTCGGAAGCGCCGAACCTGCTGCTGGTGCCGGAGCTGGCGGAGTACAAGCATGGCGCAATGTCCGAGTCCGCGACGGGCTTCAAGGCGGACACCTTCGGGCGCATCCTGCTGGTTTCGCGGCAGGCCCTGCTGAACGACGACCTGGCCGCCTTCACCAGCATGCCGGCGCTGTTCGGCCAGTCGGCCCGGCGCCTGGAGGCAGACAAGGTGTATGAGACCTTGCAGGGGACGGGCAACCTGCCGGACGGTTCGCCGCTGTTCCATGCGTCACGCGGCAACCTGGCCCCTGCAGGCAGTGCGCCCACCGTCGACATGATCGGCGAAGCGCGGGCGATGATGCGCAAGCAGAAGGACATTGCGGGCCTGTCCTACCTGGACCCGCAGCCGCGCTTCCTGATCGTGCCCGTTGCCCTGGAAACCAAGGCCGAGGCCCTGCTGGCCAGCCTGAACGACCCCACCGACAGCGGCAGCACCACCAGTTCCCGTGTGATCCCTGAATGGATTCGCGGCCTGCAACTGGTGGCCGATCCGCGGCTGGATGCGGTCAGCGCGACCGCTTGGTATCTGGCCGCCAACCATCAGCAGATGCAGACCATCGTGCGCGCCTACATCGCGGGCGAGGGCCGGCCGTACATCGAAGAGCACAGTGAGTTCAACCGCGACGCCGTGGCCACCAAGGCGCGGCTCGATCTGGCGGTGGGCGTGGTCGACTGGCGCGGCCTGGTGAAGAACCCCGGGGCCTGACGGAGCGACGGGGGCGAGAAGTTCGCCATAGCCCCCACTGCTGGGCCGTCGTCGGATGGCCACCCTGCACCCATGGTGAGCACCCGCAGGGGCTGCGGCAGCAGCTCCTGCAGCACGTCAGGGACGCGCCCCTTCGAGTCCTCTCGGGCGCAGCGAGACGTGCACCCTTCCATGCTGGGGGCAACTTTGGGGGCAACTGGCTGCAAGGTGGCCTGTTTTCCCAGGTGATTCGAACCCTGCACCGCCACGAACAAGCCTTTCAAGTCATCGACTTGGAAGGCTTTTTTCGTTCCGCCGCCGGATCTGAGGCTGCCGCCGTCGGTGTTGGGGGGCAGATGCGCAGCGCGGCCCCGGAATGCGGGGGCCTGCCGCAGCTGCTGAGCTTGATGGGGGATTCGCCTGCGTTCTTCTGCGACCATCCGGTCAGCAACCTCGTTTCCAGAGGACCCCCCATGACCCTTCTGCCCCGCGCCACCGCCCCGTCGTTGCTTCGACTCTGCGCCGTGCTGGCGCTTGCCGGCCTGGCGCAACAGGGCACCGCCGCCGGCATTGACCGGACCCTGCTGCCGGGCATCAGCACCACGGCCAGCAGCTGCTACCTGGGCTGCGGCAACGCCGCACACGACAAGGACAACATCCTCGACAACCAGCGCCTGGTGTCGGGACCAGACAACTGGAATTCCGGCGGGTACGGCGGCTGGGTGCAGGTCGACTTCGGTGCGGCCCATGCCTTCGAGCGCGTCGAGCTGTACGGCGGCTACGCCTTCAGCAACAGCTTCCAGCTCGATGTGAGCAGCGATGGCGTCAGTTTCACCACGGTCGCCAGCGGCAGCTACCACCTCGAGCCCGCACTGTCCCTGGGCCCGACCGGCAACTATGCGGGACAGAAGTACGGCGCCGTGTTCACCTGGGCCGCAGGCAGCGAGCCGGTCGGGCGCTACCTGCGTTACACCCGCACCGGCGGGGCCGACTGGGGCTATTTGTACGAGGTGGAGGCCGTTGGGCACCTGCCTGCAGCGCCGGTGCCCGAGCCCGCGCCGGCGGCGCTGCTGCTGGCGGGCGTGGCGGCGCTCGCGGCCCTGGGCCGCCGACGCGGCCAGCGCTGACCTGGCAGGCCGCCACGGCGTGCGGACGCTTGCCACGGTGCAAAGCCGGCTGCTGCCGGCCGTTCAAGGACGCGGCGCTGCGGCGGCTGCCGCATCGGCCAGCCAGTGCTGCACCGTCGCAGCCAACTGCCCGGGTGCGGCCAGCGCATCCAGGCGCAGCACGCCCGCTTCGCCGACCGGTTGCTCCAGCGCCTCGAACTGGGTGCCCACCAACCCGGCCGGGAAGAAGTGCGCCGGGCGCTGCGCCACGCGCTTGGCGGCGCTGGCGCGGTCCAGGTCCAGCCAGGCGAAGCGCAAGCCGGGGGCGGCGGCACGCAGGCGGTCGCGGTAGGCGCGCTTCAGGGCCGAGCAGGTCAGCACCGCACCGCCGGGATGGCGGCCCAGTTCGTCGCCCAGCGCATCCAGCCACCCGGCACGGTCGGCGTCGGTCAGTGCAATGCCGGCGCGCATGCGCTGGCGGTTGGCCGCGGGGTGGAAGTCGTCACCCTCGACCAGCGGCAGGCCCAGCCGGGCGGCGATGGCCGCACCCACATGCGACTTGCCGCAGCCGGACACGCCCATCACGACGAGGCTGGTCATCGCCATCACCCGGGCTCAGTCGGCCTTGATGTTGTTGGCCTTCACGACGTCGCCCCAGGTCTTGTACTGGCTGCGCACCAGGGCGCCCAGCTGCTCGGGCGTGCTGCCGCCGGGCTCGTCGCCGCGGTCGGTGATGCCCTTGATGACGGCCGGGTCCTTCAGCGCGGTGTTCAGCGCGGCGTTGGCCTTCTTGACGATCTCGGGCGACAGGTTGGGCGGGCCGAACAGGCCGATGAAGGACAGCACGGTGAAGTCCTTCAGGCCGGCTTCGGCGGCCGTGGGCACGTCGGGGAAGGCCGGCACGCGCTTGTCGCTGGTGACCAGCAGCGGGCGCAGCTGGCCCGACTTGATGAAGGGCGCGATCACCGAGCTGGCGTCGAACATCGCGTCCAGCCGGCCGGCGATCAGGTCGGTCATCGCCGGGCTGCTGCCCTTGTAGGGCACGTGGTTCATCTTGGGTTCGCCCAGGCGCTCGCGCAGCAGCTCCATCGTGACGTGGGGCAGGGCGCCGACACCGCCGGTGCCGTAGTCGATGCCGTTGCCGGCCTTGCTCTTGGCCTTCACATGATCGACGAACTGGGCATAGGTCTTCACCGGCGACGAAGCCGGCACCGCCAGCACCAGGGCCGACTGCAGCATGCTGCCGATGGGCGTGAGCTGGCGCGGGTCGACCATGCCCAGCGTGGTGTAGACATGGGCCGAGATCGTCATCGAGCCGTTGCCCACCAGCAGGCGGTGGCCGTCGGCCGGGGCCTTCAGCACGTCGGCCGCCGCCAGGTTGCCGTTGACGCCAGCCTTGTTGTCGATGACCACCGCCTGGCCCAGGGCGGTTTGCAGCGTGCCCAGCAGCACGCGGCCGGCGAAGTCGGTCTGGCCGCCGGGCGGATAGCCCACCAGCAGGGTGACGGGCTTGGTCGGCCAGGCGGCCTGGGCGAAGGCGGCGGGCGCCGCCAGTGCCGACAAGGCGAGCAGCGCAGCGCGGCGGGACAGCGTGGAGGTCGAGGTCATGGAGGCTCCTGGCGGGCCGCGGACAGGCTGCGGCGGATGGTGAATGTTCGGACAGCGCTATCTTAGGACAGCGCTGTCCTGATGAAATGAGGGTTAACACTGATCTTTGGATGTCGCTCGGCCCCTTGACCGAGGTGCGTCTCAAGGTCGATCGGGCCGCCGGGCCAGTTCGGACAACGCTGTCCTGCTAAAGTCGGTCAGCGCCCTTGCCAACGCCGCCATGCCCCCCAACCCCGCCCCCGTCCCTGCGCGGTCGCGCGCCACCGGCCGCGTCACGCTGGCCGATGTCGCCCGCCTGGCCGAGGTCAGCCCGATCACCGTCTCGCGTGCGCTGCGCGGCGAGCGGGCGGTCGACCCGGCCCTGGTGGCGCGGGTCAAGGCCGCGGCCGACCGCCTGGGCTACGTGCCCGACCCGGCGGCGCGGGCGCTGGCCTCGCGCCACAGCACGCATGTGGCGCTGCTGATCCCGATGCTGTCGAACGCACTGTTCGTCGACCTGCTCGACGGCGTGCAGCGCACCCTGCGCAGCGCCGGCTACGAGACGCTGATCGGCGTGACCCACTACGACGCGGTCGAGGAGGAGCAGTTGCTGCGCGAACAGCTGCAGCACCGCCCGGCCGGCCTGCTCGTCACCGGGCTGGACCGCAGCGCCAGCACCCGGGCGCTGATCGCCGGCAGCGGCGTGCCCTGCGTGCACCTGATGGAGACGGCCGACCAGCCTGCCGACGGCCCGGCGATCTACAGCGTGGGCCTGTCGCAGGCCGACGCGGCGGCGGCGATGACACGCCACCTGCTGGACCGCGGCCACCGCCGCATCGCCTTTGCCGCGGCCCAGCTGGATGCGCGCACGCTGCAGCGCCTGGCCGGCTGGCGCCGCACCATGCAGGCCGCGGGCCTGCACGACGCCATGCTGGAATGGCAGAACCCGGCGCCCTCGTCGCTGGCGCTGGGCGGCGCGATGTTCACGCAGATCATGGCCCAGCAGCCGCCGGTGCAGGCCATCTTCTTCTGCAACGACGACCTGGCGCAAGGCGCGCTGCTGGCGGCGCTGCGCCAGGGCGTGCAGGTGCCGCAGCGGGTGGCCATCGCCGGCTTCAACGACCTGACCGGCAGCGACCAGATGCTGCCGCCGCTGAGCACCGTGCGCACGCCGCGTGCCGAGATCGGCATCGCCGCGGCGCGCATGCTGCTGGGGCTGATGCGCGGCGAGGCACCGCCGTCGCCCTGCGTGGACCTGGGCTACGAACTGGTGCTGCGCGAGAGCACCTGAAGCGGCTCAGGCAAAGCCGCCGGCGCGCATCGCTTCGAGCGTGTCGCGGATCAGTTGCCCGGCAATGGAGAAGCGCGACGGGATGTTGGGCAGCTGGTCGATCGGGAACCAGGCGGCGCGCTCGATTTCGTCGGGCTGGGGCACGATCTCGCCGCCGGTCCAGCGGGCGGTGAAGGCCACCATCAGGCTGTGCGGGAAGGGCCAGCTCTGGCTGCCGTGGTAGCGCAGGTCGGTCACGCTCGCCGCCACTTCTTCGGCCACCTCGCGGTGCACGCAGTTCTCCAGCGACTCACCCGCCTCGACGAAACCGGCCAGCGCGCTGTACATGCCCTTGACGTAGTGCGGCGAGCGCGCCAGCAGCAGCTCGCCCGGGCGCCACACCAGGGCCATCATGGCCGGGCTCAGCCGTGGGTCGCAGCTGTGCTTGCAGGCCGGGCAGATGCGGGCGCGCTCGCCGGGCTGCAACTCGGTGGGCGTGCCGCACACGCCGCAGTAACGGTGGCTGCGGTCCCATTCCAGCACCTGCGATGCGCGCCCGGCCAGGGCGCTGAGCGGTGGCGGCAGGGCCATCATCGCGGCGCGCAGTGGCGTGGCCTGCCAGCCGGGCGGCGCTTCAGGCAACACCAGCGCCCAGCAGTCGACCGCCGACAGCGCGCCCAGGTAGTGGCTGGCGCTGGCCTGGGCCAGCAGGGCGCCGGTGGCCGTGGGGCCCAGCGGGATCGCGTGCGGCTGGCCTTCGCGCAGCAGCAGGTCGCGCTGCACGAAGGCGAAGCACCAGGCTTCGGGCGACGGGGTGCCGGGCGACTGGCTGGCGGGCAGGAACGACATGGGGACGGCGGCGGGGACAGGGGCGCCGATCATCGCCCATCCGGCTTGAAGCCCGCGATGAAGCCGCGGTCGATGCGGTCCTTCCAGCGCCAAACCCAGCGGCCTTCGGCCCACAGCCGGCCGCGGCTGGCGATGGCGCGGCCGTTGCCGGTGGCCAGCAGCACCAGGAACCGCGATTGCGGTGCATAGCCCGGCGGCAGCGGCGCGTCGGAAAGCGCGGCCCGCAGCTGCACCGTCAGCACCGGGCCCTGCCGCACGGCGTAGACGCCGGCCTTGGGCAGCGGCGGATCGAAGGCGGCGCAGTCGCCGACCGCGAACACCCGCGGATGCGAGACCGAGCGCAGCCGCGCATCGACGCGCACGAAGCCCTGCCCATCGACCGCCAGCGTGCCGCGCCGGGCCGTGTCGCGCTGCCAGGCGTGGGGCTGGGCGCCGGTGGCCCACAGCAGCAGGTCCTGGCCGGCGGCCAGTGCGGGCGTCAGTTCGGTGCCCAGCCGCAGGTCGGCGCCGATCGCTTGCAGGGCCCGCCGCGCCGCCCGCACCGCGCCGGGCGCCAGGCCGGGCAGCAGGTCAGGGCCGCGCGACAGCAGGGTGGCGGCGACCGGCCGATCCGGCCGCAGCGCCAGCAGGCGGGCGCGGGCGGCCAGCAGCACCTCGAAGCCGGCGGCGCCGGCGCCCACCGCCATCAGCCGCAGTGGTTGGGTGTTGGGGTCGGCGGCATGGCGCGCCAGCAGCGCATCCCAGGCCGGCTGCAGCGCGGCCAGCGGGCGCAGCGCCAGCACCGGCGGGCCCAGGCCGGCGGGTGGGTCCAGCGTCGAGCCGTTGTTCAGCGACAGCCAGTCCCAGGCCAGGGTCTCGCCGGTGTCGAGCAGGGCAGTTTGCCGGTCCGCATCCAGCGCCTGCAGGCTGGCGATCACCAGCCGTGCGCCGGCGGCGGTGGCCAGCGCGGCGGCATCGATGCAGATGTCGTCGTACCGGTACCGCCCGGCCAGCCAGCCCGGCACCATGCCCGAATACGGCGCCTGCGGACCGGGCGTGACCAGCACCAGCGCGACGCCCGGCACGGGCCGCCGCGCCCAGTCGCGCAGCAGCTGCACATGCGCGTGGCCGGCGCCGATCAGCAGCAACCGTGTCATCGCACGTCGTTCAACGCCCAGTCGTAGCCGAGAAAGCCGATCTCGACGCCGCTGGCGGCGCGGATGCGCGCACGGTCGGCGGGTGCATCGGCCAGCAGGTCGGCATGGCGGGCGAAGAAGGCGGGCAGCGAGGTGATGCCCGACCCGCTGGACGGACCGCCCTGGCGGAAGTCGTCGCCGTACCAGTCGAAGATCTTCGACACCAGCAGCTTTCCCTTGCCGGCATCCCAGCGGTTGCGCGTGCGGTCGGCCAGGAAGCGCCGGGCCTGCTCGTCGAGCTGCGCGTCGAGCCGGTCGGCGACATACGCTTCCTCGCGCAGCATCGGGCAGCCGATGCTGGCGCAGTTGACCGCGAAGTGGATGCGCGGGTCGTCGTAGCGCCCCTTGGCGCGCAGGCGGCCATGCTCGATGTCGTCCAGCGACAGCGTCTGGCCCAGCAGCGCGATCCAGGCCGGCTTCCACGGGCTGCGCAGCAGGTTGCCCAGGTCCTTGATCGACGTGAGGTCGGGGTATTTCGTGAGGATCAGCTCGACCGTGGCCGCGTTGTAGGCGTTGATCAGGAAGGCCATCTGCTGCGGCTTGCTCCAGCCGGCGAAGGTGTCGGCGCTGACGGCCGCGAGGCTGGCGAGGTAGGCCTTCAGCGCCGCGCGGTCGGTCGCCATGCCGGCGTAGCGCAACTGCGCCGCCTGGCCGCCGCGCAGCAGCAGCACGTGCTTCTTCAGCAGCGTGGTCCAGGCCGCGTGCGTGTGGTCGAAGGTCTGTGCGACGGCCGGCAAGGCGGGCAGCGCGAGGGTGCTCAGCAGCAGGCGGCGACAGGGATCAGGGCAGGGGTTGCGCATCGGTGGCTCCGGGTCGTCAGGTGGCATGCAGCGTGCGCAGCGCCGGCGCGGCGGCCAGCGTGGCGGCATGGCCGGCGGCGATGGCGCGGCGCTTGAAGTCGTCCGACAGGCTGACCCAGTAGCCGACATCGGGGTGCAGCAGCACATCGGCCAGGCGGGTGTCGGGATCGGTCAGCGCCCGCTTGCGCAGGTCACCCGCCCGGTAGCGGCTGGCGCCTTCGGGGGCGCGGTCCTCGTGCGCCGACGCGTCGACCGCCAGCACCCGCGTGGCACCCGCCGCACGCGCCAGGCGCACCGGCAGCGGCATGCGCAGATCGGCATCGGCGTACAGGTCGCCACGGATGCGCACCGGCGTGAACTGCCCTTCGATGGCACAAGCCGCCTGCACCGCCAGCCCGGCATGGCCGTGGTTGAAGCCGAGCACCGTGCCGTCGTGCAGCCGCTGCGCCGCCACCAGCACCGGCAGCGGCAGGGCCTGCAGCGGGCGCTGGCCCACGGCCTGCTGCACCCAGTCGGCCAGGCCGCCGGCGGTCCAGCGCTGGCTGCCGCCGGGCGCCCAGCGCAGCAGCTGCCAGGGCTGCATGGCCAGCCCGGCGCGCACCATGTCGGCTGCCGGCATGCCCGCGGCGCGCAGCACCGCTACCAGGGCGCCCACCGACGCGCCGACCAGCAGGTCGGGCTGCAGGCCCAGCTCGTCCAGCGCCTGCAGCACGCCCAGGTGCGCGTAGCCGCGCGGTCCGCCGGAACTGAAAACCCAGGCCACGCGCGGCTTGTTCGACAGCGGCAGCGCAGCGGGGGCGTCGTCGCCGCGGTGGTCGGCGTCGGGCTGCAGCGCGCAGCCGCCCAGCGCCCACAGGGCACCCAGCGCACCGGCGCCCAGCAGCCCGCGCCGGGTGTTCAAGGCTTGCCGGCCTTGGCTGCGGCCACGCGCCGGGCCAGCTCCTCGCCGCTGGCGTAGTGCGGCACGCGGAACACCAGGCGCTTGCTGCGCTGCCAGAAGCTGTTGCTGCCGGCCACTTCCTCGGCCCAGTATTTCTGCGCCAGTGCCCGGTTGCCGGGCACATCGAGCAGGAAGGCATCACGCGAGCCGGCGCCGCCGAAGATGTAGAGCTTGCCGTCGAGGATGCGCCAGGTGTCGGCGTCGCCGCCCCACGGGATGCCGTAGACGATGCCGTTGGCGCAGAAGCCGCCGAACTGCGGGATGTACGTCGCCGGGGCGGCATCGAACAGCGCCTTGTGCCCGGCGCTGGCGAAGTAGAAGGTCACGCCCTGGTGCACGCTCTTGAACTGCGGCTGGCCCATCGCATGCCGGCCCTGGGTGAAGTAGGCCACCACGTCGTGGCCGTCGAGCATCACATGGGCGTCGTTGCCGATGGCGCTGGCGCGCACCGGCTTCAGCGGCGAATCGGGGTTCTGCGCCCGCAGCGCGGCGCAGCCGCCCAGCAGCAGGGCGGTGGTGGCCAGCAGCAGGGTGGCCAGGCGGCGCCAGGCGGACGCGTGATGGTGGTCGATGGCAGCGGGGAATGTCATGGCGGTCCTTCCGGGGCGAGTTGCGGGGTGACGGTGTCGCGCCAGGCCGGGCTTGTGGTCGCGGCGGTGGGGTTGGGGGCAACGGTTGGTGCCGGCCGGTCGGCATAGGGCGCTGGCCAGCCCAGCAGCGCGCTGGCGGCGCGGGCGCGGCGTTCCAGGTGGGCGGCGTCGTCGCCGTGCAGGTGCACGATGCCGTAGCGGTGGCTGCCCAGCCACTTGAAGTCGCGC
>CALMIF010000385.1 GCA_937864045.1 uncultured Aquabacterium sp. | reverse complement strand
CGGTGGGCGCCCAGGTGATCGCGCCGGCCTTTGCCGACCCGCTGGGCCTGCGCTTCGCCCGCTTCGTCGAGGATGGCCTGCGCCGCTTCGTGCCGCCGCCGGGCTTCTGACGATTCAAGCGGCGCCGGGCGGCGGCCCGAACAGCCGCTCCAGCGACCGCAGGAAGGCCGCCAGGTCCAGCGGCTTGGTCCAGTAGTCGTCGAAGCCCTGGGCCAGCGCGCTGCGGATGTCCTCGGGCATGGCGTTGGCGCTCAGCGCGATGCAGCGCATGGCGGCGGTGGCGGGGTCGGCACGCAGCGCGCGCAGCACGGCGTGGCCGTCCATGTCGGGCAACTGCATGTCCAGCAGCACCAGCGCCGGATGCAGCAGGTGCACCTTCGCGAGGCCGCTGGTGCCGTCGGTCGCGCCTTCGAAGGCGAGGTCGGGGCGCCGGCCGACGAGCTCGCGCACGATCATCATGTTGACCTCGTTGTCCTCGATGTACAGCAGCAGCGGCCGCTCACCGCCGGCCGTGGCGGCGGCCTTCACCGGGGGCGTGCCGGTCTCGGCCGGTGCCGCTGCCGGCGGCGGGGCAGCGGCCTGCTGCAGCGCCAGCTCGAACACGCTGCCCTCGCCGGGCGTGCTGCGCACGTGCACCGCGCCGCCCATGTGCTGCACCGACGCCTGCACGATGGCCAGGCCGATGCCGGTGCCGGCGATGCCGTCGCGCTCGGCGCCCAGGCGGTTGAAGGGCTCGAAGAGGTGCTGCAGCTGCTCGGGGCCCATGCCGCGGCCGGTGTCCTCCACCCGCAGCAGCCACCAGCCCTCGCTGGCCACGGCGCTCACGGTGACCCGGCCCTCGGGCCGGTTGTACTTGATGGCGTTGGACAGCAGGTTCACCAGCACCTGGCGCAGGCGCACCGGGTCGGCCAGCACCCAGCCCTCCAGCGCGCCCAGGTCCAGCGTCACCTGGTGCTGCTGCGCCAGCAGCTCCACCAGCGGCAGGCTGGTCTGCACCAGCGGCGCCAGCGCCAGCGGCTGCAGCGACAGCGGCAGCTCGCCCGATTCCAGGCTGGACAGCTCCAGCACGTCGTCGATCAGCGCCAGCAGGTGCTTGCCCGACGCCTGCACCTGGCTGACGCGGCTGCGCCAGGTGGCGGGGTCGGGCGCCTGGCCCTCGGCGGTCTCGGCCAGCAGCAGCTGCGAAAAGCCCAGCACCGCGTTCATCGGCGTGCGCAGCTCGTGGCTGATGCGCGCCAGGAAGCGCGCCTTGGCCTGGCTTTCGCGCTGCGCCAGCAGTCGTTCCTGGCGCGCCGCCTCGGCGTTGCGCACATCGGTGATGTCCCAGTTGATGCCGATGCGGCGCACCGTGCGGCCGCTCTCGTCGCGCACCGGCGTCGATCGCGACGCCAGCCACCGCACCGTGCCATCGGGCCAGACGACACGGAACTCGGCGTTGGTCGGTTCGTCGTTGTCCACCGCGGCCTGCAGCAGGCGGCGGTGGCTGTCGCGGTCGGCCGGGTGCAGCCAGCCGCGCATCTCTTCGCCGCCCACCATGCCGGCCGGCCGGTCCATGCCGCGCAGGCGGAACATCTGCGCGTCCCACCAGCCGTCCAGCGAGCCGGCATCGGCCTCCCAGGTGCCGATGCCGGCGCCACGGGCGGCCAGCGCCGCACGCTCGCCGGCTTCGCGCAGGCGGTCCTCGGCGGCATGGCGATCGGTCACGTCCAGCACCACGCCGTGCAGCTGGCGCTGGCCATCGCTGCCGCTGACCGAGGTGCGTGTGGCCAGGCGCCGCACCTGGCCGTCGGGCCGCCGGATGCGCAGGTCCAGGTCGAGCAGGCCCTCGCTGCGCTTCAGCAGCACCTCCAGGCTCTTGCGCACGCCCTCGCGGTCGGCATCCACCACTTGGCCGCCCAGGTAGTCGCACAGCATGGGCGCCTCGGCATCGGCGGGCAGGCCGTGCAGCAGGCGCATCTGGCTGTCCCAGTGCACGCGTGGCGGCTCGGTCAGCACCACGCTCCACACGCCCACGCCGGCCGCTGCGGTGGCCATCTCCAGCCGCTGCGCCAGCGCCAGCGCCTGCTGCTGCGCGGCGAAGCGGTCGCTCAGGTCCAGCATCACGCCGACATGCCCGCGCAGCCGGCCCTGGCCGTCGCGCTGGCGCACGCTGCGCACCAGCAGCGCCCGCCACTGGCCGTCGGGACGGCGGCTGCGCAGCGCCAGTTCGTCGGACTGGCCATCGTCGGCCGCGTCGGCGCCCTGGTCGGTCAGCAGGTGGCGCTGCAGCGCCGCCCGCCCGGGCGCTTCCAGCTGCTCGGCCACCAGGGCCAGCGGCAGGCCGTGCGGCAGGGCCGGCAGGCCCAGCAGCGCCCAGCCCAGGGTGCTGGTGCGCAGCAGGCCGCTGGCGATGTCGTGCTCCCAGATCGCGATGTCGGCCAGCGCCAGCACCAGGTTCAGCTGCGACTGCGCGTCGCTGGCACTCTGGGCCAGGCGGAAGGTCTCGCTGTCGTCGATGACGATGCCGGTGACCTGCAGCGGCCGGCCACCGGCATCGCCCGCCACCTGCCACAGCGAGCGCAGGCGCATCACCTCGCCACCGGGCTGCACCACGCGGTAGCGTTGCGCATAGCGGCCCGGCGTCTGCAGCGACCGGTGCTGCATCGCCACCGCCTCGTCGCGGTCGTCGGGGTGGATGGCTGCGGCAGCCTCGTCCTGCGGCGGGGCGCCGGGGCGCGGCGGCAGGCCCCAGAAGCGCCAGACCTGGGCGTCCCAGTGGCGCTCGCCGGTGCGCAGGTCCATCGTCCAGGTGCCGAAGCTGGCCAGGTGCTGGGCGGCGTCGACCTGGTCCAGCAGCGCCTGGTGGTCGGTCGGGTCCTGCGGCGGCTGGCCGCTGCCGCCGGTTGCCGTCGCCTGGGGCAGCAGGGTCACGACGCGCCACGCACCTTGGCAGCGCAGGCTCAGCTGGCCGGCCAGCGCCCGGCCCTGGCCGTCGACACCCAGCCAGGGCAGGTCGTCGGCCTCGGCGCCGGCCTGCAGCAGCGCCAGCAGGCGCGCACCGGGCGCACCGGCACCGGCATGCAGGTCCCCTGGCAGGGGCACAGCGCCCCTGGCGTCCGGCTGCTGACCGGTGTAGCGCATGAAGGCCGCGTTGGCGCCGTGCCACCGGCCCTGCGCGTCGCACCAGGCCACGGGCACCGGGATCAGGGCATAGGCCGCGGCATCGGGTGGCGCGGCGTCAGGCGGGGCGGGGTGCTGGGGCATGCGGGACTGCGATGATGCCTGCGGGCGGGGCGGTGTCGATCGGCCCGGCATGCCGGAACGGCGACCGCAGCATGCCGCGGCGGGCAAAGTCCACTGGCCTGCCGGTGACGGCGGTGCACAGCGCGCAGAATGCACGGCCCCGGCTCCGCCACCCATCCACCACCACGTCCGCCGCACGACCATGCCGTTGCCTCCGCCCCTGACTGCTCTGCACGACCTGGACGCTCAACTTGCGGGCAGCGGCTATGCGGTGCTCGATGCCGCTTCGCTGGCCAGGCTGGCCGGCGTGCCCGGCAGTGCGCTGGCGGCCTGGGCCCCGCTGTGGGACGACCTGCCGCCCGACGACCACCTGCTCGACGGTGGCCGCTACCGCCGCCGCCGCCACGGCTGCTTCGTGGTGCAGCCGGCCGCAGGCACGGTGCAGCCGGTCCCGCACCGGGCGCACTGGCAGCCGGTCGAGTACAACGCGCTGCATGGCGGCATCGAACGCTGGTTCGCGCCGCTGCAGCCGGCCATGGCCGAGGCGCCGGCCTGGCGCCAGCTGCTGTGCAGCCTGGCTGCCCGCAGCGCCACGCTGCGCGGCCTGGCCGCCGGCGCGCCGTGTTACGTCGAGGCGCATCCGTTTCGCATCGACACCACCGACGGCATCGGCCGCCCCACGCCCGAGGGCGCGCACCGCGACGGCGTCGACCTGGTGGTGGTGGTCCTGGTCGCCCGCCAGGGCATCAAGGGTGGCGAGACCCGGGTCTTCGATGCGCGCGGTCCGCAGGGCCTGCGCTTCACCCTCGCCGAACCCTGGAGCGCGCTGCTGCTCGACGATGAACGGGTGATTCACGAGAGCACCCCGATCCAGCCGCTGGATGCGGCGGCTGGCGGCTACCGCGACACACTGGTGCTCACGTTCAGGTCGGGCGGCTTCCAGGGCCCGGCCTGACGGCCTGGCCTCAGGCGCGCATCAGCGTGCTCTTGCCGAACAGGCTTTCGACGAGGTCCACCGCCAGCTCGGCCGTCTGGTTGCGCACGTCCAGCGCCGGGTTCAGCTCCATGATGTCCAGGCTGGCCAGGCGGCCGGTGTCGGCGATCATCTCCATGCACAGCTGGGCCTCGCGGTAGGTCGGCCCGCCCGGCACCGTGGTGCCCACGCCGGGGGCGATGGGCGGGTCGAGGAAGTCGACGTCGAAGCTCACGTGCAGGTGGGTGTTGGCGTCCAGCGTGGCCAGGGCCAGCTCCATCGTGTGGCGCATGCCCATCTCGTCGATGTAGCGCATGTCGAACACCTCCAGCCCCATCTGGTGCACCAGGCGCTTCTCGCCGGGGTCGACCGAGCGGATGCCGATCTGGCGCACCCACTTCGGGTTCAGCGCCGGCCCGCCGCCAGGGAACGGGCCGCCGATCTCGACCAGGGCCTGCGGCCCCAGCCCGCACAGGCAGGCCACCGGCATGCCGTGGATGTTGCCGCTGGGCGTCAGCGCGTTGGTGTTGAAGTCGGCATGCGCATCCAGCCACAGCACGCGCAGCTTCCTGCCCACCGTGCGGCAGTGCCGCGCCACCGCGCTGATCGAGCCCAGCCCCAGGCAGTGGTCGCCGCCCAGCAGCAGCGGCAGGCGGCCCTGCTGCAATTCGGCCAGCACCGCGTCATGCACCAGGCTGTTCCAGGCCACGACCTCGTCCAGGTGGCGGTAACCGTCGACCGGCGGCAGCCAGGGGTTGGGCGGGCCGGCCAGGTTGCCGCGGTCGGCCACCTGCAGGCCGTGGCGTTCCAGCGCCGCGGGCAGCCCGGCCACGCGCAGCGCCTCGGGCCCCATGCGGGCGCCCAGGCTGCCCGCGCCGATGTCGGTGGGCGCGCCGATCAGGCTGATGTCCAGGGTCATGGCGCAGCTCCCGGCTGGGTCAGATGTCGTCGGCAAACGCGCCGGTCTGCGAGGGCGTGGCGTCGAAGCCGTAGTGCTCGGCCAGGCGGGCCCAGGCGTCCTCGGCGGTCTCGACGAAGTGGAACAGGCCCAGGTCGCCGGGGCTCACCATGCCGGTGTCGACCAGGTGCTGGAAGTCGATCAGCCTCTCCCAGAACTCGCGCCCGAACAGCAGGATGGGCCGGCGCCGGCCCTTTCCCGTCTGCACCAGGGTCATGGTCTCGAACAGCTCGTCGAGCGTGCCGAAGCCGCCCGGGAAGCACACCAGCGCGATGCTGCGCATCAGGAAGTGCATCTTGCGCAGCGCGAAGTAGTGGAACTGGAAGCACAGCTCGGGCGTGATGTAGGCGTTGGGCTCCTGCTCGTGCGGCAGCACGATGTTCAGCCCGATGCTCTTGCCGCCGACCTCGTGCGCGCCGCGGTTGCCCGCCTCCATGATGCCGGGCCCGCCGCCGGTGACCACGTAGATCGGCGTCTCCAGGGTGCGCGAGCGCTCGGTCACCAGGCCGGCGAAGCGCCGTGCCTCGTCGTAGTAGTGGCTCATCGCCAGGGCGGTGCGGGCGCGCGCGACCAGCTGGGCGTCGCCGCCGGCCTCGGCCGCGGCCAGGCGCGTCCGGGCCGTCTCGGGGCTGGTGATGCGGGCGCTGCCGAAGATCACGATCGTCGACTCGATGCCCTGCTCGGTCTGCACCAGCTCGGGCTTGAGCAGCTCCAGCTGCATGCGCACCGGCCGCAGTTCCTCGCGCAGCAGGAAGTCGGTGTCGGTGAAGGCCAGGCGGTAGGCGCTCTCCGGGCCGCCATAGCGCGAGGCGCGCCGGGCGATGCTGGCCTCCTCGCCGGCGCTGGGAAAGTTGCGCGCCGTCAGTTCGGCGCCGGGCCTGGGGTCGGTCTTGGCATCCGTCTTGGGGTCGGGCTTGATGTCCATGATCGGGAGCTTATCGCGCAGGTGACACCGGGCTGCAGCGCTGCGCATGGCCTAGCATGCCGGCCCCATGACATTGCAGGCCATCACCCTCGACCTCGACGACACCCTGTGGCCGATGGCGCCGACGCTGCGCCGCGCCGAGGCCGCCATGCACGCCTGGCTGGCGCAGCATGCGCCGGCCACCAGCGCGGCGCACGACAAGGCTGCCTGGCTGGCGCTGCGGCGCGCCGTGGTGGCCGACCGGCCGGACTGGGCGCATGACCTCTCGGCGCTGCGCCGCGAGACCATCCGCCGTGCCCTGCAGGCCGCTGGCGACGACCCGGCACTGGCGGCCACGGCCTTCGAGGTCTTCTTCGCCGAACGCCAGCGCGTGGACCTGTTCGACGACGTGCTGCCGGCGCTGGGCCGGCTCGCGGCGCGCTGGCCGGTGGTGGCGCTGACCAACGGCAACGCCGACGTGCAGCGGGTGCCCGGCCTGGGCCTGCACTTCCGCGCCACCGTCAGCGCCCGCGACCTGGGCCTGGCCAAGCCCGCGCCGGCGGCCTTTGCGGCGGCCTGCGCACGCGCTGGTTCGGCCGCCGACGCCACGCTGCACGTGGGCGACGACGCGGCACTGGACGTCGACGGCGCGCTCGACGCCGGCCTGCAGGCGGCCTGGGTGCGCCGCCCGGGCGGGCCCGACACCGGCCTGCCGGCACGCACGCCGCAGCACGTGGTGGCCAGCCTGGCCGAGCTGGCCGACCGGCTGGGCGTCTGACTCCGCCGAGCTGAAGCCCCGATGAAGGCCCCGGAAGCGGGGCGACTTTCACGTCCGGCGTGCACACTGCAGCAAAACGGGCGCCCTATACTGGACCATCTTTCTCTGGTAAGGCGGGCCATCCAGGCCCAAGGCGGGCACATGACGGGCAAATTCAAGGTGGCGGGCCTGCTGGCCGTGGGTGCCGTTGCCGGCGCGCTGACCACGATGCAGCTGCAGGCCTTCGCGCGCAACGCGCTGTCGCCGCTGCCGCTGGAGGAACTGCAGCAGCTGGCGGCGGTGTTCGGCATGGTCAAGAGCGACTACGTCGAGCCGGTCGACGAGAAGAAGCTCATCTCCGACGCGATCAGCGGCATGGTGGCCGGGCTCGACCCGCACTCGGTGTACTTCGACAAGAAGACGCTGAAGGAATTCCGCGAGGGCACGACGGGCAAGTTCGTCGGCGTGGGCATCGAGATCGGCATGGAGGACGGCCTGGTCAAGGTGGTCTCGCCGATCGAGGGCTCACCGGCCTTCCGCGCCGGGCTGAAGCCGGGCGACCTGATCACCCGCATCGACGACACGGCGGTCAAGGGCCTGAGCATGGACCAGGCCGTCAAGCGCATGCGCGGCGAGCCGGCCACCAAGGTGCAGCTGACCATCTTCCGCAAGGCCGAGAACCGCAGCTTCCCGGTGACCATCGTGCGGGAGGAGATCCGCGTGCAGAGCGTGCGCGCGAAGATGGTCGAGCCGGGCTATGCCTGGGTGCGCGTCAGCCAGTTCCAGGACCGCACCGTCGACGACTTCGCCCGCAAGGTCGAGGAGCTGTACAAGGCCGACCCGAACATCAAGGGCCTGGTGCTGGACCTGCGCAACGACCCCGGCGGCCTGCTCGAAGGCGCGGTGGCGCTGTCGGCGGCCTTCCTGCCCACCGACGTGGTGGTGGTCAGCACCAACGGCCAGATCGCCGAGAGCCGCGCCACCTTCAAGGCCTCGCCCGAGTTCTACGTGCGCCGCGGCAATGGCGACCCGCTCAAGCGCCTGCCCGCCGCGCTGAAGACCGTGCCGCTGGTGGTGCTGGTCAACGAAGGCTCGGCCAGCGCCAGCGAGATCGTGGCCGGCGCGCTGCAGGACCACAAGCGCGCCACCGTGATGGGCGCGCAGACCTTCGGCAAGGGCTCGGTGCAGACCGTGCGCCCGCTGTCGGCCGACACCGCGCTGAAGATCACCACCGCCCGCTACTACACGCCCAGCGGACGCAGCATCCAGGCCAAGGGCATCGTTCCCGACGTCTGGCTCGACGAGACCGCCGAGGGCAACGTCTTCGCCGCGCTGCGCATGCGCGAGGCCGACCTGGAGAAGCACCTGGGCGGCGCCGACGAGAAGAAGGACGAGGCCCGCGAGAAGGCGCGCGAGGAAGCGCGCAAGAAGCTCGAAGAGCTGTCGGCCAAGACCAAGGAAGCGCCCAAGCCGCTGCCCGAGTTCGGCAGCGCCGAGGACTTTCCGCTGGTGCAGGCGCTGAACCAGCTCAAGGGCAAGCCGGTGGCGGTCAGCAAGACGCAGAGCGAGCGCAAGGCTGAGGTCGACGCCGACAAGCGCTGAGCGTCCGGCGCGCCGCACAAGCCCGCTTCGGCGGGCTTCTTCATGCCTGCGCTGCGCAGGCCCGTTGCGGTTCAGGGAATGGTGCCGATGCTGGGGCTGTGAGGGAATCTTGATGATTCCCCCACAGTCAACATTGCCATGCACGCACCCGTCGCCGCTGTCCTGTTTGCACTCTGCGCTGTTGCCGCCGTGGCTGCCCCGCCCGGGGTGGCAGGCGTGATCCACCGGCCGGTCCAGGCCAGTGCGCAGGCGCCCACCGGGCCGATCGGTTACTCGGCCAGCCACATGGACCGCAGCGTCGATCCGCGCCAGGACTTCCATGCCCATGCCAATGGCAGCTGGCTCAAGCGGCTGACGATTCCCGATGCCGAATCCGACATCGGCGGGTTCTCGATGCTGGGTGCGAATCTGGACGCGCAGCTGCAGCAATGGGCCGTCAAGGCCAGCCGGGGCCAGGCGGCCAAGGGCAGTCCGGCGCAGCAGGTGGGCGGCTACTACCGCGCCGCGCTGGACATGCCACGGCGCGACGCCGCCGGCCTGCAGCCGATCCACGCCGACCTGGACGAGGCCGTGCGCGCCAACGGCCCCGCTGACCTGGGCGGCCTGACGCTGGCCCATGCCGCGCTGCACCGTGCCCTGAAGGGCAAGCCGCAGCCGAAGATCGACGGCCTGAGCACCGACCAGCGCTGCTTGGTCGCCTGCGCCCAGCTCTGGGTCGACAAGGCCCGCGAGGAGCGCATCCGCGTGCTGGCCGCCTCCGACGTGCACGGCAACAGCGTGGTGCGCGGCGATGCGCCGTTGATGAACCTCGACGCCTTCCACCGGGCCTTCGGCACCCGGCCCGGCGATGCGATGTGGCGCAAGCCGGCCGACCGCGTGCGCATCTGGTGACAAGCTTTCCATGGATCTGACCATCGACATGCACACCCCTTCCCGACTCGCCGCCGCCGCCGTGCTCCTCTTGCTGGCTGCCGCCGCCCAGGCCGCCGACGGCCCCACCTTCAACTGCGCCAAGGCCCAGGGCAAGGTCGAGCAGGCAATCGGCGCCGATGCCGGCCTGGCCGCGCGCGATCGCCAGCTCGACACCGTCTACAAGGCGGCCGTCGCCAAGGCCCGCGGTCGCCAGCGACCCGGCGACCATCCGCCTGGAGCGTGGCGACCGCACCGCCACGCTGTGGCAGGTGGGCGCTGGGGCCGACGGCAAGTTCGAGGGCCAGAACGTCGACCTGGTGCGCCAGGGGGCGAACGTGAAGGTCAACTGGCTCGACGTCAACAGCGGCAAGACCGACGCGCTGGACTGAAAGCCGCGCTGATCGACTTGCCCGCGGGCGCGGCTATGCTCGCCTGATGGACGACGACCAGCTGCTGCGCTATTCCCGCCACATCCTGCTTGACGAGATCGGCGTCGAGGGCCAGCAGCGCATCCTCGACGGCCACGCGCTGGTGATCGGCGCCGGTGGCCTGGGCTCGCCGGTGGCGTTGTACCTGGGCACGGCCGGCGTCGGCCGCATCACGCTGGTCGACCACGACACGGTGGACGTGACCAACCTGCAGCGCCAGATCGCGCACAACCTCTCGCGGGTCGGCCAGCCCAAAGCGGAGTCGGCGAAGCAGACGATTGCCGCGATCAACCCCGACGTGGTGGTCGACGCGGTGATCCACCGCGCCGATGCTGCCTGGCTGGCCGAGGCGGTGGCCCGCGCCGACGTGGTGCTGGATTGCAGCGACAACTTCCAGACGCGGCATGCGGTCAATGCCGCCTGCGTGGCGGCGCGCAAGCCGCTGGTGTCGGGCGCGGCGATCGGCTTCGACGGCCAGATCAGCGTGTACGACGTGCGGGACGCCGAGGCGCCGTGTTATGCCTGCCTGTTTCCGCAGGAGAGCACCTTCGAGGAGGTGCGCTGCGCGACCATGGGTGTGTTCGCGCCGCTGGTGGGCATCATCGGCAGCCTGCAGGCGGCCGAGGCGCTGAAGCTGCTGGCGGGCACCGGCACCTCGCTGGCCGGCCGGCTGCAGATGCTCGATGCGCGGCGCATGGAGTGGACAGAGATCCGATTGCCGCGGCAGAACGCCTGCCCGGTCTGCGCCGGGCGCTGAGGTCCGGCGCGGCTCAGCGCTTCAGGCTGCACTCGGCCAGCGCCTGCAGCGCGTCGGACGGCAGGATCTGCAGCGGCTCGCCGGGCGCCGCCACCGCCTCGGCCAGCGCGGTGGCCACGGCGTCGGCGCTGATCGGCCGCAGGGCCTTCGGGATCAGCCAGCCGACGGCCGGCATCAGCCGCTGCGCCAGTGCCTCGGCCGGCCGCTGCGGCTGGCCCAGCGCGGTGCGCTCGCCCAGCAGCAGCGACGGCCGGGCAATCACCAGCCGCGGCCAGTCTTGTGCCGTCAGCGCCTGTTCCACCTCGCCCTTGCAGCGGTTGTAGAAGACGCTGGAGCGCGCATCGGCGCCCATCGCCGAGACCAGGCCGAAACGGTTGGCACCGGCGGCACGTGCCGCGGCCGCGAAGGCCAGCACGGCATCGACATCCACCGCGCGGAACGCGGCCTGCGAGCCGGCGACCTTGATCGTGGTGCCCAGCGCGCAGAAGGCCCAATCGATGGACGGCAGCGTCGCGTCCAGGCCGGGCCGGGTCCAGTCGACGACCAGCGGCTGCACCGCCGCCGGCAGCCCGCCGGGCCGGCGCACGAGTGCGGTGACGGGGCCGACCCGCGCATCAACCGCCAACCGTGCCAGCAGCGCCCGGCCGACCAGGCCGGTGGCACCGGCCACGGCGACGCGGGCGGATGGCGAGCCGGCCACGGTGCTGCGCGCGCCTGCCGTGGTCAGCGCTTCGGGCCGCCAGGGCGGTTGCCGGGGCGGCCACCGCCGCCACCGCCACCGCCGGCAGGCCGGGCGCCGCCGAAGCCACCGCCACCCGCCGGGCGGCCACCACCACCGCCGCCACCTGCGGGCCGGCCGCCGGCCGACGCGGGACGACCGCCGCCGTTGCCGCCGCCGCCGCCGCCACCGGCCGGTCGGCCACCGCCGGCTGCCGGTCGGCCGCCGCCGTCACGACGGCCGCCACCACCGCCACCGCCGCCACCCGGCCGGCCGCCACCGAAGCCGCCGCCGGCATTGCGGCGCGTGCCGCCCACGCCGATGGTCATGCGGCCCAGCACGATGGGCTCGGCGCGTTCACCGGACGGCGCCTCGAAGCCCGGGATCACCTCGCTGGGGATCTGGCGCTTGATCAGCTTCTCGATGTCGCGCAGGAAGATCTCCTCGTCCAGGCAGACCAGGCTGACCGCCTCGCCCTGGGCGCCGGCACGGCCGGTGCGGCCGATGCGGTGCACATAGTCCTCGGGCACGTTGGGCAGCTCGAAGTTGACGACGTGCGGCAGCTGGTCGATGTCGATGCCGCGGGCGGCGATGTCGGTGGCCACCAGCACCTGCAGGTCGCCGCTCTTGAAGTCGGCCAGCGCCTTGGTGCGTGCGCCCTGGCTCTTGTTGCCGTGGATCGCCATCGCGCTGATGCCTTCGTCGTTGAGGAATTCGGCCAGCCGGTTGGCGCCGTGCTTCATGCGCGTGAACACCAGCACCTGGTGCCAGTCGCCGGTCTTGATCAGGTGGCTCAGCAGCGCCTTCTTCTTCTCGCGGCCCACCGGGTGCACCTTCTGCGCGATGGACTCGTTGGTCTGGTTGCGCCGGGCGACCTCGATCAGCGCCGGGCTGTTCAGCAGCCGGTCGGCCAGGGTCTTGATCTCGTCGCTGAAGGTGGCCGAGAACAGCAGGCTCTGCTTCTTGGCCGGCACGATGGCCAGCACCTTCTTGATGTCGTGGATGAAGCCCATGTCCAGCATGCGGTCGGCTTCGTCGAGCACGAAGATCTGCACGTGGCTCAGGTCCAGCGTGCCCTGCTGGTGGTGGTCGAGCAGGCGGCCGGGCGTGGCCACCAGGATGTCGACGCCGCGGCGCAGCGCGTTGATCTGCGGCTGCATGCCCACGCCGCCGAACATCACCATGCTGGTGAGCTTGAGGTACTTGCCGTAGGTGCGCACGCTTTCCTCGACCTGCGCCGCCAGCTCGCGGGTGGGTGTCAGGATCAGGGCACGGATGACGATGCGACCCTTGGCGTCCTTCTTCGCCGGCTCGCTGGACAGGCGCTGCAGCATCGGCAGCGTGAAGCCGGCGGTCTTGCCGGTGCCGGTCTGCGCGCCGGCCAGCAGGTCGCCGCCTTGCAGCACGGCGGGAATGGCCTGCGCCTGGATCGGGGTGGGCGTGTCGTAGCCCTGGTCGGCAATGGCGCGCAGCAGCGGCTCGGCAAGGCCGAGATCGGTGAATTTCATGGAGTTGGAGCGCCCCGGTTGAGGGTGGGGCGGATCGCGGTCAGCCTGCAGCCGCTTGTTGCCAAGGGCCCCAGTCGGGAAGGCGGACAGTTCGGATCGGAGGTCGGAATCGACTGCGAGGGCGTGACTGGTGGCGCCCTGACGCTGTCGATTGTAGGCGGGGCGGCACGTGCGGTCGGTCGATCAGCCCTGCAAGCCCCTGGCAGTTCATGCCCTGGACACAAACCTAGAATCCCGCGATCCAAGTCAAGGGAGCCACGATGGACACCCGCGTCAACCCGGTCCGCGACCGCATCGCCGCGGTGCGGCAGGCCCTGGCCCGGCATGGCGCGCACGCGCTGCTGGTGCCCAGTGCCGACCCGCACCTGTCCGAATACCTGCCCGGCCACTGGCAGGGCCGCGAATGGCTGTCGGGCTTCACTGGCTCGATGGGCACCCTGGTCATCACGGCGGACCGCGCGGCGCTGTTCGCCGACAGCCGCTACTGGCAGCAGGCCGAGGCCCAGCTGCTGGGCAGCGGCATCGACCTGGTGAAGATCCCCACCGGCGCGGCCACGCACCACATCGGCTGGCTGGCCGAGCACACGCCGCGCGGCGGCACGGTGGCGGTCGACGGTGCCGTGCTGGGCCTGGCCGCTGCGCAACTGCTGCGCAGCGCGCTGGACGCCGCCGGCGTCACGCTGAAGACCGATGCCGACCTGCTGGCCGACGCCTGGCCCGACCGCCCGGCGCTGCCGGCGGGCCGCATCGACGCCCATGCTGCGCCGCAGGCCGATGTGCCGCGTGCCGAGCGCCTGGCCCGCGTGCGCCAGGCCATGGCCCGCAGCGGCGCCACGCACCATGTCGTGTCCACCGTCGACGACGTGGCCTGGATCACCAGCCTGCGCGGCACCGACGTCGAGTACAACCCGGTCTTCCTGGCCCACCTGCTGGTCGACCTGACCGGCGCCACGCTGTTCGTCGGCGCCGGCAAGGTGCCGGCCGACCTGGCGCAGCAGCTGGCGGCCGACGGCCTGCGCCTGGCCGACTACGCCCAGGCCGGGCCGGCGCTGCAGGCGCTGCCGTCGGGCAGCGTGCTGCTGGTCGACCCGCGCCGCATCACCCTGGGCCTGCGCCAGCAGGTGGCGGCGGGCGTGAAGGTGGTCGAGGCCATCAACCCCAGCACCCTGTTCAAGAGCCGCAAGACGGCCGCCGAGGCCGCCTTCGTGCGCCAGACGATGGTCGACGACGGCGTGGCAATGTGCCGCTTCTACGCCTGGTTCGAGGCGGCACTGGCCCGGGGTGAGCGCATCAGCGAACTCACCATCGACGAGAAGCTCAGCGCCGAGCGGGCGAAGCTGCCCGGCTTCGTCGGCCTGAGCTTTTCCACCATCGCCGGCTTCAATGCCAACGGCGCGCTGCCGCACTACCGTGCCACGCCAGAGTCGTATGCCTGGCTCGACGGCGACGGCCTGCTGCTGATCGACAGCGGCGGCCAGTACGTGGGCGGCACCACCGACATCACCCGCGTGTGGCCGGTGGGCACCATCACCGCCGCCCACAAGCGTGACTTCACGCGGGTGCTGCAGGGCATGATGAACCTGGCGCGCGCCACCTTTCCGCGCGGCACGCTCAGCCCCTTTCTCGACACCTTGGCGCGGGCGCCGCTGTGGGCCGACGGCCTGGACTTCGGCCATGGCACCGGCCACGGCGTGGGCTACTTCCTGAACGTGCACGAGGGCCCGCAGACCATCAGCAAGGCCGTGCCCGAGCCCCACATGGCGATGGAGCCCGGCATGATCACCAGCGACGAGCCGGGCGTGTACCGGCCCGGCCAGTGGGGCATCCGCATCGAGAACCTGCTGCTCAACGTGCCGGTGGCCACGGCCGAGAACGGCGCCTTCGGCGAGATGCTGGCCTTCGAGACGCTGACGCTCTGCCCCATCGACGCCCGCTGCATCGAGCCCGCGCTGCTGCGCCCGGACGAGATCGCCTGGCTCAACGGCTACCACGCCACCGTGCGTGAACGCCTGGCGCCGCGCCTGAGCGCCGCGTCGGATGCCGACGCACTGGCCTGGCTGCTGCGGCGCACCGAGCCGCTGTGAGCCCGGCCTGGGCCATCGGCGTCGACCTGGGCGGCACCAAGACCGAGGCGGTGGCGCTGGACGCCACCGGCGCCGAGCGCTGGCGCCAGCGCATCGCCACGCCCAGCGCCCAGGGCTACGACGCGATGCTCGATGCCGTCTGCGCCCTGGTGCAGCAGGGGCGAGCGGCCGCCACGGCGGCGGGCTGTGCGGCCACGGTGGGCATCGGCGGACCAGGCAGCCTCAGCGCCGAGGGCCTGGTGAAAAACGCCAACACCACCTGCCTGAACGCCCGGCCGCTGCAGCGTGACCTGCAGGCCCGCCTGGGCCAACCGGTGGCGTTTGGCAATGACGCGAACTGCCTGGCGCTGTCCGAGGCCACCGACGGCGCCGGCCGCGGCGCGCCGGTGGTGTTCGCCGCCATCCTGGGCACCGGCTGCGGCGCCGGCATCGCCGTGGGTGGACAGGTGCTGACCGGGCCCAACCGCCTGGCCGGCGAATGGGGCCACAACCCGCTGCCCTGGGCCGACGCCGACGAGCCGCGCCTGGCCTGCTACTGCGGCCAGGCCGGTTGCATCGAGACCCTGTGCAGCGGCCCCGGCATCGCCGCCGACCACGCCCGCCTGCATGGCGGTGCGCTCACGGCACTGCAGATCGCACAACGCGCGGCCGATGGCGATGCCGCCTGTGCCGCGACGCTGGCGCGCTGGGACCAGCGCCTGGCGCGGGCGCTGGCCGGCGTGATCAACCTGCTCGACCCGGACGTGATCGTGCTGGGCGGCGGGCTGTCGCGCATGGCCGCCACCTACACCGCGGTGCCGGCGCTGTGGGGCCGTTGGATCTTCTCGGGCGGCGTGCGCGAGCCGGTGCGCACCCGCCTGCTGCCGGCGCTGCATGGCGATGCCTCGGGCGTGCGCGGCGCCGCCTGGCTGGGGCGTGACCTGGAGACCACCGCATGAGCCGCGCCGACGACCTGGCCGCTTCCATCACCGCCTGGCGCGCCGGGCAGCTGGGTGCCACCGCGCTGGCCGTGCAGTGGCGCACCGCCGCCGCGGCCTGGCCCGGCCTGCCGCCGCGCTATGCCGCGGTGCTGGAGCAGCTGCTGGCGCCGCTGGAAGCCAGCGCGCTGTTCAGCGAGGAGAGCTGCAGCTTCAGCCAGGGCGACTTGGCGGCCAGCCTGGCGCAGTGGCTGGACCACGCCCGCCGCGCGGCGCCCGGCGGCGTTTGACCGGGCGCTGACTCAGCCGCCTGCGCGCTGCAGCGGCGCGGCCAGCGCGCTGCGCAGCGTCTCGGCGTTGTCGACCAGGTGGGCCTGCGCCTCGGTGCTCAGGCCCTTGCGCTGGGCGGCGCGCTCCAGCTTCAGCGCCAGGGCCGCGCTGCGGGTGCGCAGCAGGGCGCGGGCATCGCTGCGGGTCATCGTGGCCGGGCGCAGCACCAGGGCGGCCAGGCGGCTCACGTGCTCGCGCTGCAGCTCGCGCCGCGGCTGCGGGATGTCGCTGCCGGTGGCCAGCTCGCTCCAGATGTCGGCTTCCAGCTGGTCGTACAGCTCGCCCAGGCGCAGGGCCTGGGCCGGCGTGCTGAACTTGGTCTCGCTGTCGAGCACGCGGGCGGCCAGGGCGTCGCTCATCAGGCGGTTGAGGATGGCGCGCTGCAGGTCCAGCACCGTCTGCGCCAGCGGGTATTCCGTGGGCGTGGCCAGCTGCTCGCCGCGCTCGAAGAAGTCGGGCGCCAGCCGCCGCTGCAGCGCGGGGCTGACGACCAGGGCATCGGCCGCCAGCACCCGCTGCGACAGCAGCTGCAGCGCCGCCCGCTGGGCCGCCGCCGGCAGCGGCTGCAGCGGGTCGCGCCCGGTGTTGGGAAAGTCGCGCAGCGTGCGCACGCCGCCCATCTGGCGCAGCAGCACGCCGGCGGCGCGGCCGGCGTCGCGCACCGCGAAGGCCAGCGCCCGGCGCAGGCCGGCATAGTCCTCGCCCGGGTTCAGCGCGCGGGTCTCCTGGCGCTGGAACAGGTCACGCACGATGTCGAAGCGCCGCGCCGCGAAGGCCAGCATGTCGTCGCCCAGGTCGAACTGCAGCGCGTCCGGGTCGATGCCGAGGAAGTTGTCCTCGTCGGTGCCGAAGGCCAGCGCCGGCTCGCCGCTGCGCGCGGCGATGCGGGCCAGTTCGGCCTTCTCCTGCGCCGGCGCGATGGGCTTGTAGGCGTATTCGATGGCCCAATAGTCGTAGGCGCCCAGGGTGGTCTGGAAGGGCGCGGGCACCGGCTCGCCAGGGCGCGGCAGGTTCACCGCGGCGTACTCCATGACGCTGCCGGTGAAGGCCTCCTGGCGGGTGAAATCGGGGTCGGCCACGCGGGCGGCGCTGACCGCCTGCGAGGCCCGGAAGTTGTGCCGCAGGCCCAGCGTGTGGCCCACCTCGTGCATGGTGGTGTCCAGCAGGTAGGCCTGCACGAAGGCCTCGGCCTCGGGGCCGTCGGGGTCGATGTCGCCGCGGGCGGCCAGCACGTCCAGCGCATAGCCCACCTGCTCGGCCGCATGGTCGGCATGGCGGCACTGCAGCGGGTCGTGGCCCACGCCCTGCGCCAGCATGTCGGCCGTGGGCGGGCTGGCCACCTGCAGCAGCTCGGCCCAGTCCTGTGCGGCGGCGGCGCTGCCGGTGCCGCCCAGCACGCGGGCGCGCAGGTTGCGCAGGTTGCGCGAGCTCAGCGATTCGATGCCGATGTCGGCGTCCAGGATCTCGCCGCTGCGCGGGTCGGCATGGCTGGGGCCGATGGCGCCGAACGAGGGCTCGCGGTTGGCCATCCAGCGCAGCGAGGCGATGCCGGCGTCCAGCGTGTCGAAGTCGGCGTCGTCGGCCTGCTGCTTGACGACGATGGCGTCCTTGAAGCCGATGCGCTCGAAGGCCTTGTTCCAGGCCAGCACGCCGGCGGTGATGGTGGCGCGGTACTTCAGCGGGATGTTGCGGTCCAGCCAGAAGGTGATGGGCTTGACCGGCTCGGACAGCGCGGCGGCCGGGTCCTTCTGCTCCAGCCGCCAGCGCGCCACGAAGCGCTGGCGCGGGCTGCGCAGCAGGTCGTCGCTGAAGTCGTCTGTTGCGACCTGGAAGTGGCCGATGCGCGGGTCGGCGCGGCGCGCCGGCATCGGCTGCTCGGGCAGTTGCAGCAGCGAGAAGTGCATCCCCACGAACAGGCTGCGCGCATCGGGCAGGCCGCCCGGCACGGTGGGCACCGGCGCGCCCGGCGGCGTGCCGGGCTGGGGCAGGGCGATGCTGGCGGTGGCGAAGTGGTTGTTGGTCTCCAGCACCAGCAGGCCGGGCTGGCCGCGCACGCCGGTGACGGCCGAGTTGCGCACGTCCAGCGCGTAGTTCTGGCGGTAGGTGCGCTGCAGGTGCGCGCCCACGCCCAGCAGGTCGTTCATCAGCATGGCGCTCAGGTCGACCAGCACCGCCTTGCGGTCGGGGTGGGGCGCGCTGGCCACCGGGCCCGCCGCCAGCAGGCTGGGCGAGATGGCCGCGGCCACCGCCCGGGCCTCGGGCGTGCCGGCGCGGGCGATCTGCTGCTGGTTGAGGGCCACCAGCTGCACCACGTTGTGCTGGCGGCGGAACTGCACCAGCGTCGGCGCCCGCACCATCAGCCCGCCGTACAGCCCCGCCTCGCCGATGCCGGTGCGCAGCTTGGGGCTCAGGAAGAAGGGCTTGTCGAAGTCCTCGGGCTTGAGCTCGATCCACACCCGCTCGTCCTTCTGCCAGACGCTGAACAGGCCGTGCGTGGGCTTGGCGTCCTTGATGACGGTGGCGAACGGCGGCGGCTGGCCCGGTGCCGGTGCCGGCGCTGCGGCGGCGCCGCCGGCAGGCGTGGCCGCCGACGCGGCCGGCGCGGGGCCGGCCGGTCGGGCGGCTGCCGTTGGTGCGGCCGGCGTGCCCGGCGCCGCGGCGCCCGGGTTGGCTTGCTGTTCCAGCGTGCTGCAGGCACTCAGCAGCCATGCGCAGGCCGCCAGCGCGACAGGCGCGAGCACGGCGGGGCGGTGGGGCACGGCGGCGGCGGCGCGGGGCAGGCGGCTACGGGGCATCGGTGGGGGCTCTCGGGCTCTGGCTGCCGGGGCGGCAACGGACGCCGGGCCCGGCGGGGCCCTGGCGCAGGGGACAGGTGGCGACGTCGTGGGGATCTTACGCGGCGGTCAGCGGCCGGCTGCGGCGCTGCGGCGCGCGGCCCAGCGGCTTGCCAGATCGTTCTCGCCCCGGGCGCGGTACAGCGCCTCCAGCTCCTCGAACACAGACGGGTCGGGCTGGCCGGTGGCGTCGCCCGCACGGGCAAGGTCCAGCTGCAGGGCCAGCGCCTCGTCCACGCGGCCCAGCAGCCGCAGCGTGTGCGCCACCATCCAGCGCGCCACGTGCACTGCCTCGGCGTTGCCGGTGCGCTCGCGCAGCGCCAGCGTCTGCTGCAGCTGGGCCAGGGCCTCGTCGTGGCGGCCCAGCTGGTTCAGCGCCACGCCGATGTTGTTGCGGATCGAGCCCTCCCAGCGCCGGGCCGCCGGCTGGTCGGACGCCAGCGCGATCTGCAGCGCCTCCTGCCCCCAGCGCAGCTGGTCGGTGGGTGCGGTGTCGATGAAGGCGCGCATGTGGATGGCGTCGATCGCCAGGCCGTCCAGCCGCGCCGCCTTCGCCACGGCCAGGGCGCGGTCGTAGGCCTGGGTCGCTAGCGCCTTGGCCTCGGGGGTCAGCTGACCGGGCGCATGCGTGGCCGACACCCAGCTGCGGCCCAGCTCCAGCGCATGCCGGGCCTGTACCTCGGGCCCGGCCGTGGCCAGCGCGGGCTCCATCTCGCCCAGCAGTCGGCGGGCGGTGTCGAAATCACGCCGCAGGCCGTGGGTGCGGGCGATCTGGGTGCGCAGCACCAGGGCGTCGTCGCCCTGGGCCGTGGCCAGCGCGGCCTGCAGGCGGCGCTCGCTCTCGTCGGGGCGGTTGAAGTCCCACAGCGGGGCAAGGTCGATGGCCATGGCGGCTCCGTTCAAGGTCAGCAAGGCCAGCGCCAGGTGGGGCCTGGCCAGGGCGCCGCGCCGCATGCTCAGCGCATGGCGACGGCGCGCACCGCCCCGGCGATGCCGGCCAGCGCCAGCACGATGGTCGGCGCGATGCTCAGCACGAAGCCCAGGGCGCGGCGGGCCGGGTCACTGACATAGGCGCGCCAGTAGATGAAGCGCCCGACGATGAACACCCCGCCGCCGATGGCCACGGCCCACGACGGCCAGTACCAGCCCGCGGCATACAGCGCCGGGATGAAGGCCACCAGCAGTTCCAGCGTGTTCATCTGCACGCGGTACATCCGCTCGAAGTGCTCGTTGCCGGTGACCGCCGGCGCCTGCACGCCGTACCGGCCACGCGCCTGGCCGACCAGGGCGCCGAAGAAGATGTACTGCAGCACGGTCAGCATCGCGACGAAGTGGATGGTGTTCATGGGGACAACGGTGGTGGAGGAATCGGCGGGCGCGGTGGTCGGCGTGCAGCCGGCCAATCACGGGTCTGGGCCCCGATCGTGACACGCCGCGCGGCGTGCCGGGCTCAGGCCCACAGGTCGGCCACGCACCTGCCGTCGCGCGGCAGGTCCTCGAAGCGGTCCAGCCCGTCGAAGTGGTCGATGGGGATGGCCGCCACCGGCCCGGGCTCGGTCAGCCGCAGGTTCACCGCGATGCGCCGCCGGCCGTCGGCCTCGGTCTGCCGGCCGCGCCAGAAGGCGACGCAGCCGCAGGTGGGGCAGAAGTGGAACTCGACCGCCCGCCCGCGCACATAGGCGCGGGTGGGGCCGCTCACCGTGATGCCTTCGTCCTCGTGGTCGTAGATCCACAGCACGCCGTAGCGCCGGCACACGGTGCAGTTGCAGGCCGTGGCGCCCTCGGGCAGCGCGGCATGTTTCCAGGTCCAGCGGACGGCACCGCAGTGGCAGGAGCCTTCGAGCATGGGGACGTCTCCTCGGTGGCGGCGCCAGGGCGCGGACGCGGATGTTGCACCATCGGGGCTGCCCGCCGACCGGCGGTTCACCCCAGACCGAGGAGCTTCACCATGCCGCGCTACCTGATCAGCTTCGACGATGGCGCGATGGCCCACATCCCCGACGCCGACTGGCCGGCCGTTGGCGAGGCATCGCATGCCGTGGTGCGCCAGGCCAAGGCCGCGGGCGTGTGGATCTTCGGCGGCGGCATCCTGCGCCAGCAGGCCAGCATCGTGGCCACCGACGGCAGCGTGACGCCCGGGCCGGTGCCCGAGACCAAGGCCGTGGTCGGCGGCTTCTCGGTCATCGAGGTGCCCACCCGCGCCGACGCCCTGGCCTGGGCCGCCCGCATCGCCGCCAGCTGCCGCTGCGCGCAGGAGGTGCGCGAGATCATGTTCGACCCGGAGTCCTGAGGGTTAGCTTCACTCGCGCAAGCGACGACTTGTGCATACCTTCAGTGACGCCGCATGAAGTTCAGCACTCGCTTGGCGACAGGGCCGGGAGTGCCGTTGCTTTGGCCAAGTGGTTACCTGAGACGGACTTCCATGTGTAGTCGCTCCTGTAACTGGGCGGCCTCAGACCCAACGCCGAACCCTAGCCTTGTAAGCCAGATAATCTGCGCCAAAGAGCGACTCAAGGGCGCGCTCCTCAGGCTTGATTTGTAGTTCGGTTAGGTATACGCAGAAAGCCAGGACAAGCGCATAGGCGACCGCATTGGAAGCCCACACAGCTACTGCGAGGAGTAGAAGTGCCATGCCCAGGTACATGGGGTTTCGGCTGACGCGATAGAGGCCGCGTGCAACGAACTGGCTGGCTTTGCCTGGGGTTCTGGGGTCGAGTGTGGTGCGCAGCATTCGGAACTGCAGAGCTGCGCCGAGGAGTACCGCCAGGCCCGCCACCAAGAGGACAAGAGCGGCCGACTTGTTGTACTGGAACGAGAGCGCAGCGCCCGGCAGCAGACGGCTTGCCACAACGATGACCGCGAGGAATGCCGCGGTGAGCAGAAGTGGTGGAACCTTGAGTTCGAGCGCGCGCAAAGGTTGACTCCTGAGGCCTAACGAATGAAAGGGGCATCCCCCCGCGCACCCGGTGCACCGCGGTAACCCCGCTGGTATCCCGAGCCGGCATACCTGACGATGGGGTTTCGAAATCTCATCTTCAACTCAGCCTTCCGCAAGGAGACGCCTGTGACGATTGTGTTTGTCGGGATCGATCTGGCCAAGAACGTGTTTGCCCTGCACGGCGTCGATGATGCCGGCAAGGCGCGGCTGGTGCGGCCAGCGGTGCGGCGCGATCAGTTGCTGGAGACGGTGGCCAAGCTGCCGCCGTGCACCATCGGCATGGAAGCCTGCTCGGGCGCACACCATTGGGCGCGGCAGTTCATGGCCTTCGGGCACACCGTGCGGCTGATGGCGCCGAAGTTCGTCGTGCCATACCGCATGAGCGGCAAGCGCGGGAAGAACGATGCGGCCGACGCTGCGGCGATCTGCGAAGCGGTGCAGCGGCCGAACATGCGCTTCGTGCCGGTGAAGAGCGAGCTGGCGCAGGCGCGGCTGGCGGTGCACACGGTGCGCCAAGGTCTGGTGGCCGGGCGCACCGCCACGATCAACCGGCTGCGCGGCGTGCTCAGCGAGTTCGGCCAGGTGATGCCGCTGAAGGCCAAGACGGTTCGCCTGGAAGCCGCCACCCGCGCCGAAGCCCTGCCGCAGTGGGCGCAGACCGCATGTATGGATCTGCTGGCCGAGATCCGCCGGCTGGACGAACAGATCGCCGCCTACGACCAGCACATCCGGCTGATGGCGCAGGCCGACGAGCGCAGCCAGCGACTGATGGGCATGCCTGGGATTGGCCCGACGACGGCCAGCGCGCTGCTGGCGGCCATCGGCAATGGCCATGACTTCGCCAGCGGCCGGCAGGTGGCGGCCTGGCTGGGGCTGGTGCCAGGGCAATACAGCTCGGGCGGCAAGAACCGGCTCGGTCACATCACCAAGGCCGGCGACAGTTACTTGCGCACGCTGCTGATCCTGGGCGCCAGAGCGGCGCTGGCCGCGGCCGGTGGCAAGCACGACCGCATCAGCCGCTGGGCGCAGGCGCTGGCCGAGCGGCGCGGGTACTGGAAGGCAGTGGTGGCGATCGCGGCGAAGAACGCGCGCATGGCCTGGGCGATGCTGGCCAAGGGCGAGGCGTTCACGCCGGCTTGACGCGCAGCGACGAACCGATCCACCGAACCGCAACCCCCGGGAGCCTTCCGAACTGAACGGATTTCCTGCCACCGCGTGATGCCTGCGTTGATGGACCAAGGTTGGACCTGCGCGGGGAGTGCTCGAATAGCTCATGGCGGCGTTGGCGACAACGACCGCGACTAACGAATGGAGCCCCCCGCGCGCGTCTTTTTCATCAGGGCCCGCAGCACTGGATGCTGCATCAGAGGCCGGTTGTAGTGTTGCAGTCCGCACCTTGCTCCTGAATGCGCTGTTGAATCGCTGGTGGCGACTGGTTGGCAATCGAGGTGAATCGCTGCGCGATTCGCCGGGAAATGCTTTTGAGTTGACTTTTAGGGATGCCCTTGTAGTAGAGCTCAGCCGCGCGCTGCGGCGTGACGACAGGAGCGGCTGGCACAAAATGGGCGAAGCTCATTGCCAGCCGCGAGTGGCGGCACGCCGTAGCGCGTCGGCTGCAGCTCCATGTTAGGCGTCAACGCAGCACCTTTAGAGCTGCCTTTGCGATAGTTATCGCGGTCTTGGCAGTGCCGCCCGAACCGGCGAGTACTGCGGACTCTGCAGCTTGTTCAGCCTTTTGCTTCAGGAGGGCGATCATGTGCTCGTCTACCTCCTTGTGCGTGGTGGACTCAAGAACCATCTCGTGCGGTTCAAAACAGGGGAGACCCTGAACGAAGAGTTGGTACTTGTAGCCGATCTCGACTTTCGTTTCGCGGGTGAAGATGCCTTTCTGGCCTTCCGTATTCACGAACGGATGTACGACAACCGAGAAGTTGCTCTTCTTCTGCTCTTCAATTGCCGCCTCATGCCTGCCTTCCGCCTCGAGAAGCGCTTGCTTTGCTCTGGCGCGCTCTTCAGCGACTGCCTGTTGAACGGCCTCTCTACGCTTGTCATCATGCTCACGACGCTGTAGTTCAGATTGGCTTCGCATCTCGACTATGCGCCGCCAGAGCAAGTAGCAAAGCGCCCCGAGTCCAATGGTCGAGGTGAGCAGAACACCAATCAGCGCAGAGGAGGAGTCGGTCATTCGAATTTGACGCCTAACGTTTGAGCTAACCGGCGCGGAACAGTTTGGTGCCGGTAGGGCCAGAATGAAATGAAGGCCCGGACGGTGCCAAGCTGTGTAGCGTCCGGTTGAGCGAATTGTTAGGCCCCACTTTGCCGTGCTTGAATGCGCACCGCCGCAACGAGAGAAATGGCCGTGACGGCGGCGAGCACTGGAAGGATAAAAAGGAAAGACGCTGCCTGCGGAAAGCACATGCCAACGCCTTGGTTGCAAATGGCCTGGTTGAATGCTTCCAGCAATGGCGTACCGGCTATGCGGCTGATGCCCCAGACCAAAAACGGTGGCGCAAGTACGCACACGAGCAGTGCGATGGAGTGAAATTCAGTGCGGCCCACAACCGCAAGTATGCAAGTGGCAGCAAGCGCGACTGCAAAAAGCAAGAGTGAGATGAACCCGACTGTGCTGTAAGGTTCGATGAGAAACTGTTGCACCTGGAATGTCAGCAGAACGGCCTGTAGACAAGCATATAGGGCTACGGCGGCGACAATGTATCGGAGAGCGCTATGTGGCATGGTATTTCTACTCCGGTAGTTCGCGCAGATGCGGATTGTGGGGCCTAAGGAAGGTCTGCAAATATCCGTCGCCGATGTGCTTGGCGGCGGGGCGAGG
>CALMIF010000384.1 GCA_937864045.1 uncultured Aquabacterium sp. | reverse complement strand
CGGTGATGCGGTGGCGCGTGGTCTGCGCCTTGCGCGAGGTGATGCTGATCTTCTGGCCGACCAGGGCGTTCAGCAGGGTCGACTTGCCGACGTTGGGCCGGCCGACGATGGCAATCAGGCCGCAACGCTGCGGCGCGGCTTCGGTGGCGCCGGAGGCGTCGGGGGCGGTGGCGTCGGTGATGGTGGTGTCCGGTCGTGGTGGAAAGCAGCGATGTGCAGCGGGGACGCTCAGCTGCGCAGCGGACTGCCCGGCCGGTCGCTGGCCTTCAGCTTGGCCAGCATTCGGCGCGCAGCCTCCTGCTCGGCCGTGCGGCGCGATCGACCTTCGCCCTGCTCGGCCAGGCCCAATGTGGGCACGGCGCATTCGACGTCGAAGGTCTGGGCATGGGCCTGGCCGCGGGTGGCCAGGATGCGGTAGGTGGGCACGGCGATGCGGCGCGCCTGCAGCCATTCCTGCAACTCGGTCTTGGCGTCCTTGCTCCAGCTGTCGGCCTCGGTGCTGGCGATCAGTTCGCCGAAGAGTGCCCGCACCAGGCGCGTGGCCGCCGGCAGGCCGCCGTCGAGGAAAAGCGCGCCGATCACCGCCTCGACCGCGTCGGCCAGGATCGACGGCCGCTGCGCCCCGCCGCCGCGGGCCTCGCCCTCGGACAGGCGCAGCACCTCGGGCAGGCCCAGGGCGATGGCGGCGCGGTGCAGGCTGTCCTCGCGCACCAGGTGGGCCCGCACGCGGGTCAGGTCGCCTTCGTCGGACGCGGAAAAGCGCTCGTACAGCAGGGCCGACACGGCCATCGCCAGCACCGCATCGCCGAGGAATTCAAGGCGTTCGTTGTGCTCGATGCCGAAGCTGCGGTGGGTCAGCGCACGCTGCAGCAGCGCCAGGTCGGCAAAGCGGTGGCCCAGGCGTTGCTGCAGGGCGTCGAGCCGGTGCTCGGTTCGGGGGTCGGGGCTGGATTCCATGGCGGCATGCACGGACGGCGGCGCTCGGTCACCGTCCCCACTTCACTTGGAGCGCCCAGCGTACTTGATCAGGAGGAACACCGGGCCGACCAGCTCGATTTCCTTCTCGTAGGCAAAGCTGATCACCACCCGTTCGTTCTGCTTGGTGATGTCGAGTTCCTTGCCCAGCACCGACACGATGGTCGCGTCGATCTGGCGTTGCTTGTCGAAGGCAGCGCGGATCTCGGCCACCGTGCTGGCCGGGCTGGCCGCGATGCGGTCGACCACGTTCTGGATCGTGTAGAACTCGCTGACCGTGGGCACCACCCGCACCAGCAGGTAACCGACGAAGCCGACGATGATGGCCCAGGCCAGCAGGCCGATCAGGGTCAGGCCGCGGCGCGGTGCCCGTTGGCGGTAGGACGGATGCATGCTGCCCCGCTGTGTGCCCCGCATCAGTCGAAGCTGCCGATGCGGCGCAGGTTGCCGAAGTTCATCCACACCATGAAGGCGCGGCCGACGATGTTCTCGTCGGGAACGAACCCCCAGTAGCGCGAATCCTGCGAATTGTCCCGGTTGTCGCCCATCACGAAGTAATGGCCGGCCGGCACTTTGCACGTGATGCCCTCGGCCGTGTAGCGGCAGTTGTCACGGAAGTTGACGAAGCTCTCCATCGGCCGGTAGATCGAGGCGCGCTTGGGGTCGACCAGGATGCTGTGCGCCACCTCGCCCAGCTTCTCGGTGTACTTCGGCGCGTAGCGCATGCTGTCGTCGTCGTAGTAGTCGCCGAGCGATTGCACGTCGACCAGCTTGCCGTTCACCGCCAGGCGCTGGTTGGTATAGCTGATCTCGTCGCCCGGAATGCCGACCACCCGCTTGATGTAGTCGACCCGGGTGTCGACCGGGTAGCGGAAGACGATCACGTCACCGCGCTTCGGGTCGTTGTTCTTCACCACCTTGGTGTTGAGCACCGGCAGGCGCACACCGTAGTGGAACTTGTTCACCAGGATCAGGTCGCCGACCAGCAGCGTGGGCACCATCGAGCCCGACGGGATCTTGAACGGCTCGAACAGGAACGAGCGCAGCAGGAACACCGCCAGGATCACCGGGAACAGGCCGGCGGTCCAGTCCAGCCACCAGGGCTGCATCAGCAGCTTCTCGCGGGCGGCGGCCACGTTGCCATCGACCTGGGCGATGCCCATCTTGTTCAGCTCGGCGCGGCGCTGGCTGTCCTGGGCGACCAGGGCCTCGGCGGCCGCGGCGCGTGCCGGGGCGAAGCGGAACCGCTCGGCCAGCCAGTACAGCAGCGTGACCAGGGTCAGCACGAACAGCAGCAGCGAGAAGTTGCCGATCCAGTAACCCAGCCACCAACCGGCGCCGTAGACCAGCAGGGCGCCGTACAGCACGGCGGTCAGAGCACTCATCATGGGTGGGTTGTTCTCGGTTTCGTCGGTGTCGGGCAGCGCAGCCAGGTCAGTCGTCGACCTGCAGGATGGCGAGGAAGGCCTCCTGCGGCACCTCGACCGAGCCGATCTGCTTCATGCGCTTCTTGCCGGCCTTCTGCTTCTCGAGCAGCTTCTTCTTGCGGGTGATGTCGCCGCCATAGCATTTTGCCAGCACGTTCTTGCGCAGCGCCTTGATGTTCTCGCGGGCGATGATGTTGGCGCCGATGGCGGCCTGGATCGCCACGTCGTACATCTGGCGCGGGATCTGCTCGCGCATCTTGGCCGCCACGGCGCGGCCGCGGAACTGGCTCTGGCTGCGGTGCACGATCATCGCCAGCGGGTCGACGCGGTCGCCGTTGATCATGATGTCGACCTTCACCACGTCGGCGGCGCGGTACTCCTTGAACTCGTAGTCCATCGACGCGTAGCCGCGCGACACCGACTTCAGCTTGTCGAAGAAGTCCAGCACGATCTCGGCCAGCGGCAGCTCGTAGGTCAGCATGACCTGCTTGCCGTGGTAGGCCATGTTCAGCTGCACGCCGCGCTTCTGGTTGGCCAGCGTCATCACCGGGCCCACGTAGTCCTGCGGCATGTACAGGTGCACGGTGACGATGGGCTCGCGGATCTCGCGGATGCGGCCCTGGTCGGGCATGCGGCTGGGGTTCTCGACCTGCAGCACCTCGCCGTCGCCCAGCTCGACCTCGTAGACCACGCTGGGCGCGGTGGTCACCAGGTCCTGGTCGAACTCGCGCTCCAGGCGCTCCTGCACGATCTCCATGTGCAGCAGGCCCAGGAAGCCGCAGCGGAAGCCGAAGCCCAGCGCCTGCGAGACCTCTGGCTCGAAGCGCAGCGAGGCGTCATTGAGCTGCAGCTTCTCCAGCGCGTCGCGCAACTGGTCGTATTCGCTGGCCTCGGTGGGATACAGGCCGGCGAAGACCTGGGGCTGGATCTCCTTGAAGCCCGGCAGCGCCTGGGTCGCGGGGCCGGCGTTGTTCGGCAGCTTCTTCTCGACGGTGACCGTGTCGCCGACCTTGGCCGCCTTCAGTTCCTTGATGCCGCAGATCAAGAAGCCCACCTCGCCGGCGTTGAGCGCATCGCGCGGCTCGCTCTTGGGCGTGAACACGCCCAGCTGTTCCACCGGGTAGACGGCGTTGGTCGCCATCATGCGGATGCGCTCGTTCTTGCGCAGCACGCCATCGACCACGCGCACCAGCATCACCACGCCAACGTAGTTGTCGAACCAGCTGTCGATGATCATGGCGCGAGGCGCACCGTCGGGGTTGCCGCGCGGCGGCGGCATGCGGGTGATCACCGCCTCCAGGATCTCGTCGATGCCCATGCCGGTCTTGGCGCTGCAGGGAATCGCGTCGGCGGCATCGATGCCGATCACGTCCTCGATCTCGGCCTTGGCGTTGTCCGGGTCGGCACTGGGCAGGTCCATCTTGTTCAGGACCGGGACGACCTCGACGCCCAGTTCCAGCGCGGTGTAGCAGTTGGCCACTGTCTGCGCCTCGACCCCCTGGCTGGCATCGACCACCAGCAGCGCGCCCTCGCAGGCGCTCAGGGAGCGGCTGACCTCGTAGCTGAAGTCGACGTGGCCGGGCGTGTCGATCAGGTTCAGGTTGTAGACCTTGCCGTCGCGGGCCGTGTACTGCAGCGCGGCGGTCTGCGCCTTGATGGTGATGCCGCGCTCACGCTCGATGTCCATCGAGTCCAGCACCTGGGCTTCCATCTCGCGGTCGCTCAGGCCGCCGCAGCGGTGGATCAGGCGGTCGGCCAGCGTCGACTTGCCGTGGTCGATGTGGGCAATGATGGAGAAGTTGCGGATGTGGTCCATGGGTGCGATCGGTGGCCCGGAGGTGCGCTGTACCGGGCGCGATGGCCGGGCACGCTGCAGGCGCCGCAGTGGGCACGCACGCGCGCCGGTTCAGCGCGTGCAGGGCATAAAAAAAAAAGGCACGTCCAAAGTGGAGACGCGCCTTCCAACAAATGTTTGGCAACTGCTTGTTGGCTCTTCATTGTAGCCAAAACGAGCGGCCGGGAAGCCGCGCCGTTGCTGCATCCGGGCCCGTTGCGGTGTGCCAACAGGATCGACTTGTCCACAAATTTTCCACAGCCTTGGCAGGGTGCGGCGTCACTGTTGGTCAAGTGCGACAGGCCAGGCGCGAAGCGCTGCAAACCACGCCTGAAGGCACGAATTCTAACCAGTCGCCACTGCAATCGACCGCGGCAAACGGTTGGAGTTGGTGATCACCAACTCCCGCCCGTCAAGCCCGCACAACAGCGTCGACCGCTCAGTCGATGTTTGATGCAAACCGGTCGCCGCAGTCCGCCATCCCACATGCCACGATGCGGAAAGACCCGCGGCCGAACTCGGATGAAGCCTCCGGCCGCAGACCGGATCAACGGCCCGGCCGGATGACCAGGTAGTTCACCCACTCGCCGCGGCGCACCATCACGCTGACCGCGCGCGACTTCTCGGCCTTGGCGGCGACGGCCAGGAACTGCTTGATGTCGGTGATCTCGGTGTTGTCCAGCGTCAGGATCACATCGCCTTCGCGCAGGCCGGCGCGCGCCGCCGGGCCGTCGACCGCGTCGACGCGCACGCCGCCACGCAGCTTCAGCTCGCGCCGGTTCGCCTCGCTCAGGTCGGACACGGTCAGGCCCAGCGCCGCCTTGGCCGCGCCGGCCGACGGGCCGCTGGCCGCATGGGCGGCACGCGCCGGCGTATCGGGCTCGAACTCGGCCACCGTCACCGTCAGATCGCGGTAGCCACCACGGCGAAAGACCTGCAGCACGGCCTTGCTGCCAGGCTTGGCAGCGCCGACGATGCGCGGCAGGTCACCCGACTTCTCGATCAGCTTGCCGTCGACCTTGGTGATGATGTCGCCCGCCTCAATGCCGGCCTTGTCGGCCGGGCCGCCGCTTTCGGCGCCGCGCACCAGGGCGCCGGTGGCCTTGCCCAGGCCGATCGACTCGGCCACGTCCTTGGTCACCGGCGCGATGGTCACGCCGATGCGCCCGCGGATCACCCGGCCGTTGGCGCGCAGCTGGTCGGCCACGTTCTTCGCCTCGTCGATGGGAATCGCGAACGAGATGCCCATGAAGCCGCCCGAGCGGCTGTAGATCTGCGAGTTGATGCCCACCACCTCGCCACGCAGGTTGATCAGCGGCCCGCCGGAGTTGCCGGGGTTGATCGCCACGTCGGTCTGGATGAAGGGCAGATAGTCACCGGTGTCGCGCGCCTTGGCGCTGACGATGCCGGCGGTCACGCTGTTCTCCAGGCCGAAGGGCGAGCCGATGGCCATGACCCACTCGCCCACCTTGAGCTTGCCCACGTCGCCCAGCTTGACCGCCGGCAGCCCGGTGGTCTCGATCTTGACCACGGCGACGTCGGTGCGCTTGTCGGCGCCGATGACCTTGGCCTTGAACTCGCGCTTGTCGGTCAGGGTGACCAGCAGTTCGTCGGCGCCCTCGACGACATGGGCATTCGTCATCACGTAGCCGTCGGCGCTCAGGATGAAGCCCGAGCCGACACCGCGTTGTTGTGGCTCGTCGTCGTTGCCGCCACCCGGCGACCGCGGCGCGCCCCGACCGCCCGGCAACGGAATGCCGAAGCGACGGAAGAACTCTTCCATGTTGGGGTCGATGCCACCTGCGCCCGGCACCGCTGCGCTGCGCGCCCGCTCCATCGTGCGGATGTTGACCACCGACGGCCCCACCCGCTCGACCAGTTCGGTGAAGTCGGGCAACTCGACCCGGGTCTGGGCCAGCACCGGCATGGCCGGCAAGCCTGCAGCCAGCACCGTCACCAGACCGGCTGCCACCCAGGCACGCCGGCCGCTGCGCAGGGGACGCGGCCCCGCATCGATCAGTTCAGACATCCACGCACCTCGTGATGGTCCAGAAAGAGAAATCGGCCACCAGCGGAAGTGGTGGCGGCAAGCGCGCATTTCAACGCTTGCGTTCGAGCCCGGCCTCGAACTGCTGGGCGGTGGCCATCGGCACCTCGCCGACGACCGTGATCCACCAGTCGCCGCGCCGCGCCATCACCGTGTGCGAAGCACCGGTGACGCTGCCCATCGGGCGCACATGGCGCTGCGGGTCGTAGCGCTCGATGAAGACCGAGACCTGTGCCAAGCCATCGGAGAAGACCGACTGGATGACCTGGGGCGGCGTGCCATCGCCATGGCCCATGTCCAGCGGTCGGCGGACGCTGCTGACGAGCTGGAAGCCGGGCACCGGCTTGCTCATCAGCCAGCCTTCGGCTTCCAGCTGGGTGCGCTCGACCGGCGGGCGCTGCACCCGCCAGCCGTCGAGCTGCTTCATCGGCTTCAGGAACTGCTCGGCCGACGGCCTGGTGCCCAGTCTCAGGTCGACGAAGGCGGCCGATTCGAGCACCTCGCCAGCAGCGCCCAGCACGTCGTTGCGCAGCAGCAAGCCGGTCTCGCGATGCGCCCACAGGCGCTGGGCGAAGCGCAGGCGGTCGCGGGGCTTGAGCAGCAGCACATCGCTGTCCTGGCCGGCCACGCGCTCCTGCCCGACCTTCTGCAGTTCGTAGTTCTCCAGCACGCGCGCGCTGCTGGCGGCCGGCAGCGCCGGGAACTGCGCCACCGGGTCACGCGTTTCCAGCAGCGCCCGCCGGGCCGACGGCCAGAGCGTGACGACCTGCTCGTTGTGGCGGTACTGCACACGGCTCTCGCCGTCGAGCAGTTCCAGGCGCTCATAGGTCTGGCGGCCATCGCAGTGGTGCAGCACACGCGCGCTGCTGGTGCTGCCGCCGACGTTGAAGGTCAGCGTGCCCTGGTAGCTGCTGCCGGTCGCCGCTTGCTGGATGCGGTGCAGCCAGCCGTCGGCATCGCTGACAGGGGCCACCGCAGGCGCAGCCAGCGCAGCGGCGGCAGAGGCCGGCTGCCCGGCACGGGCGCCCGGTGCCAGCATCAGCGCCGCAGACAGGCCGGCACCGACCAGCCATCGGCACCGCGGGGACCGCAAACACCCCACGCTCAGCGCCCTTCGAAAACGATGTGCATGCGCTGCTCGGCGCCGGCACCGGCCATGGTGCCGCTGGCCAGCGCCCGGTGCGCCAACAGGTAGCGGTCGAGCTGGGCGTTGCGCACCAGCACGGCCGACGCGGCGGCAGCCGGCCCCTCGGCACGGGCCAGCGTCGCCGGTCCGGACTCGGGCGCCGTGTGACGGGTGACCAGGGTCACGCCCACCACGGCCAGGAAACCGGCGGCCAATGCTGCCGGGGCCACCACCCAGCCGCGCAGACCACGGCGCCGGGGCGCACCGCGCCCGGCCAGCCCCTGCGCGACAGCACCATGGGCCGCCAGGGAGACCGGGGTGGACGCCACGGTCTGCGGCTCCTGCAGCGCGGCGGGCGCCAACGGCACCGGTTCATCGGCCAGCCGAAGGCGCAGCGCCTGCAGGAAGGCTTCGTCGCGGGCAGGGCGCAGCGCCAGATCGTCGCTGCGCAGCACGTCGCCAACCAGGTGCCAGGCATGCCAGTCGGCACGTGCATCGGGCGCCTGGCGCCACAGGGCGCAGGCGTCGGCCGCCTCGTCGCCGGAGAGTTCCCCGTCCATCAGGGACGACAACCGCAAGCGCCGTGGATCGGGAGCATCAGACCGGTTGGACATGGTGGGCAATCGTCTTCGGGGCAATCGGCCGGGCGGCCGGGCCCGGGGCGGTGAAGGGGTCGCGCCGCAGGCGCTGGAGGCGGGCTGTCACCATCGTTCGCCTTCGCGCGTGTCCAGCAGCGGACGCAGCCGCTGGGCGATCGATTCGCGCGCCCGGAAGATGCGGGAGCGCACGGTGCCGATGGGGCAGTTCATCAGTTCGGCAATCTCTTCGTAGCTCAGGCCTTCGATCTCGCGCAGCGTGATGGCCTGCCGCAGGTCCTCGGACAGCGCCTCGATGGCGGCGTTCACGGTGCGCGCGATCTCCTTGCTGGCCAGCACCGCTTCGGGTGTCTCGCCGTCGGTTAGTTCGCGCTCGACGCGGGAAGTTTCATCCTCGTCATCGTCGGCCCCGGCCCGTGCCGACTCCGTCACCAAGGGGTCACGCTTCAGGTCGACCAGGGCCTTCTTCGCGGTGTTGACGGCGATGCGGTAGAGCCAGGTGTAGAACGCGCTGTCGCCGCGGAACTGCGGCAGGGCGCGGTAGGCGCGGATGAAGCTTTCCTGGGCGATGTCCTGCACCAGGTCGACATCGCGCACCATCCGGGCGATCAGGCGTTCGATGCGGCGCTGGTACTTGACGACCAGCATCTCGAAGGCGCGGGGGTCGCCTCCCTTGGCGCGCGCCACCAGGGCCGCGTCGGCGTCGTCGATCGTCACCGTGCGGCCTCGCCATCGTCGGCCAGCGGTGGCGCCCCGGCGTGCGCCGCCAGCGCCAGGCGCAGGCCATGCCAGGCCCCACCCGCGCCGCAGGCGCTGGCCGCCCGCCAGAGCGGCGCGGTGCCATCAGCGGGATGCAGGCGCAGCAGCACCCAGGTGCCCAGGTCCAGCGCGACGACCACCCGTGCCAGCGGCAGGCTGTGACCGCTGCCGGCACAGCACCACTGCGCACCGTCCCAGCGCAGGTGGCCGGGTGTCGATGACCAGGTACGGCGCGCCAGCCACCAGCCGAGCGCCGCCAGCAGCGTCGTCGAGGCACCCAAGGCAGTTGCCCAGGCGACAACGGCGCGCACTTCGGCATGCAGGGCCAGCCAGGCGCCCAGCACTGCGCCGGCCAGTGCATGCA
Organism: uncultured Aquabacterium sp.; assembly: GCA_937864045.1. Lineage (GTDB taxonomy): Bacteria > Pseudomonadota > Gammaproteobacteria > Burkholderiales > Burkholderiaceae_C > Pseudaquabacterium. The sequence goes on along the minus strand of CALMIF010000384.1, from coordinate 42,721 downwards.
GCAGCACGGTCAGCATGCGCTCACGCCGCCCGGTGTCCAGCGCAGCGTCGACCGGCGGCGCAGCGCGCATGCGCGTGGCCGGGCGCGGTCACACGCGGCGCAGGACCAGCGTGCCGTTGGTGCCGCCGAAACCGAAGTTGTTCTTCACCGCCACGTCGATCTTCATCTCCCGCGCGGTGTTGGCGCAGTAGTCCAGGTCGCATTCCGGGTCCTGGTTGAAGATGTTGATCGTCGGCGGCGACACCTGGTGGTGCACGGCCAGCGCGGTGAACACGCTCTCGATGCCGCCGGCGCCGCCCAGCAGGTGGCCGGTCATCGACTTCGTCGAGTTGACGACCAGCTTTGTCGCGTGGTCGCCAAAGGCCAGCTTGATCGCGTTGGTCTCGTTCAGGTCGCCCAGGGGCGTGGACGTGCCGTGCGCATTGAGGTACTGCACCGCGTCGGCGTTGAGGCCGGCATTGCGCAGCGCCGCACGCATGCTGCGCTTGGGGCCGTCGACGTTGGGCGCGGTCATGTGGTACGCGTCCGCGCCCATGCCAAAGCCGGCGAGCTCGGCGTAGATCTTCGCGCCGCGCTTCTTCGCGTGTTCGTACTCTTCGAGCACCAGCACGCCGGCACCCTCGCCCAGCACGAAGCCGTCGCGGTCCTTGTCCCAGGGCCGGCTGGCGGTCTTGGGATCGTCGTTGCGGGTGGACAGCGCCCGCGCTGCGGCGAAGCCGCCGATGCCCAGCGGCGAGACGGTGCTCTCGGCACCGCCGGCCACCATCACGTCGGCATCGCCATACTCGATCAGCCGACCGGCCTCGCCGATGCAGTGCAGGCCGGTGGTGCAGGCCGTGACGATCGCCATGTTCGGGCCGGTGAAGCCGTACTTGATCGACACATGGCCCGAGATCATGTTGATGATCGAGGCCGGCACGAAGAACGGCGAGATGCGCCGGGCGCCGCGTGCGGCGTACTCGATCTGCGTCTGCTCGATCATCGGCAGGCCGCCGATGCCCGAACCGACCATCACGCCGATGCGCTCGGCCGATTCCTCGGTCAGCGCGTCACCGGTGGGCAGACCGGCGTCCTGCACCGCCTGGATCGACGCCGCCATCCCGTAGTGGATGAAGCTGTCCATGTGGCGGGCTTCCTTGCCGGGGATGTAGTCCTCGACATTGAAGCCCTTGACCTCGCCGGCGAAGCGGCAGGCCAGGCCCGAGGCATCGAAACGCGTGACGTTGTCGATGCCGGAACGCCCGGCGACGATGTTCGCCCAGCCTTCGGCCACGGTGTTGCCCACCGGGCTGATCAGCCCGAGACCGGTGATGACGACGCGACGACGGCTCATGTCAGACCGGCATCAGGCCTTCTGGTGCTTGACGGCGTAGTCGATCGCCAGCTGCACCGTGGTGATCTTCTCTGCTTCCTCGTCGGGAATCTCGATGCCGAACTCGTCTTCGAGGGCCATCACCAGTTCCACGGTGTCCAGGGAGTCGGCGCCGAGGTCGGCCACGAAGGCCTTCTCGTTGGTGACTTCAGCCTCGGCCACGCCAAGCTGCTCGGCAATGATCTTCTTGACGCGTGCTTCGATATCGCTCATGACTCCTCCAGGAGTGTTGATTCAAAAACAGCCCGGGATTCTACCGGCGGTGCGGCCTGTCACCTGACAGGCTCTGACGCCGGGCCGGTCGGGCTCGTGACCGGTGGGATTCGTGGGGTGCCGGACAAGCCGGCTCAGCGCATGTCCATGCCGCCGTTGACGTGCAGTTCGGTGCCGGTGATGTAGCCGGCCAGCGGGCTGGCGAGGAAGGCCACCGCGTGGGCGATCTCCTCGGGCGTACCCAGCCGGCCGAGGGGGATCTGACCCAGCAGCGCGGCCTTCTGGGCCTCGGGCAGTTCGGCCGTCATGTCGGTGGCGATGAAGCCCGGTGCGACGCAGTTGACGGTGATGTTGCGGCTGCCCAGCTCACGCGCCAGGGCGCGGGTCATGCCGGCCACGCCAGCCTTGGCGGCGGCGTAGTTCGCCTGGCCGGCATTGCCGCTGGCACCCACCACCGAGGTGATATTGACGATGCGGCCGAAGCGCTGCTTCATCATCGGCCGGATCGCCGCGCGGCTGGCGCGGAACACGGCCTTCAGGTTCGTGTCCAGCACCGCGTCCCAGTCGGCGTCCTTCATGCGCATGGCCAGCGTGTCGCGCGTGATCCCGGCGTTGTTGACCAGCACGTGCAGGCCGCCGTCGCCCTTGACGATGGCGTCGATCGCAGCCTCGACCGCGGCGCCGTCGTTGACGTCGAGTTGCAGCCCGCGCCCGCCATGCGGCGCCAGGGCCTCGCCGATGGCGGCGGCACCGGCCTCGGTGGTGGCGGTGCCGATGACGGTGAAGCCCTGCGCCGCCAGCGTGGTGGCGATGGCGCGGCCGATGCCGCGCGAAGCGCCGGTGACCAGTGCGACTTGCTTGGTGTCGCTCATGCCAGCACGCCCTTGGTCTCGGCCAGCGAAGCCGGGTCGAAGATCGCGCCGCTGGCGAGTTCGCCGTCGATGCGCTTGACCATGCCGGCCAGCACCTTGCCCGGACCGCATTCGATGATGTGGGTGGCACCGCGCGCCTTCAGCGCGCCCACCACTTCCACCCAGCGCACCGGGCCGGCGGCCTGGCGGTACAGCGCATCGCGGATCGCTGCCGGGTCGGCCGGCGCGGCGACGTCGATGTTGTTGACCACCGGGATCGCCGGCATCTGGACCGGCACGCCGACCAGGGCGGTGCGCAGCGCCTCGGCGGCAGGCTGCATCAGCGCGCAGTGGAACGGTGCCGACACCGCCAGCGGCAGCGCCCGCTTGGCGCCGGCGGCCTTCAGCAGCTCACAGGCCTTGGCCACGCCCGCCTGGCTGCCCGAGATCACGGTCTGCTTGGGGTCGTTGAAGTTGGCGGCGGACACCACCTCGCCGCTGGCGGCAGCGGCCTCGGCGCAGCCGGCGACCACGGCGGCGGCGTCCAGGCCCAGGATGGCCGCCATCGCACCCCGCCCCACCGGCACCGCCTGCTGCATGGCCTGCGCACGCAGGCGCACCAGCGGCAGCGCGTCGGCCAGCGTCAGCGCGCCGGCAGCGACCAGGGCGCTGTACTCGCCCAGCGAGTGGCCGGCCACGGCCACCGGCTGGGCACCACCCTCGGCCAGCCAGGCGCGCCAGGCGGCGATGGCTGCGGTCAGCATCACCGGCTGGGTGTTGGTGGTCAGGTCCAGTTGCTCCTTGGGGCCGCCGGCGATCAGGGCGGCGATGTCCTCGCCCAGCGCGGCGGACGCTTCTTCCAGCGTGGCGCGCACGGCGGGATGGTCACCCCAGGCGTCGAGCATGCCCACGGCCTGGGACCCCTGGCCGGGAAAGACGAAGGCAAACGCAGTCATCGAGAGGATCGCTCCTGTCGGCAGGATTCAGTGGAGTGGAAGATGGGCCCGGCGGCTCAGTAGTCGAGCAGCACCGCACCCCAGGTGAAGCCGCCGCCGACGCCTTCGAGCATCAGCGTGTCGCCGCGTTGGACACGACCCGAGCGCACCGCCTCGTCCAGCGCCAGCGGGATCGACGCCGCCGAGGTGTTGCCGTGGTGGTCGACGGTGACGATCAGCTTGTCCAGCGGCAGCTTCAGCCGCTTGGCCGTGCCCTGCATGATGCGGATGTTGGCCTGGTGCGGGATCAGCCAGTCGATGTCGGCGTCGGTCCGGCCGGCTTTCTCCAGCGTGGCGCGGGCAGCTTGTTCGAGCACGCCCACGGCCAGCTTGAACACGGCCTGGCCGTCCATCTTCAGCAGCGGGTCACCCAGCACCTGGCCGCCCGAGACCGTGCCCGGCACGCACAGGATGCCGACATGCTTGCCGTCGGCGTGCAGGTCGGTGGCCAGGATGCCGGGCGTGGCGCTGGCTTCGAGCACCACGGCACCGGCGCCATCGCCGAACAGCACGCAAGTGCCGCGGTCGTTGAAGTCGAGGATGCGCGAAAACACTTCAGCGCCGATCACCAAGGCGCGGCGGGCGCTGCCGGTGCGGATCATCGCGTCGGCCACGGTCAGCGCGTAGACGAAGCCCGAGCACACCGCCTGCACGTCGAAGGCCGGGCAGCCGGCGATGCCCAGCTTGTGCTGCACGATGCAGGCGGTCGACGGGAAGACCATGTCCGGCGTGGACGTGGCGACGATGATCAGGTCGATGTCCGACGGCTGGCAGCCGGCAGCTTCCATGGCATGACGGGCGGCGCCGGCGGCCAGGTCGCTGGCGTTGGTGCCGGCGTCGACGAAGTGGCGGGCGCGGATGCCGGTGCGCTCGACGATCCACTCGTCGCTGGTCTCGATGCCCTTGGCCGCCAGTTCCGCGGCGAGATCGGCATTCGTCAGTCGCCGCGGCGGCAGCAGGCTGCCAGTGCCGGCAATGCGGGTGTGGACGGGCTGGCCCGGGGCGGGAGACGCGGAGCTGGATGTCATGCGGCTTTGGCAGGCGGCGTGGCCGAAGTGGCGGGCGCATCCCCGTCCTGCGCGGTGGCGACAGCCGTGGCCAGCGTGTTGCGGATGCGGTCGTGCACCCGGTCGAGCAGGCGGTTGCGGGCCGCATCATAAGCCCGGGCCAGGGCGCGCTCGAAGGCGTAGGCGTCGGACGAGCCATGGGCCTTGAACACCAGGCCGCGCAGGCCCAGCAGCGCACCGCCGCTGTAGCGCCGGTGGTCCACACGGGCCTTGAAGCGCTGCAGCACCGGCATCGCCACCAGCGCCACCAGCTTGGACAGGGGCGTGCGGGTGAACTCGTCCTTGATGAACTGGCCCAGCATGGCGGCCAGGCCCTCGCTGGTCTTCAGCAGCACATTGCCGACGAAGCCGTCGCAGACCACCAGGTCGGTCGTGCCCTTGAAGATGTCGTTGCCCTCGACGTTGCCGAAGAAGTTGATCTGGCCGGCGGCACCGGCCTCGCGCAGCAGTTCGCCGGCGCGCTTGATCACCTCGCTGCCCTTGATCGTCTCTTCGCCGATGTTCAGCAGGCCGACGCTGGGTTCGTCCTTGCCATCGAGCGCGCTGACCAGGGCGCTGCCCATCACCGCGAACTGCAGCAGGTGCTCGGCCGTGCAGTCGACGTTGGCGCCGAGGTCGAGCACCTTGGTGAAGCCGCCGGCCTGGTTGGGCAGCAGCGCGGCGATCGCCGGGCGGTCGATGCCCTCGAAGGTCTTGAGCACGTAGCGGGCCAGCGCCATCAGTGCGCCGGTGTTGCCGGCCGACACGCAGACGTCGGCGGCGGCCTGGCCGCTCTCGCCGGCTTTCAGCTGGCTGATCGCCACCCGCATCGACGAGTCGCGCTTCTTGCGCAGCGCCACCTCGACGGCATCGTCCATCGCCACCACCTCGGTGGCGGTGACCAGGGTGGTGCGCGGCCACGCGCGCGCCGGGGCCAGCGCGTCGGCGCTGCCGACCAGCACCAGATCGGCATCAGGATGGGCGTCGAGAAAGGCCTTGCAGGCCGGCAGCGTGACCGAAGGGCCGTGGTCACCGCCCATGCCATCGACCACTACCCGGACACGGGCCAAGGGCGGCAGGGCGGGGTGCGGGTGATGCGGAGGCACGAAGTCGGGGGGAGGCGGGAGCGGCGGTAATCGGATGGCTGGCGCCGGGACGGGCAGGCTGGTCAGCACAGCCAGCCGCCACGGTAGGCGATGCGCAGGCCCGACACAAGCGGAAGCACCCTGCCGCCTGCGCTGGCGCAAACCCGCACGACAGCGCCGCACACAACGACAGAACCCGGCCTCGCGACGGGCGGGGCCGGGTCCTGGAAGACGACAGACTGCACCGGGACGGGCACCCGCAGGCGGGCGCCGGCTGCGCGGAAGATCAGGCGTCGGCCTTGCTCTTCAGCACCTTGCGGCCACGGTAGAAGCCGTTGGGGCTGATGTGGTGCCGCAGGTGCACCTCGCCGGTGGTCGGCTCGATGGCGGTTCCCGGGGTCACCAGGGCGTTGTGCGAGCGGTGCATGCCGCGCTTGGAAGGCGACTTCTTGTTCTGTTGAACGGCCATGGTGTTCTCCTGAATCAGGCAGCAGGCGCTGCAGATGGACGGCGGCGCCTTGGAAAATCTGGCGCCGCAGAGAAGCCGCAGCGCCTTGAGAAAAGCCCGCGACTATAGCACGGTCCAATTGCGGCCTGGGTAGCGCCACTCAGCCGCCATCGCCAGACGGCGTCTTCAGCCGCTGCAGCGCCGCAAACGGATGCGGCTTCTCGGGCACGTCTTCCGGCGCCGGCGCGTCGTCGACGGGCAGCGGCAGCGGCTGCGGGCAGACGCCGTGGCGCGGCACGATCGGCAAGGCCAGCAGCAGTTCGTCCTCGACCAGTTCGCGCAGGTCCAGCGCCTTGCTCAGCGCCAGCACATCGTCCTCGATCTCGGCGTCCAGCGCCTCGGCCGCCGCCTCGCCGCGCACGAAACGGATGCGGCGGTCGACGGCCAGCGGCTCGGCCAGGGGCTGCAGGCAGCGCTGGCAGGTCAGCCAGATGCGGGCGCCGGCCTGCAGCGCCAGCCACAGCTCGGCCTCGCCACCGGCCACCGGCAGCCGCTGTCCCTGGGCCCGCCACTCGACGTCGGCCAGGCCAGCGTCCTGCGGCGGGGTCTGCAGTTCGGCCAGGCGCGACAGGCCGGCGCCGGGCCATTGACCGGCCAGCGTTTCGCCCTCGGTGATGAAGGCCTGCACATCCAGCCGCAGTGCGTCGTGGGGACGTTTCATGCGGTCAGTGTACGGGGCGGGGACCGGCGCATTCGGACTGCCCGCTCGCAGGGGCGATGGGACAATTCAACGATGCCGACGACCTCACCCATCCGCCCTGCCAACGCGTTGCCGCCGCTGGTGCTGGGCTCGACCTCGCGCTACCGGCGCGAACTGCTGGAACGGCTGCGCCTGCCGTTCAGCGTCGATGCGCCCCGGGTCGACGAGACGCCGCGCGCCGGCGAAGCGCCCGCCGCGCTGGCGCAGCGCCTGGCGCTGGAAAAGGCGCAGGACGTGGCCTCCCGCCACCCCGGCGCGGTGGTGATCGGCGCCGACCAGGTGGCCGAACTCGACGGCCACGCCATCGGCAAGCCCGGCACGCATGACCGGGCGGTCGCCCAGCTGCGGGCGATGCGCGGCCGGCAGGTGGTGTTCCACACCGCGGTGGCGGTGCTGCGGCCGGCCACAGGCTTCGCCCAGGGCCTGCTGGCGCCGGTGGCGGTGCTGTTCCGCGACCTGCGCGACGACGAGATCGAGCGCTACCTGCGCCTGGAGCAGCCCTACGACTGCGCCGGCAGCGCCAAGTGCGAGACCCTGGGCATCGCCCTGCTGGAGCGCATCGACTCCGACGACCCGACGGCCCTGGTCGGGCTGCCGCTGATGCGCACCTGTGCCCTGCTGCGGGCTGCCGGCATCGATCCGCTGGCCAGCGCTGGAGACGCCGCATGACCACGCCCCAAGGCCGGCTGCTGCTGATGCCCAACACGCTGGACCTGGGCACCGAGACCGAGGTGCCGCTGACCGACGTGCTGCCGCAGGCGGTGATCACCCGCGCGGCGGCGCTGGGCCACTGGGTGGGCGAGAACGCCAAGACGACACGCGCCTTCCTGAAGCGCGTCAACCAGCTGACGCCGCTGGCGCAGCCGCTGCAGCAGATCGCCGTCACCGAACTGCCGCGCCCGCCGAAGGGCGGTGGCCGGCCCGCCGCCCCGCCCGAGCTGCGGCCGCTGCTGGCACCGGCGCTGGCCGGCCACGACGTGGGCCTGCTGTCCGAAGCCGGCCTGCCGGCGGTGGCCGACCCCGGTGCCGCCCTGGTGCAGGCGGCACATGCGCTGGGCCTGGTGGTCGAGCCGCTCTCGGGGCCGAGTTCACTGCTGCTGGCCCTGGCCGCCAGCGGGCTGAACGGCCAGAGCTTCGCCTTTGTCGGCTACCTGCCGCAGGAGCCCGCCGCCCGCGCAGCGCGCATCCGCGAGTTGGAGGTGCTGTCGCGCAAGCAGGGCCAGACGCAGATCGCGATCGAGACGCCCTACCGCAACGAGGCGCTGCTGGCCGCCCTGGTGCAGCACCTGGCGCCGACGACGCAACTGGCCGTGGCCTGCGGGCTGACCCTGCCCGCCGCCCGTTGCGAGACCCGCAGCGTGGCCGCCTGGCGCACCGCCAGGGCCGCACCGCTGGGCGCGCGGCTGCCGGCCGTGTTCAGCTGGCTCGCGACCTGAACGCGCAGCGGCCGGTCAGACCTTCGACCCACCGCCCAGCAGCGACGCCACCTTGCGCTTGCTGCGGATGTTGGGCGACAGGCCGCGCGCCGGCGTGGGTGCGGCGGCCTTCTGCTCCCAGGCCGGCTTGTCGCCGCCAGCCGCTGCCGGCTCATAGGGCTTCTCGAAGAACGGGTCGACGGGTGCGGCCGGCGGGCTGCGACGCGGGCGGTCGAACTCGCGCGGCGGCCGGTCGTCCCGCGGCGCCCGCTCGGCACGGACCGGGGCGTCGTCGTCGCGCGCACGGTCGTCGAAGCGCTCGCGGTCACGTTCGCGGGACGGCGCACGCCGCGGCCGGTCGTCGACCAGCTCATAGGGCTCGATGTCGATCTTCTTCTTGATCAGGCGCTCGATGTCGCCCACCAGGCGCATGTCCTCGCGGTCGACCAGCGTGATCGCCAGGCCCGACGCACCGGCGCGGCCGGTGCGGCCGATGCGGTGCACGTAGTCCTCGGCGTTGAACGGCACGTCGAAGTTGAAGACGCCGGGCAGGTCGGCGATGTCCAGGCCGCGGGCCGCCACGTCGGTGGCCACCAGCAGGTCGACCTCGCCGGCCTTGAACGCCTGCAGCGCCTTCAGCCGCTCGTCCTGGCTCTTGTCGCCGTGCAGCGCCTGGGTGCGCAGGCCGTCGCGTTCGAAGGCGCGCGCCAAGCGCGCGGCGCCCAGCTTGCTGTTGACGAAGATGATCGCCTGCGACAGCGCGCGCGCCTTGATCAGCTGGCGCACGGCCGCACGCTTGTCGTCCTCGGCCACGCTGTAGAAGCGCTGCTCCACCGTGGTGGCGGTGGCATTGGCGCGCGCCACCTCCACCGTCACCGGGTCCTGCAGGTAGCTCTGCGCCAGCTTCTTGATCTCGGGCGAGAAGGTGGCCGAGAACAGCAGGGTCTGCCGGTTGCCCTTGGGCAGGTAGCTCAGGATGCGCTGCAGGTCGGGCAGGAAGCCGATGTCGAGCATGCGGTCGGCCTCGTCGAGCACCACGTACTCGACCTGGTTGAGCACGCAGTTCTTGGCCTCGATGTGGTCGAGCAGCCGGCCCGGCGTGGCGATCAGCACCTCCACGCCCTTCTTCAGCTCGGCCGTCTGCGGCTTCATGTCGATGCCGCCGAAGACCACGGTGCTGCGCAGCTGGGTGTGCTTGGCGTAGGTCTTGACGTTGTTGGCGACCTGGTCGGCCAGCTCGCGCGTGGGCGTCAGCACCAGGGCGCGCACCGGGTGGCGCGCCGGCGAGACCGAGGCGGTCTCGTGCTTCATCATCTTCTGCAGCAGCGGCAGCGAGAAGGCGGCGGTCTTGCCGGTGCCGGTCTGGGCGGCGCCCATCACGTCGCGGCCGGCCAGCACCAGGGGAATCGCCTTGGCCTGGATCGGCGTCATCGACGTGTAGCCGGATTCGGCCACCGCACGCAGCAGCTTGGGGTCGAGCGCCAGGGTCTCGAAGCGCTGCGGGACAGGCTCGGCCGCCGGTTGATCGGTGGGCGGTGCGATGCCGGGATCGCCGGCGTCGACAGTGGTGTGGTCTTGGGTCATCGGTCGCCCGATTATCCGCCAGGGGCCCCGCAGGCCCGAAACGCCGCCCGGCGCTCCCTAGAATCGCCGGTTGCGCAGCCATTGGCGCGCCGGCACCGGCCCGCGCGCAGCACCATGAAGATCGTCCTGTTGGGGCCGAATGGCCAGCTCGGTTGGGAACTGCAGCGGGCCTTGGCGCCCCTGGGCGAGCTGGTGGCCCTGCCGCGGCTGGACACTGCCGGTGCGCCGCTGGGCGACCTGACACAGCCCGATGCGCTGGTGCGGCGGCTGCGTGCGCTGCGGCCCGACCTGGTGGTCAATGCCGCGGCCCACACCGCTGTCGACAAGGCCGAAAGCGAACCCGACCTGGCGCAGACCGTCAACGCCACCGCACCCGGCGCGCTGGCGCGCCTGATGGCCGAACTGGACGGCTGGCTGCTGCATTACAGCACCGACTACGTGTTCGACGGCAGCGGCAGCGCGCCCCGCAGCGAGGACGCGCCCACCAACCCGCAGAGCGTCTATGGCCGCAGCAAGCTGGACGGCGAGCAGCAGGTGCGCGCCGCCGGCGGCCGGCACCTCATCCTGCGCACGAGCTGGGTGCACGCGGCGCGTGGCGGCAACTTCGCCCGCACCATGCTGCGCCTGGCCGCCGACCGCGAGGCCCTGACGGTGATCGACGACCAGGTCGGCGCCCCCACCGGCGCCGACCTGCTGGCCGACATCAGCACCCATGCGCTGCGGCGGGCCCTGCGCGACCCCGCGGTGGCCGGCACCTACCACGCGGTGGCCGGTGGCGAGACGAGCTGGTGCGGCTATGCCCGCCATGTGCTGGAGGTCGCACGCCGCGCCGGTGTGCCGCTGAAGGCCGGGCCCGAGGCGGTGCAGCCCATCCCCACCAGCCAGTACCCGACGCCGGCGCGCCGGCCGCTGAACTCGCGCCTGGACACCACGCGCCTGCGCAGCACCTTCGACCTGCACCTGCCGGATTGGCGCGTCGGCGTCGACCGCATGCTGACCGAAGTGCTGCAGCGCAGCTGACCCGCCCCCACCGACCGGACCGCCCATGAAGTTCACCGCCACCCGCCTGCCCGACGTCGTCATCGTCGAGCCCGCCGTGTTCGCCGATGCCCGCGGCTGGTTCATGGAGAGCTTCAACCAGCGCCGCTTCCAGGACGGCCTGGCCGCGCTGGGCCTGCCCGCGCCGCGCCCGTTCGTGCAGGACAACGAGTCGGAATCGGCGCGCGGCGTGCTGCGCGGCCTGCACTACCAGCTGCCGCCGCACCCCCAGGGCAAGCTGGTGCGCGTGGTGCAGGGCGCCGTGCTGGACGTGGCGGTCGACATCCGGCGCGGCTCGCCGCACTTCGGCCAGTGGGTGGCGGTCGAGCTCAGCGCCGACAACCGCCGCCAGCTGTGGATTCCCGAGGGCTTCGCGCATGGCTTCGTCGCGCTGAGCGACGGCGCCCGCTTTCTCTACAAGACCACCGATGTCTATGCCCGGGACTGCGAGCGGGCCATCCGCTGGGACGACCCCGCCATCGGCATCACCTGGCCGGCTGGCCTGGCGCCGCTGCTGGCGCCCAAGGACGCCGAGGCGCCCGCGCTGGCCCAGGCCGAGACCTTTTGAGCAGTTTGCGCACCCCGCACCCCTCAAGCCCGGGTGCGCGGGCAGCCGACAATCCAGCATGCCCACGACCTACGCATCCCTGCAGGCGCAACTGCGCGCCGAGCCCCGCACCTGGCTGGTGACCGGCTGCGCCGGCTTCATCGGCAGCCACCTGATCGAGACCCTGCTGAACCTGGGCCAGACCGTCGTCGGCCTGGACAACTTCGCCACCGGCCACCGCCACAACCTGGCCGCCGTGCAGGCCACGGTGGGCGAAGCCGCCTGGTCGCGCATGCGCTTCATCGAGGGCGACATCCGCAACCTGGCCGACTGCCAGGCCGCCTGCGCCGGCGTGCAGGTGGTGCTGCACCAGGCGGCGCTGGGTTCGGTGCCGCGCTCGCTGGCCGACCCCATCACCACCAACGCGGCCAACGTCACCGGCTTCCTGAACATGCTGGTGGCCGCGCGCGACGCCGGCGTGCAGCGCTTCGTCTACGCCGCCAGCAGCAGCACCTATGGCGACCACCCCGGCCTGCCCAAGGTCGAGGACGTGATCGGCAAGCCGCTGTCGCCCTATGCGGTGACCAAGTACGTCAACGAGCTGTACGCCGATGTCTTCGGCCGCAGCTACGGCCTGCAGAGCGTGGGCCTGCGCTACTTCAACGTCTTCGGCCCGCGCCAGGACCCGAACGGCGCCTACGCCGCGGTCATCCCCAAGTGGGCGGCGGCCATCCTGGCCGGCGAGACGGTCTACATCAACGGCGACGGCCAGACCAGCCGCGACTTCTGCTACGTGGCCAATGCGGTGCAGGCCAACCTGCTGGCCGGCACGGTGCAGGACCCGGCGGCGGTGAACCAGGTCTACAACGTGGCGGTGGGCGGCCAGACGGATCTGAAGCAGTTGCACGCGCTGCTGCTGGCCGCGCTGCAGCAGCAGCGGCCGGGTCTGGCGGACAGCGAGCCGGTGCACCGTGAGTTCCGCGCCGGGGACGTGCGTCATTCGCGCGCCGACACGGCCAAGGCCGCACGGCTGCTGGGCTATGTGCCCAGCCATGACATTCGGTCCGGGCTGGTCGACGCGGCGCGCTGGTACGCAGGCAACCGACCCGATGCGGCCTGAGTGACGGTCTGAATCGGTGCGGGCCGAGCGGCCCTGGCGCGAGCGGGCCCCTCCCGAACCGCCCCCTACAATGTCCGGCGCAAGCCGGGTTCGGCATTGCCTGCAAGTGCCTTTGGCATCCGCACACTGCAGATCCCAGACCTCTTGGACATTGAATGGCTCTCGGCGCCTTCTACCGCACCTGTCTCATCTCTCTGCATCAGTTCCGGTGGCGCTTCACGCCGCTGATCTGCTGGGCGCTCTGCCTGTCACTGCTGGCCGGGATGCAACCGGCATCGGCACAGGGTCAGGCTTCGGTCGGATCGCCTGAGGCGGGCAGCGGTCCGGTTCGGCTGAATCGCCAGCAGCCGGCCGCGCAGGCGCCGCGCGCCCAGGAACTGAACCAGCGCGAGCCGCGACCCCAGCCCAAGCCGTACGTGCCCGGCGAGTTCGAGCAATTCGTGCAGTCGCTGGCTGGCAACCAGCCGATCCGCCGGTTCGGTGCCGACTTCCTGGCCAACCGGGATGAGTCGGACAACGCAGGGCTCAACGCCGGCGTCGTGCCGCCCGACTACCGCGTGATGCCAGGTGACGAGATCGCACTGGCCATCTGGGGGGCAGTCGATGCCGACCTGACGCTGGTGATCGACCGCACGGGTCGGATCACCATCCCACGCGTGGGAGCGGTGCAGGTCGCGGGGCTGAAAGTCTCGGAGCTGGAGGGGGTGATCACCCGCAGGGTCGCACAGACCTTCCGCAACTTCCAGCTCTCGGTGTCGACGGGGCAGTTGCGCAGCGTGCGGGTGATGGTGACCGGCGCGGTGATGCTGCCCGGCGCGCACGTGGTCAGCGGCCTGGCCGGGCTGTCGGCCGCACTGATCCAGGCCGGAGGGCCGACCGCGTCGGGCAGCTTCCGCAACATCGAGCTCAAGCGCCGCGGCCAGCTGGTGGCCAGCTTCGACCTCTACGACCTCCTGCTGCGTGGCGATCGAGGCGCCGACCCGGTGCTGCAAAGCGACGATGTGGTGCACGTGGGAACGGTGGGACCGCAGGTCGCGGTCATCGGCAGCGTCAACCGCGTCGGCGTGTTCGAGGTCAAGCCCGGTGAGGTCGTGGCCGACGTCCTGCGCATGGCTGGCGGCTTCTCCGCCGTGGGCGATCGCTCTCGGGTCAGCATCGAACGGCTGAGCGATCGTTCGGGCCAGCGCATCGTGCAATTGAGCCTGCCGGCCGACGAGCGCAGCGCCCTGTCCAGCGGCGACGTGCTGCGTGCGTTCAGTGCCGTGGCGAGTGCGCTGCCGTCGGAGCGCCAGTCCAAGCGCGTGCGCATCGAGGGCGAAGTGCAGCGCCCTGGCGACTACCTGCTGCCACCGGGAAGCACCCTCGAGACGGCGCTGACCGCGGCCGGCGGTCTGACGGAGCATGCCAACGTGTATGCCGCCGGCTTCTTCCGCGAGAGCGTCCGCATCAACCAGAGGGAAAGCTACGAGCGGGCCCTGCGCGACCTGGAGACCGACATGGCGCGCAGCAGCGCGTCGCAACGGACGGCGACCCCCGACGATGCCGCAGCGTCATTGGCCCGCTCGGCGTCGAACAACCGCTTGCTGGAACGGCTGCGGGCGCTGCAGCCGGACGGCCGGATCGTCCTGCAGACCACGCCCGAGTCGAAGAGCCTGCCGCCGATCGCGCTGGAGGACGGGGACCGCCTCCTCGTGCCCTCGAAGTCGACGACCGTGGGCGTGTTCGGCAGCGTGTTCAACGGGGCGAGCTACCTCTACGCGCCGGGACGCTCGCTGGACGACTACCTGTTCCTCGCCGGCGGCCCGACCAAGGGAGCCGACCTCACGAGCGTCTTCGTGGTGCGCGCGAACGGCACCGTGATCAGCCGCCAGCAAAGCAAGAGCGGCTGGTTCGACCAGCGCGGCACCTTCACCAACAACGAAGCGTTGCCGGGCGACACGATCTTCGTTCCTGAGGAAATGAACAAGACGACCTTCGTTCAGAACGCGAAGGACTGGACGCAGATCCTGTACCAGTTCGGTGTCGGCCTGGCCGCCATCATCAGTGCGACCCGATAGTGGCTGCCGACTCCAACCCCAAGCAAGCCGTCGACGACGGCGCGATCGACCTGGCCGTGCTCACCGGCGCACTCTGGGCTCGCCGCCGCCTTCTGACGGCCGTGCCGATCCTCGTGGCAGCGGCGGCCTACGGCCTGGCCGGCTTCTTGCCGCCGACGTTCACTGCCAAGGCCAGCTTCCTGCCCCAGCAACAGCAGCAGAGCGCGATTTCCAGCGCCCTGGCCTCGCTCGGTCCGCTGGTCGGCCTGGCCGGCCAGGCACCTCGCAATTCAGCCGACCAGTTCGTGGCTTTGATGCAGAGCGCGGCCATCACCGACCGCATCATCGATCGCTTCGACCTGGTCAAGCTGTACGAGGCCGACTACCGTCAGGATGCCCGCAACCAGCTGCTGGGCAGCGTGCGCATCAGTGTCGGAAAGAAGGACGGCCTGATCTACCTGGAGGCCGACGACCGCGATCCGAAGAGGGCCGCGGCGTTGGCCAATGCCCACATCGAGGAGTTGCAGCGCCTGGTCTCGCAGCTGGCCATCACCGAGGCGCAGCAGCGACGCCGGTTCTTCGAGGCGCAGCTCAAGCAGGCACGCGACAGCCTGACCAAGGCCCAGATCGCGCTGCAGGGCAGCGGCTTCTCGCGGGGGGCGCTGCGTGCCGAGCCCAAGGCTGCCGCAGAGGAGTATGCGCGGCTGAAGGCCGAGGTCATGAAGACCGAGGTGCGCGTGCAGACCTTGCGCGGCTTCCTCAACGACGGGGCCACCGAACTGACGCAGGCACAGGCCATGCTGGCCGCGCTGCGGCAGCAACTCGCCCAGGCCGAAAGCGCCGGAAACGGCGGCGGCGGCGGTGCAGACTCGGACTACATCACCAAGTACCGCGAGTACAAGTACCAGGAAACGCTCTATGAGCTGTTCGCTCGCCAGTACGAGGTGGCGCGGGTCGACGAGAGCCGGGACGGTGCCACGCTGCAGGTGGTGGACACGGCCACGATCCCGGAGAAACGCAGCGGCCCCCGCAAGGCGCGCATCGCGGTGGCCGCGGGGTTGGCAGCGGCGCTGGCGCTTGCAGCCTGCACACTGATCCGCGCGGTCGGCGCCCGCCGCCGCGTGGCCTGAGCCAGGCTCGCGGCGCGGAGCTGGCAACCAGCCCACCCATTGCCGCCAGGCGACCGCCAGGCTCGGGCGGGTGCTCAGACCACCCGGCGCAGCGCCACGACAGTCTGCTGACTGGCTCCGTTGGATGCCGACGCCGCGGCGGTCGATGTGACAGCGGCTGCAGGCCCCGCCGCCTTGGCACCTCCGGAACCGAACTCGGCAGCCGGTTGCAACTGCGACGCGTTGTCCGTCCATTCGCCGGCGGGCGGCACGTAGCCGTTGACCAACTGGCGCAGCAGGCCGACCACAGCCGCCGCGTCGCCCTCGGCGGTCAGCGCCTGCAGGTTCAGGAGATGGCGGTGCAACTCGGCGAACGGCAGGAAGCCCTCGCGCGCCATCATGATGCGCGGATGGTCGGTCGGCAGCGGGTTGTCGCCGATCAGCAGTTCCTCATAGAGCTTTTCGCCGGGTCGCAAGCCGGTCACGGTGATCTCGATATCGCCAGACAGGCTTTCGGCATCGCGGACGGTCAGGCCCGACAGTTCGACCATGCGGCGGGCCAGATCGATGATCCGGACCGGCTGGCCCATGTCCAGGACGAACACCTCGCCACCTTGGGCCATGGCGCCAGCCTGCACCACCAGCTGCGCAGCCTCCGGGATCGTCATGAAGAAGCGGGTGACGTCCGGGTGGGTGACCGTGATCGGACCGCCGTTGCGGATCTGCTGGCGAAACAGCGGCACGACCGATCCCGACGAACCGAGCACGTTGCCGAACCGCACCATCGAGAAGCAGGTGGTGGCAACGGCTTTCCCGTCGGTCCGCACGGCCTCGGCTGCCTGCGTGGCCATCGCCTGCAGCACCATCTCGGCCATGCGCTTGCTGGCGCCCATGACATTGCTCGGCCGCACGGCCTTGTCCGTGCTGATCAGCACGAACCGGGGAACGCCTGCGTCGCACGCGGCCTGCGCGGTCAGCCACGTGCCCAGCACGTTGTTGGCCACACCTTCGACGACATTGCACTCCACCAGCGGCACATGCTTGTAGGCGGCTGCGTGGTAGACGATGTGTGGCCGCCAGCGGCGCATGACTGCGCCGATGCGCGCCGTGTCCCGCACCGAGCACAACACCGGCTCCAGCGCGCACCGGGGCAGCGTGCCATCGCCCATGCGGCCGAGCAGTTCCTGATGGATGCAGTACAGCGCGAACTCGCTCTGCTCCACCAGCACCAGCCGATCAGGGTGCAGTGCGGCCAGCTGGCGACAGAGCTCACTGCCGATCGAGCCGCCAGCGCCCGTGACCAGCACCACCTTGCCGGAGGTGTGACGGGCCATCAGGTCGGAGCGAGGTTGCACCGGGTCGCGGCCCAGCAGGTCCTCGATGTCCAGTTCGCGCAGATCGCTGGCGCGAACGGTCCCCTTCGCCAGGTCGATCAAACCAGGCAGGGTGCGGACATGGACACCGCTGGCGCGCAGGTCGTCCAGGATCTCGTTGCGGCGCTTGCGCGAGAGCGACGGGATCGCGAGCAGCACAGCATCGACCTGTCCGCGCCGGACCAGGTCGGGCAGGTCATGCGGATCGAAGATGGTGACGCCGTTGATCAGGCTGCGGCGCAACTGCGGCTGATCGTCGAGGAAGGCGACGACGATCATCTCGTGGCTGTTCTGCAAGGCAGCCAGCAGCCGGCGCCCGGCGCCTCCCGCGCCATAGATGGCCACGCGCCGCCTCGGCGCACGACCATGGCGCGGCGTGCTGCGCCCGTACCAGACGCGCACGGCCAGGCGCCAGCTGGCCACGAACAGCAGCGCCAGCAACGGCTGGATGATGCTGAGAGAACGGGGAACACCGTCGAGGCGCAGACCCAGCAGCAAGGCCGAGAACACAAGCGCATAGAGCCCGACCCCCTTGGCGATCGCCAGGAACGTGGCGACACCGGAGAAGCGAACGATGGAGCGGTAGAGCCCCACGACGCCGAACGCGGGCAGCGCCAGCGCGAGCGACAGCCCGTAGGCCGCCCACTCCATGCCCTGCGGACGATGGAACCCCTCCAGCCGCACGGAGAACGCGAGCCACGTCGCAGCCAGCAACATCAGGCCATCGACAGCGATGGCGACGGGGCGCTTGAGAGCGCGGGCGTGCAGCGGAGTGTGGAGAAATCGCCTCAGCATGGGTGGATGCGTCGTCGCAGGGTTCAGCCCATCTGGCCGCGCACGGCTGCAACCAGATCGTGCAGCTGCGGATAGTAAGCGCGCTCCAGGGCCCGGGCCGAGGGTGCTGGCGCATCCGGCAACGTCACCCGCACCGGTGCAGCCTTCCATGCGCCAGGCGGCAGGCCCTCGACCGCGCAGGCCAGCACTTCGGCGGCCATGCCGCAGGTGCGCCAGCCGCCATCGACCGCAACCAGGCGTCCCGTCTTGCGCACCGAGTCCACGACCGCCTGTGGCTTGAGCGGATTGAGCACGCGCAGATCGACCACTTCGGCCGAGATGCCCTCGGAGGCAAGCGCCTCGCGCGCCTGCAGCGCCAGGCGCGTGCTGAAGCCTGCCGACACCAGCGTGACATCGTCGCCCGGCGTCAGCACGCGCGGGCCCTGCGCGGCGAGATCGAGTTCGAAGATCGGCGGCAGGTCGTCGGTCAGGTCGTACAACCACCTGTCGTCGATGTAGACCACCGGATCCGGACTCAGGACCGACGCGACGAGCAGGTCCCGCGCATCGGCCACCGTCGCCGGCATCACGACGCGCAAGCCGGGCACGTGCGCGAACCAGGCGTGCAGTGCCTGTGAGTGCTGGGCGCCCTGCTCGCCACCGCGGTTGATGATGCCGCGCACGGTGAGCCCGGGGTGCGCCTGTCCCCCGACCATGTGCGACCACTTGGCCGCCTGGTTGACGATGGCATCCATCGCATAGAGCATGAAGTCCATCCGCGGGTGCACCACGATCGGCTTCATGCCGGCCAGCGCCGCGCCCACCGCCGCCCCGGTGCAGGCCGATTCGGACACGGGCGTATCGATGACGCGCCGGGTGCCGAACTTCACGTCCAGTGCGGTCATGGAGTTGCCGACATACCAGGGGCTCCACAGGCCCTGGCCGATGACGAACACCTCCGGGTACTTGCCCAACAGGTGCTCGAATGCCGACAGGATGGCGGTGCCGTAGTTCAGCGGTGTGGTGTCGTTCATGCTCATCATTGACCCTGGCCGGCATAGACGCGCGACATCAGCGCGGATGGAGGAGGCACCGGATCCGCCATGGCCTGCTCCCAGGCCGCGTCGACATGGGCCTGCAGGTCATCGCGCAGCGCGGCACCCTGCGCATCACTCCAGTGGCCGCCGGATCGGAGCGCGGCCTCCAGGCGTGCCACAGGATCGCGCAGACGCCACTGCGCCACCTCATCTGCCGACCGCTGCACGCCGACATCGATGTCGTCGCGCCAGTCCACATGCCCGAGCCAGCGGTAGGTCACCGCCTCGAGGAACCCGGGGCCGCCACCGGCCCGCGCATCGGCCACCAGGCGGCCGGCGGCACGGGCCACCGCCACGACATCGTTGCCGTCGACCAGCGCGGACGCCATGCAGTTGGCATGCGCGAAGCGCACCGTTCCATCGTCAGGCTGCCGCAGCGAGATGTGCATGTGGCTGGCGAACAGGTTGTTTTCGACGACGAAGACCACCGGCAGCTTCATCCTGCTCGCCAGGTTGAGGGACTCGTGCACCACGCCCTCTTCCACCGCTCCGTCGCCCAGGTAGGCCACCGCCACGTCGCTCACGCCCTGCAACTGCGCCGCCAGCGCGGCGCCGACAGCCAGCGGCACGGTGCCGGCGACGATCGGCACCGAACCATAGAAGCCGCGCGGCTGGTCCCACAGGTGCATCGAGCCGCCCATGCCGCGTGACAGACCGGTGTCGCGCCCCAGCACTTCAGCGAACAGGCGGCGAACGTCGCTGCCCAGTGCCAGCAGGTGGGCATGCGACCGGTGCGCGCCGAACACGCGATCGCTGGACCGCAGGTGCAGCGACACGCCGGCAGCCACCGCTTCCTGGCCGACCCCGAGGTGCACCGGCCCGCCGATGGCGCCCGCCTTGCGGCGATCGGCCAGCTTCTGCTCGACGAGCCGGATCAGCAGAAGCTTGCGCAACTGCGCCAGCAGCTGCGCCGGCGCTTCGCCAGTGATGTCGATGGGCGCTGCGTGCGCGTCGGGCTGGGCCAGCGTTCCGAGGGTGTTGGCGGTCATGGTGGGATGGATTCGACGGTGCGCTTGCGCAGGGAGTCCAGGTCGGCCGCGACGACGGCGCGGTCGGCCCCCGGCGGCGCCCAGGGGGTCAAGGGACGGTCGCGGCTCGAGCGCTCGATCAGGTCGGCATCGGCACCGGTACGCCGCAGCCATTCCAGCACCGCAGCCAGGGTGCGCTCGCGCGACAGCGCGTTGCGCAGCGTCAGGACGAACAGTGCCGCGTCGCTGGCCAGGCTGGCGGTGCGCACGTAGTGCAGTGCCAGCCGGCTCTTCAGCGGCCGCACGTACTGGTTGTAGGCCAGGTTCGGATCGATGCCCGCCGGCACGGCCTCGGCCAGGTCCGCGAAGACGATGGACGCGTAGTCGGTGAGGCCCGGTCGCACGTCCAGCATCTGCCGCTCCAGCGGGGTGTAGCGCTCGCATTCACGGCGCACGTTGGGCCTCGGCCCGATCAGCGACATGTCGCCGAGCAGCACGTTGAAGAACTGCGGCAGCTCGTCGATCTTGGTGCGCCGCAGCCATTGCCCGGCGCGGGTGATGCGCGGATCGCCACTGGCGGTGGTGTCGACGCCGCTGGCCGCCGCGTCGACGACCATGGTGCGGATCTTGAACAGGCGGAACGGCCGGCCACCGCGGCCGATGCGCTCGGAGACATACATCGGATTGCGGAAATCACCCGCAAAGACGGCCAGCACGCCCAGCAGCATGAGCGGTGCGGTGACCAGGATCGACACGCTGGCGAGAAGCACGTCGATCACCCGCTTGCCCGGGTGCAGCGCCCAGCGGCTCGGGGTCATGTCGACGCTCCGAAGTCGCGGGCGGCGGCGGACAGGCTGGCGATCACGCCGGGCGGCACCTGCAGCGACAGCGCGCGAACCGCATCGTCGACATGGGACCGGCGCTTGATGCCGACGATCGGCCAGACGTTGGGATGCACCGCGCGCGCCCAGGCGATCGCGAGCATGCCCGGCGAGCATCCGAATCCGTCCGCCTCGCGCCGGAGCGTGTCCACCAACGCCAGCGCGGCCTGCAGCCGCTGACCATGGAAGTTGTGGTATCTCGGCATGGCGCGCCGGTCGTTCGCGGCAAACCGGGTGTCAGCGCCGTAGCGGCCCGACAGCAGGCCCTGCGCCAGCACTCCATAGGCCAGGAACTGCACGCCCTGGTCGCAGACCTCGCGCACCGTCGCCACCTGGTGCGGGGCAAGCAGGCTCAACTCGGCCTGCAGCGTGGCGCAGGCCCGCCACTGCGCCGGGGTCAGCGCCTGCGCGCCTAGGTTGCACACGCCCGAGGCAGCGATCAGTCCCTCGGACTTCAGGTCGGCAAGCGCCTGCAAGGTCTCTTCGATCGGCGTGTGGCCATCGTGGCAGTGCAGCTGGTACAGCGCGATGCGCTCCACGCCCAGGCGCCGCAACGATGCCCGCACCGCCTGGCGGCACCAGGCGGCGCTGCTGTCGTTGCGGCGTCGCCCCTGGTCGTCCAGACGCACGCCGAACTTGGTGGCGATGTGCACCCGCTCACCCAGCCCGGCCAGGGCCTGGCCCAGCCGCTCCTCGGACAGGTAGGGCCCGTAGCAGTCGGCCGTGTCGAACAGCGCCACACCCCGGTCGACCGCAACGCCGATGGCCTCGCGCACGGCGTCGATGTCCAGTTCGCCCCAGTTGTGACCGCCGAGTTGCTCGCAGCCGAAGACGAACTGCGGCGCATCCGGCTGACCGGCAAAGAGCGGCGGGCGCGCGTTGATCCGGAAAGTGGCGTCGGCGGGTTGCTCCATCGGTGCGCAGGATCAGCGCCGCATCGCGGCGGAGAACAGGGCCGACAGGTCGCGCGACTGCAGGACCGGCGCTGGACCGGCTCCAGCATCCACGCAGCGGTCCGGGCGACCGCCGCGCAGCGCGACCGACGACCAGCCCAGTGCTGCCGCGGAACGGGCCGGCGCACGCGGGAATCGGGGCTGGAGGAGGTCGTGCTGGGGCATGCGCAACACCTTAACGGGCGCCTGGCCCGGAAGACTGTCGCGGGCCGGCCTGGGAAGTACCCACAATTCTAGACGCCGACGCCGTGACCACGCCGATGCGGGCGGTGCCGCGGTGTTCGACCACCCAGCGGACCGCGGCCACGCCCTCGGGGATCAGCAGACGACGCTGCCAGCGGGTGGTGCCTTGTGCCGCCACCGGAATGCCGCCCAGGCTGAGCTCTTCGCGGACCCCGCCTCGGTCATCGAGCAGCAAGGCCTGCACCGATGCAAAGCCGCTGCCGGCGAGGTCCAGATCTAGCCGCCACTCGGCGCCCTCACCGCAGGCAGCGCCGAGTCGCAGCGGCATCGGGGCGGACACGATGCGGGTGACCCGGTCGCGCTGGAACCAGGCCGGCAATGGCCGCTGCGCATCGGCGGGCGAGGCCGGCTCGACATGCACGGCGTCCGCCGCTGCCAGGCGCTTGCGGCCGCCGAAGGACCAGGTCTGGCTGCGCTGCCAGGGTGAGCCGGTGCGCATCAGGTCGGCCACCTGACAGACCCGCGCGCCCGAGTCGCCCAGCGCGTACACCTGCTGCCCGCCGAAGTCGGCCACCAGGGCGGCCAGCCGGGGGTCCGCGAGCAGGGGCTGCAGCGCAGAGTGGTACAGCGGAGGCAGCGGATAGTCCGGCGCATGCACATGGCTGACGCCCAGCGCCGCCAGCCGGGCGCTCATCGCCGCAGCGTCGGTCTCGGCATAGGCTGGCAGCAGCACCGGGTCGAGGTAGCTCAGCATGCGCCGCCTCGCGTACAGCATGTCCGAGGGCTTCAGGCTGAACACCAGCGCCTCGGGCGGCGTGTGCTCGCGCAGGTACCGGGTTGCCTGCCAGGGCGCAAAGCGCGCCAGCTTGTCTTCCAGGGGCATCAGCAACTGCGACGGCCCGATCGCGAACATGCCCAGCCGGTACTGCGACATGGCCGCCACCTGCAGCGCCATGAAGATCACCGGCAGGACCGCTGCAGCCGCGAGCAGACGACGAAACAGCGCCGGGCGCGGCGGCAGTGTGGCGGCGGCGGCCAGCCCGTGGCCGGCCAGCAGCGCCACCGCCGGAATCGTCATCAGCAGGTAGCGCTCGGTCTTGATCATCAGGTCGACGCCGACGACCAGCGAGAGGCACATGCCGCCGAAGTAGACGCTGAACACCAGTGCGCCGACGGTCGCGGGGTCGCGCGCAGGCAGCGGGGCCCATGGATCGTGGCGCAGCGCCTGAACCAGCCGCCGCAGCGCCAGCCACCAGGCACCCAGCATCACCCAGAACACCAAGCCGTAGGCCTCGAGCGCATGCCAGCCCTTGAAGACCCCGTACTGGATGCGCGACACCAGCGTGGAAAGGTCGCGCGAGGCGCGAAAGTATCCCGGCCAGTCCTGCTGGGCCAGCGCGAACACCGCCGGGTTGTCGCTGATGACCGATCCCGTGCGCTCGAGATTGGCAAGGAATGGCCAGACGCTGATCGCCAGCGCAATTGCCAGCATCCACCCGGCATCGCGCAGGCCGCGCGCGCCCCGCAGGCCACCCAGCAGCACCGCGGCACAGGCCACGATCAGCGCCAGCAGCACCATCTGCGAATGGGCCCAGATGACGATGCCCAGCACCGCGCCGGCCGCCAGCGGCGCGGCCACCGGGCGCCGCCAGTCGAGCGTCACGAGCATCGCGATCATCAGGGCGCAGGCCGTGGCCGACAGCGCATCGAGCAAGGCGGAGTCGGCGCCCAGCATCAGCAGCGGCGTGGTCAAGCACAGGGCTGCAGCCGCCAGCCCGGCGCGGCGTCCGGCCTGCCCGCCCAGCGCGCCCACCAGGCCGGTGCAGGCCAGCAGCGCCCAGGGCGAGATCAGGCGCATCAGGCCGGGCATCCAGATGGCACCGTCGCACAGCATCGACGCATGGATCAGCGCCGGATACAGCGGCGGATGCGTCCACGGACCGTAGAAGCCGAGCGGGTCGGCCGCACTGTCGATGGGCGGGTAGGCGGCGAGATCGCGCGTGTCGTAGAGCCGGCGCGCTGCCAGCACGTACTCCAGCGAATCGTTCTGCGTCAGCGGCATCATCAGCGCATGCACCAGCAGCACCGCGGCCGCCGCGGCGATGATCGCCGCGAGCAGCAGGTCCAGGACGGTCCAGGGCGCCGTCGGTGCGGCGCCTGCCGATGGCGTCGCCAGGCTTGGGCGCGCGCTGAACGAACCCGGCAGGCGCCACAACGCCAGGCACAGCAGGATCACGCCCGCGAGCACGCCCAGGATGGCGAAGCGCTGCGCCGGCACCGACGCGCCGCGCGCCACCGCCAGCGTGATGACCGAGGCCAGGCCCAGCAGGAACGGCGACAGCGCCACGCCGATGGCGCGCCGCAGCCCGGCTGTGCGGTCGGACAGCGCCAGCGGCAGGCAACCGGCCAATGCCAGGCCCGCCATCACGCTGGCCAGCACCATCGTGGAGAACCAGGCCCAGGCCGCTGCGTCCGCCTCGATCATGGCAGCGCTCCTTCCGGCGCCGACAGCAGGCGCCGCCGCCAGCGCCACAGCGTCCACCACAGCCAACCCCGGCCGGCGATCAGGGCCACGAACGGCGCGGCAGCCCCCATCGGCCCGATCAGCACCAGCAAGACAACGAGGAACACCAGCGTGGTCAGCCTGCGCAGCCGCAGCAGCAGGTCCGCCTGGCTCTCACCCAAAAACGCGCCGGCGCCCACCGTCGACATCACCAGCGGCACCGTCGCCAGGCCCGCTGCCGTGAACATGGCGCGCTGTCCCGTGTAGTCGCCGGCGGCCACCCAGGCGACCACGCCCGGTGCCGCAACGGCCACCGCCACACCCGTGACCGCCGAGGCCAGCAGGGCGACGCGGTCGATGCTGGGCGACAGGCGCGGGAGGCCGCTGCCGGCCGCATCGGCCCGGTGGACCGCAGGCAACAGATACCGCATGACAAACACGTAGGGGAAGTAGTAGATGGCATTCATCAGCAGCAGGCCCAGGCCGACCGCTGCGACCTGAACATCGGGAAGCATCAGCGCAGCGATGGGCAGCGCCACCTTCAGATCGAGCGCATCGAAGAACTCCATCCAGCCGAAACGCCGCGCCCGCCGACCCGTCCCGGCCACTGCAACCGCTTCGAGCGGGTCGGCCAGCGCCGACGGCGCGGCAGGTTGCGGTCCTGCAGCCAGGACCGCCGAGGCCCTGGCCAGGCCGGGCACCGCGGCCAGCGCCAGCAGGACGACGCCGCCCAGCCAGACCGCAATCGCCTGGGAGGCGTCGAGCGCCGCCCACAGGACGGCCAGTGCAGCGGCGAAGCGCGCCAGGTTCTGCAACACCGGCCAGAAGGCGAGTTCCAGGCCCAGGCCGCAGATCTGGTAGTAGGCGTAGACCGCGGTCACCGGCAGCATCAGCAGCACCAGAGCCATGGCCATCGCCACGTCCAGCGCCGAGCGCTCGACACGGAACGGCGCACCCGCATACAGCGCCAGCATGCCGAGCACGGCCAGGCCGGTGCAGGCCAGGGCATAGCGCAGCACGGCGCGGCGACCGGCCGCCGTCACCAGGCGGCCGCGGTAGTGATCGGCAAGCAGCAGGCTGTTCAGTCCGAAGGTGGCCAGCACGCCAAACAGCGTCACCAGCGCACTGCACAGGGCCCAGCGGGCAAAGCCGGACGGGCCGAGCCCGCGCTCCATCAGCAGCTGCGTGCCCAGGGACAGCACCGCCGTCAGCACCGCGCCGGAGGCGAACAGCGCCGGCCGTCGCCGTCGTTCGGGTGGGGACGGCACGGCGGGAGAGCGTTGCAGCGAGGAAGCCATGCGTGAGTGGTTGCCGGACAGGGCACACACCCGTCAGCGGCGCCGCAAACCCATGATTGTCGCCGATCGATGCTGCCGCCCCGGCTTGGACCAGCGTGGGCAGAATGCGGCGCATGACGCCTGCGACCTCTCCTGCACCGGCCCGCCAGGGCACGACCTCGGTGCGCAGCCGCCGCGCCATCGGCCGCTTCCTGCGTGCGCTGGGCCGCGCGCTCGGCCGAGGCTGGCGCTGGCCCGGATTGCTGGTCACAGCTTGGGTGCTGGCAGCCTGCGGCGGCGGATCGGGCGGCACCGGCGGCGCGCCGAACGTCACACCGGCGGCGCCGCGGTGGCAGCTGCAGACGCTGCCCGCCGGGCTGGGCGAGGGCACGCGGCTCCATCCAGCGCAGGCGCCAGCTGCGGACGGCTGGTGCCTGTACCGCAGCTGGCCCGACGAGCACCTGCATGTGGTGGCCGACTGCGGCAGCGACCAGCCCCGCGTCGTGTCCTATCCCCGTGCAGCCCAGGGCGAACTGCTGGCCTTGCAGGCTTTCGAGGCGGATGGGAGCCTGCTGCTGGCGGTCTACGACGCGGCCCGCAACATCCCGTCCGGGCGCATCCCGGGCACGACCAGCGACGGCGTCGACGTGGTGCGGTTCAGCCGCGACGGCGCGCTCAGCACACTGGCCGAGCGACTGCCGCTTGGCGGCTTCGACAACCTGCTGCACGGCGGCAGCACGGCGGATGGCTTCACGCTGTGCGGCGCCAGCCGCTGCTTCGTGCTTGCGACCGGCGCACCCGCCCGGGAATGGGACACGGCAGGCCTGGCCGGCCACGAGATCGTGGAGGCGGTGGTCAGCCCCTGGGGAGTCGATGCCCTGGTCCGCACGATCGACGACGGCTACAGCGGCCGCCCACCCGATGGCTTCGGATTTGCCTGGGCGCGCATCGACGACAACGGTGCGCGCGTGCTGCAGACCGTTCCCTCCGACTGCGTGCCCCACAAGCTGCAGGCCGATGCCGTGCGTGCCACCTGGCAATGCGCCCGCACCCCTGCCGAACTGGCAGACCTGCTGCGCGGCGAGATCGCCCGGATGCCGCACGGCGGACTGATCGACCTGGGCGCCTCCAACGTCGAAGCCCGGATCGTCTGGAGTCAGGTCTACTACCTGTCGGGCCTGATGCAACTGGGCGGTGGATCGCTGCCGCACCTGGCGGCTGCCGCCGACTGGTCGTTGCTGCGCGATCGGCTGCGCGCCGAGGTCGACCTGCTGGCCCGCCGCGCCGATGCCCTGCTGGACGGCTACCGCGTGCGGCGCTACGCGATGCAGCGCACGCCCCTGCTCTTCGCCCTGCACCTGGGACGCGTCGCCCAGGTGCTCGACGTGGCACGGACCACCGGCCACGACTCGGCCACCGTGGCACAGGCCATGGCCCGTGTCGGTGATCGCCTGGCGACGCTGGATGGCACGGTGGAGCAGGCGTACCGCCAGCAAGTGCCGCAGGGCACGTTCGACGCCCTGCGGTTCACGCCGGGCATCGACTTCTGGGCCGATGGCGCCAACGTGCCGTTCAACTACACCTCCGCCTATGTGCATGGCCTGCTGCTGGCCCGCGGCCCCGACCAGGCTGAGCGGGCTCAGGCCCTGCTTGCACCGCTGCTCACGCTGGAGCCCGTGGCGTCGGCCACCGGCTGGCACTACTGGTGGGGTCGGGGCGTCAGCGGCTGGACCGCCGCCGAAGGCGTGTCGGTCAACACGCCGAACTATGCGGGGTCCAACGGGCCGGCCCACATCAGCTACCGCAGCATCGATGCCATGAGCCTGCTGACCCTGGAGCGCCTGCAGCCGGGGGCCTTGCCGGCGGGGCTGCAGCAGCACCTGCGCACCCTGGTGGCCCAGGGCTCCCTGCTGCCGTCGGTCAACGAGGCGGCGTCCAGGCTGCCTGGTGGCGCCGTGGCGCTGCAGGCGCGCACCGCCTACCGCTGGTCAAGAGCGGCCGCGCCCTGGGAGCTCCAGAGTCAGGTCTGGGCGCTGGAAACACTGGCCGCCGCGACGCGCTGAACCGGCGACCCGTCCAGGAACAGGATCAGACCGATCAGGTACCACAGCGGCATCCAGGTGAAGAAGGTGCCGACTGCACACAGGCCGATCACCAGCAGGTAGGTCATGCGCAGCGGCCGGTGGGCCGGCCGGGACCAGATCTCGATCGCACCGACAACCAGCAGCATGCCGAACAGCAGGCTGCCCACCAGGCCGAGATGGGTCTGGATCGACAGCAGGGAGTGCAGGTACTCGCCTTCGCCACAGGTGCGGTACTCGGCCGCCAGGTCGCCGACCAGCGGCGCCAGCGCGAACTGGTGCGCGGCGCAGGCGGCCAGCAGGTCCAGCCGGCTGGCGACGCTCGGCGTGTCGATCACCGAATCGACCGCACCGTAGTCGAACAGGCGTGTCAGCGCCATCAGATCTGCCGCCAGTTCGGACCAGGGACCGAACAGCATGGCACCGACGGCGGCGATGACGGCCGCCGCCGACAGCCCGATGCGCCAGCGGCGCCCGCGGCCGGGACCCCAGAGCACCGCACCGCCCACCACGGCGCTGCCCAGCAGCAGCTTGTTGGAGCCGACAAGCACCGCGCAGACCAGGGTGGCCAGCACCAGCGCCGGCAGCGCGAGCATCTGCAGCCAGGGGCTGCGGCCGGGCTCGGCGGCAAGGGCGCCGACACCGGAGCGCTGGTCCAGCGTCCGGCTCAGCGCATGCACCAGCAGCAGGTTGATCATCAGCGCGTCGCCCACGGTCTGGTAGGCGGCAGCGCCCTCCAGCAGAGCGGCCTCGATCAGCAGCATGCCTTCGCGGCTGAAGGACAGCAGGAACGCTGCGACCCCCGCCACGGCCAGTGTGTCGAGCACCAGCAACCGCGCCAGCGCGTGCTGTTCGCCCGGCCCAGCCTGGCGCAAGCGGCGCAGCGCGACCGCGGCCAGCAGGCCCATCGCCAGGCCAGGCAGCACCGCACCGGTGATCTCGTAGAAGTGGCGCATGGCGGCCTGCGCCAGTGGCTCGGTCAGCGCCTTGAGCCCGTACCAGGCCAGCGGCAGCGACAACACCAGGGCGCGCAGCAAGGACTGCGGGTGCACCGCGCGCTGCGGCGTCATCCAGCGCAGCAGTTGCAGGGCCAGCCATGCCAGCAGGGCCAGGTTGACCAGCAGCAGAAGGCCGCCGGAGTTGCTCCAGACGATCCAGGCCGACGCGAGCACAGTCGACACGCTGAAGACGATGGCCTGCATGCGCCTAGCGGCCGGTCTTCCGGCGGGTCCCGGCGGCCCGCTTCGCCGGCAACGCGGTGGTGGAGTGGAGGCTGGTCATGCCGATTCAGCGCGAAGCCGGCATTCTGGCACCCGGGGCAGCTGCCGCGGTGCAGCGCAACAGCAGCCGCGCTTCGTCGAGCACGAGTTCAGACTGCCCGCGATGCTCCACTTCCATCACCACGCGGCCCACGCCCTCAGGCACGCCGAAGCGGCGGACGATCGACGTCGGCGCCTGCGCCGGCAGCGCCGGTCGGTCGCCCAGCAGCCGGCGCTCGACGACCTGCCCGTCCGCGCCCTGGAGTTCGACCAGCAGCATCGCGGCCCCCTGGCCCCGCAACTGCACCGTTGCCGTCAGATCGGCCAGCCGGCGCCCTGCCGTGCACGCCCCGCCCAACTCGATCGGCGGGCTGCGCAGCACATTGGCGGATTCACGCCACAGCAGGCGGGCCAGCCCGGTGTTGGTCGAGCGTGCACCGAGGGTGTAGGGCTCGCTGAGCAGCAGCTTGCGCACGCGCGACTTGCGACCGCCCAGCACCGCGTCGTGCCGCCGCACCCAGGCACCTGCGACGGCCCTGGCCTGCACGACGTCGTCACGGGTGTCCGGCTCGGGCTGCAGCGCGAAGAGCTGGTAACCATCGCGCTCGGCCACCAGGCGCGAGCGGCCGGGATCGGCCAGCAGGCCCATCAGGCCGGTCATGTAGACCGGTGGCAGGAGGTAGTCGCCCAGGTGCACATGGGTCACCCCCAGGCTGCGCAAGGCAGCCAGGGCAGCCGCCGGATCGGTGCCGGACCTGTACAGCGGCAGCATGCGCGGATCGATGTAGCTGACCATCGGCCGATCCGCGTAGTACATGTCGGCAGGCCGCAACGAGAACACGCGGCTGTCCGGCGCGGTCTCGGTGGCGATCGCACGGCTGATGTCGAACTGGCTCCAGCGGGCGAGCTGCTGCGCGGGCTGCCAGGGCAGGTCCGGCACCCGCAGCGGGCTCTGGCGGTACCAGAGCACGGCCGCCTGCAGCGGCAGCAGCAGGGCCAGACCCAGGGCCAGCAGCCGCCCCGCGTGCCCGTGCTGCCCCAGCTGCTGCACGCCGACGCCGGCCAGAAGCGCCACCGCCGGCAGCACCACCTGAAGGTAGCGGTCGTTGCGGATCATCAGGTCGACGCCGGCCAGCACCGACGCCACGACCACCGCCCCGTAGAAGGCGGCCAGCAGCAGCGCCGCACCGGCCACCGGCAGCACCGGCTGCGCACCGGCGCCGCGCAGCGCCCGCCAGGCCGCTGGCAGGCCGGCCAGCGCCAGCCAGAAGACCACGCCGTAGCCGTCGAATGCGAAGAAGCCCTTCAGCACGCCGTACAGCAGCACCTCCAACGGCCCGGTGAAGCCGCGCTGCACGCTGAAGTAGGTGGCGAACTGCAGCGCCGGCTCGGCGAAGACGGCGGGCGTGTCGCTGATCGGCGAGCCGAACAGCGCGATGTTGCGCAGGTACCAGGCACCACCGATGGCCACCATCGCCAGCAGGCCGGCGCCGCCCGCAACGGCGAAGCGGCCGGCGCGGGCCGCGGCAGGCCGGCGGGATGCGCCGGGCCCGGCCGGCGCGCCCCAGACCAGCACGGCCAGCAACGGAGCCAACAGCACGGGGAAGAGCACGGCCTGCGAATGGGTCCACAGCGCCAGCCCGAGCGCGGCGCCGATCCAGGCACCCGTGCGCGCCGCCGATGTGCCGATGCCGCAGGCCACCAGCAGGGACAGGACCATGCCCAGCACCGGCAGCGGATCGATCGACGAGGACGCCGCCCCCAGCAGCAGGATCGGCGTGGCGGCGAACAGCACCGATGCCACGCGGGCCGTGGTCGGGCCCTGCAGGCGGCCCAGCGCATGCACGCCGGCCATCGCCGCCAGCAAACACCAGCCGGCCAGCCAGCGCAGGCCCACGTCGCCATCGCCCAGCGTCCGGGCCACGGCCATCCACGCCACGTACAACGGCGGATGGGTCCAGGGCCCGAAGAACCCCGAGCGCGTCGCTTCCGGATGCACCGCGGGATAGGCCCACAGCGATCCGGCGTCGCCGACGATGCGGGCCACGGTGGCGTACTCCAGCGGATCGTTCTGCGTCAGCGGCACGACCACCGCCTCGAACCCCAGCAGCACGGCGAACGGCAGGGCCAGCGGCCACCAGGACCCCAGGGCGGCGAGGCCTAGCCCGCGGTCGACCGGGGTGGCGGCCTGCAGCCCGGGCAGCGCGACGGCCAGCGGCAGCAGCAGCAGCAGCAGGCCGAGCGCCACCGCCGGCAGGAGGTCGGCACCGGTAAACGGCACCAGGGCCACGGCAGCCACCGAGGCCAGGCCGGCCAGCAGCGGGCCCAGCACGATCGCCAGCGCCGCCGGCAGCCCGGCGCGGCGCGCCGCGGCATGCCAGGGCAGCAGGCTGGCCAGGGCCGCGCCGGCCAGCGTGGCCAGCAGGACCCAGCCGAGCGAGGCCGCGACGGCGCTCACCGCAGCTCCGCTGCGCGCCCTGCAGGCGCGCTGCCGTCGCGCAGGGCGCGCCAGCGCGGCATCGACGGCCCGGACACCGGCGCCGCCGCAGGCGAACTGCCCCCCCGCGGCGCGGTGTTCTCGTTGTCGGTGACGACGGCGGCCAGACGGCGACCGGCTGCGTTGCTGGCCTCGGTGTAGCCCAGCCATGGCGCACGGCCCAGCGGCGCGCGCAGCTGCCGGAGAACCAGCGTGGTGTCGCCCGGCGCACGTGCCGCCTGCGCGCCGGAGAACTCCACCGCCGCGCGGGTGAACAGGCCATCGGCCATCGACCGCATGGCCAGCGCCTGCAGTCCGTCCAGCACCGTGACGCTGTCCTGCGCCAGCGAGCCGATCGTGACCAGGGCCAGACGCGGGAGCGCCACGTCGCTGCGCAGCACGCCGCCCAGCACCTGCGCCAGCATCGGCCGATCGGTGCACTGCTGCTGCAGGCTGATCGGGTAGAGACCCGGATGCAGCGCATTGCTGCCATCGGCACGCAGTCGGTAGTCGAACAGCGGATCGCGGAGCAGGCCGTTGCCGAGCTGGAAGTCGATGTCCGGCACGCTGATCGTGGCCACCTCGCGCCGGTAGATCCGCGGCCGGTCGATCAGCACCTCGCTGGCCTGCAGCTTCAGGCTGCGGCCCTGGCAGTCCCGCAGCACCGGCTGCAGGATCTGCACCTCGCCGTCGCGCCACGCGTAGACCCCGCCAGCCGACATCCGCGTGAACACCGAGATGCCGTCGGCGTCGACGTCGGCGCCGCCGCAGCGCACGCGCTCGACATAGGGCGACTGCAGGGTGACGGGGCCGGCGACCTCGGAGATCGAAATGCCCTTGCAGGCCCCGCCGCGCGCATTGCGCCGGTCCACCCCCTCGACCCGCGGCGCCAGCAGGTCGACCTGCCGGAACCGGCCGTGCACCATCAGCCCCTGGTTCTCGTTGCGGTCGTCCTGGGCGAGATTGACCGCGTCGCGCACCGTCACCGGCCCCCAGTGCACGGTGCCGCCGTCGTCGCCGTCATGACGCAGCAGCAGGCCGCTGGCACAGCGGCCTGCCAGGTCCAGGGTCAGGCGGCCGCCGACGATGCTGGATGAACAGGCCCGCTCGGTGTGACAGGCCAGCAGCACGGCGAAAGGCGCGGCATCGGCCTGCACCTCGATCGACACATCGCCGATGCAGCGGATGTGCAGCGCACCGGCGGCGCGCCGTCCCGCGGTGGCGATCGGACCGGACACCCGGTAGCGGCCGGCCAGCACGGCGGTCCGCCCGCTGGCAATGCAGGCGTCGAACAGCGCGCGCAGCGCTGCGGTGGCATCGGTGCGCGGGACCGACCCCGGCGCCTCGCCGGCCAGCATCTGCTCGCCGACACCGCCCGCGGCGCCGCTGGTGCCCGACTGCGCCAAGGCCCGGCGCCCGATGCCGAAGGACACCATGCCGCCGCCCAGGCGCAGCATGCACCGGCGGCGCGCTGCGCCGTCGACCGCAGCACGGCGCAGGTTCACCGGTGCAAGCCCAGCGTGTCGAGTTCGTTGACGCGCCGCACGACCGTGTTGAAGTCCAGATCGATCGTGTCGAGGTACCACCGCAGCGTCTGTGCACGGGGACGGTTCTCCACCAGGATCGCCTCCAGCGCCTCGGCGCGGCCGATGTGCCCCTCGCGGATCTGGTTGCTGCGGAAGGTGTCGAATTCGGTGAATCCGCGCGCCGTCATGTAGATGTAGTTGTAGAACGGCGCCGTGCCATCGCCGATGCGCCATGTGCTCGGCGAATCCGGCGCCAGCTCCCAGTCGTACTCACCCAGCAGCACGCGGTTGACCTCGTTCTCGTTC
Organism: uncultured Aquabacterium sp.; assembly: GCA_937864045.1. Taxonomy (GTDB): domain Bacteria; phylum Pseudomonadota; class Gammaproteobacteria; order Burkholderiales; family Burkholderiaceae_C; genus Pseudaquabacterium. The sequence goes on along the minus strand of CALMIF010000384.1, from coordinate 9,445 downwards.
CAGATGAAGTGGTCGAAGATGAAGTAGAAATCCCGGCGCGGCTCGAAGTAGTACGACAGGAACGCGCCGAACGTGTCCTTCAACGAGGAGTTGATGTAGGCCGGGTTCTGCAGGAAGCGCAGGCCGTAGTAGGAGGCCAGCTTGGCCTTGCGTCCCATCGACAGATAGTCGACCCGCTTCTTGCCGAAATCGGGCGCCACGCCGCAGAAGCCGGACTTGAAGTCGGTGTTCTCCAGCGGGTTGGCGCACCAGAGGTCCAGGGCGATGCCCGTCTGGCGCTTGAGCTCGTTGACGACGCGGAAGAAGTGCTTGTCGCCGGCCATGAACAGCGGCACCAGGCCGAGGTCGGGCTTCTTCAGCCATGCCGACACGTTCATGCGGATGTTGTTGCGCTTCTCGGCGATGTCGGCCGACACCAGGATGTTCTGGATGCCGAGTTGGCCGCAGATGCGCGCGACGTTGCGGCGCGCCAGGTCGGTGACCATGCCCCAGTCGTAGGTGAAGGTGGTCGGCCGCAGGCCGAATTCCTTCTTGATCAGGTGCAGGCCGTAGCTGGAATCGCGGCCGCCGCTGAAGGCCACCATCACGTCGGGCTCGTTGCCGGCCCGCCGGTAGCGCTCCAGCGACTGGATGAACCGCTGCTTGGTCTCGACCGGATGCATGTGCGCATAGCGCGGCTGGTAGCTGCGGCAGTAGTTGCACACGCCCTGGGCGTCGAAGTCGATGAAGGGGAACGTCTCCGGCAGCACGCAGCGGGTGCAGCGGCGCATCGTCCGCATGCGGGCCTCGTTGTAGCGCAGCAGCGATTCGTCGGCCTGCCGTGCCAGCACGGTCGGCGCGCGCACCTCGCCAGCGACACGGTCGTCATGCCGGGTGGCACCGCGCTGCAGCGCGGTGAACCCGCCCGGCGCCGGCGCACCGGCGAGCTGGAAGTGCTGCAGCGGGGCATTGCCCAGCAGGTCCAGCGTGACGCCGGTGCCCGGCTGCAGCCAGGTGATCGGCGGCGCGCCCAGCGGCCCGGAGACGGCCGAGTCGAGGATGTAGCGTTCAGAGGCGAACACGACGAAGCCCTGGTCGAGCAGGTCGGCGAAATACAGGTCGCCGGTGTTGGTGGCCAGGGTGACGGTGCCGGCCTCGTCGTGCAGCCAGGCGACCGAGGCCGCGCCCTTGAGCACGCCGAACACCGCCTGGGTGGCCGCGGCCGGGCCGGCGCCTGCGGCGCTGCCCCGGTTGGCCAGCGCGGCCATGACCTCGGTGTCGACCTCCGCACGCCGCTGCAGCGACGGATTCGCTGCCCAGAGCTCATCCACGTTCACGCAGATGCCGTTGTGGATCATCGTCACATGCGACGACCGCACCGGCTGGTTGTTCTGCGGCAGCTGCGCCGTGCCGTTGGTCACCAGGCGGGAATGGGCCAGAACCGCCACAGCCTGGGCGACCGCATCGCCGGCGCCCATCGCACCGCCGAGCCGGTCGGCGACGAGGCTGGCGTAGTCGGGCGACTGCAGCAACTCGGTGGCGCGCTGCGCGCCCTTCAACGTCCAGGCCTGTCCGGCGCCGGGCATGTAGAGGTGCAGGCCGGCCGATTCCTTGCCCCGGCTCTCGGACAGCCGGTAGAGGTCCGCCAGCAGGGCGGTGGCCTTGGCATGGCTGATGCGCGCGCCCTGGCGCGCCAATACTCCGAAAATGCCGCACATGTTGGTTCTCTGGCTCAGGTCTTGAAACGGTTGGTCAGGAGGTTCCAGCCCACCACGCGGGGGCTGAACCACAGAAGTGCTGCAATGCCGGCCAGGTAGCTCGCTGCGGTTCCCAACGCCGCGCCGGCAATGCCCAGCGGCGGCAGCAGCAGCACCGCCAGGGCGGTGTTGGCACCCACGGTGATCAGTTGCTGCAGTGTCTGGTAGCCAGGATGGCCGCTGACCAGCAGCAGGTTGTCGAACGGCACGAAGGCAGAGACCAGCACCAGGCCGGTCAGCAGGATCAGCAACGACGGCAGGCCCTCGAGCAGGCCCTTGTGCGGCGCCACGAACACCGCCAGGACCCACAGGGCGGCCAGCGCCAGCAGCCCCAGTCCGAACGTGGCAGGCACCGCCAGCCGCAGCGATCGGGCGAGCAGGCCGCGTGCCTGGTGCTCGTCCTTGTCGCGCAGCACGGTCACCAGCAGCGGGTTGAAGTTCAGCCGCACCATCGCCAGCACGTGGTACAGGCCGTCGACCATCATCGCTGCGAAGCTGTAGATGCCGACCTCGCGGTCGGGCAGGAAGACGCCGATCAGCAGCACATCGATGCGCGAATTGAACTCGGCGAACATGCCAGCGGCCAGGCCCTTGCTGCCGAAGCGCAGGTGCGTGCGCAGCCAGCCACGGTCGAAGCAGCGCTCGCGCAGGTGGCCGCCGCGCGAGAGATACACCAGGGCGCCGGCCAGCGTGCAGGCTTCGGCGATGAAGAAGGCCAGCGTGGCCCATTCAATGGGCAAGCTGGAGACCGCAACGCCGGCCACGCCCGCCATGACCAGCAGATACCGGCCGGCCTGCAGCAGCGCAAACGACTTCATCAGCCGCAGCCCGTTCAGGTAGGCCAGCAGCACCTTGTTGAGCGAGAACAGCAGCAGGCCGGGACCTGCCATGGCAATGGCGCGGCCGGTGAGTTCGCTGTCGAAGACGCGCGCGAACAGGAAGCCGCTGCTGCCCACCACCACCGCAGCCACGGCACCCAGGCACAGCGCGCTCAACGCGGCGGTCCACAGCAGGCGGCCCCGCTGCACCGGATCGGCATCATGCAGCGCGGTGTAGCGCAGCACCGAGTAGTGCAGCCCCAGCGTGGCCAGCTGCGAGGCGATGATGTAGACCGCGTAGGCCTGGTTGAACACGCCCAGCGCTGCCGCATCGCGGCTGCTGGCGATCACCAGGTTGATCACCATGCCGCTGATCGCCAGCACGACGAAGCTGCCCAGCGTGTAGGCGATGTCGCGCGTCAGCTTCTGCGAATGCCAGCGCTCGCGCAGCGACAGGGTCCAGCCCAGCCCCACGTCAATCGGTCCGCGCGCGCCGCCGCACGTCGCGGTGTCGCAGCGGGGGATTCAGGTGCTTGTTCTCCTCGTAGTCGAACCACATCGCGAAGAACAGCGAGTTGAAACCGAGCGAGAACGAGAACAGCCAGCTCAGGAAGGTGATCTCGGGCACCGCGCCCTGCGAGATCCACAGCGCGATCAACCGCACGAACAGCACCGCGCTGAGGCCCAGGCCGAAGAAGCCGAAGGCATAGAAGAACACCAGCGGGTGGAAGTTGCGGATGATGTACTTTTCCTTGAGCCGCCAGAAGAACAGCCGCACCAGCAGCGAGCCGATGGTGAACACCACCTTGCGCACCTTGATGCCCGACTTCTCGCCGACGTTGTAGACCGGCTCGATCGGCACATCGACCACGCGCATGCCGGCCACGTTCAGCTTGACCAGCAGGTCGTTGGGCTGGCCGTAGCGCTTGTACATCTGCTGCCAGTCGATCGCCTCAAGGGCCGCACGGTTGATCGCGGTGTAGCCGGTCTGCGAATCGGCCACATGCCAGTAGCCGGATGCGATCTTGGTGAACAGCGACAGCGCGGAGTTGCCGAAGAAGCGGATCTTCGGGATCTTGCGGAAGGCCTCGCCGGTGACGAGCCGGTTGCCCTTGGTGTAGTCCGCCTGGTCATCGATCACCGGGTCCAGGATCGCGGGCAGGTCGTCGGGGTCCATCTGGCCGTCCCCGGCCATCACCACCGCGACGTCGTAGCCGTTGTCGCGGGCAAACTCGTAACCGGTGGCAATGGCACCGCCCACGCCCTGGTTCACCGCATGCTCGATCAGGTGCACCATGCCCGACGCATGGCGCGGATTGGCACGGATGACCTCCGACGTGCGGTCGCGGCTGCAGTCGTTGACGATGATGATCGTGTCGATGAACGCGGGCATCGTGTCGATGACCCGGTTGATCTGCGTTTCCTCGTTGTGGGCCGGGACGACGACGGCGATGCGCTGGTTTCTGTACATGGGGGGCTAGGTCGGCAGGAGGCCGTTGCCGCACGCAGGCAACCCCGCGCCGCGGAACGAAAGTCGGAAACGACGGAGTCAGGCTGGCCGGGCGTCCGGTTCAGTGCAGACCGAGGTCCTGGCAGGCGGCTGCAAGCGCGTCCACCACGCGCCGCATGTCGGCCTCCGAGATGTCGGCGCTCATCGGCAGGCTCATCACACGCTCGCCTGCACGCACGCTGACCGGACAGCAGTCAGGGCAGCACTGGTCGGCATAGGCTGGCTGCAGGTGCAGGGGCTTCGGATAGTGCACCGCCGTGGGCACGCCCATCGCCTGCAGACGCTGCTGCATTTTCTCACGTCGGTCCACGAAGATGGTGAACTGCCCCCAGACGCAATCGCGGTCCGGACGCACCGCCAGCAGGCCCACCGGCGCTCCGCTGTCGCGCATCATCTGGCGGTAGCGCTCGCCCTTGGCCAGGCGCTGGGCAATCTCCCACTCGAAGCGCTCCAGCTTCGCCAGCACCACGGCGCACTGCAGCGTGTCCATGCGGCCGCCCACGCCGACGCGCGTGTGGTGGTAACGCTTGCTCTGGCCGTGCACGCGGATCTCGCGGCAGGCCTGGGCCAGCGCGTCATCGTCGGTGAACATCGCGCCGCCGTCGCCGTAGCAGCCCAGCGGCTTGCTCGGGAAGAAGCTCGTGCAGCCGATGGTGCTGAGGTGGCCGCTGCGCGCGCCCTGGTAGGAAGCACCGAAGCTCTGCGCCGCGTCCTCGATCACCGGCAGCCCATGCCGGGCGGCGATCGCGTTGATCGCCGTCATGTCGGGCACCTGCCCGTACAGGCTGACCGGGATGATGGCCTTGGTCCGCGGCGTGATCTTGGCCTCGATGCCGGCGGCGTCGATGTTGCAGGTGTCGGCCTCGATGTCGACGTACACCGGCTTGGCGCCCAGCAGCACGATCACCTCCGCGGTGGCCACGAACGTGAACGGGCTGGTGATGACCTCGTCGCCCGCGCCGACGCCGAGAGCCATCAGCGCGATCAGCAGGGCTTCGGTGCCGCTGGAGACGGTGATGCAGTGCCGCGCGCCGGTGAACTCGGCCAGCCGCTGCTCCAGTTCCTTGACCTCCGGGCCCATGATGTACTGCCCATGGTCGAGCACACGCTGCATGCGCGCGTTGATCGACTCGCGCAGCACCGCATACTGGGTCTTGAGGTCGATGAAGTCGAGGGGCTTGAGGGTCTGGGGGGCGTTCATCGGATCTCCCGTTCAGGCTTCTTGCAGGCGCAGCGCATTGCCGCGCAGCATGTAAAGGTCGCCGGTGGCAGGGCAGCGCGCCTCGCCATCGCCGTGCAGGGGCAGCGGCAGGCGCTCGCCGAAGCGGCTCATCCATCCGCTCTGGCGGGCGGGCACGCCCAGCATCAACGCGAAGTCCGGCACGTCGCGGTTGACCACCGCGCCTGCGCCGATGAAGCCGTAGGCGCCGACCGTCACCCCGCACACGATCGTGCAGTTCGCGCCCAGCGTGGCACCCCGGCGCACCAGCGTGCGCCGGTACTCGTCCTTGCGGGTGACGGCCGAGCGCGGGTTGTAGACGTTGGTGAAGACCATGCTCGGCCCGCAGAACACGTCGCTCTCGAGCGTCACCGCGTCATAGACCGAGACGTTGTTCTGGATCTTCACGTTGTCGCCGATCACCACGTCGTTGCCGACGTACACGTTCTGCCCGAACGAGCAGCGTGCGCCGATGCGCGCACCGGCACTGATGTGCACGAAGTGCCAGACGCGGCAGTTGTCGCCGAGGACGGCCCCCTCGTCGACGATCGCGGAGGGATGGATGGTGGTGGGCATGCGCGGGCTCGCCTCAATAGGCCAGGGGCAGGCTGACGCGCTTGCCGTCGCGCGCCGACATGTACATCGCGATCAGCAGTTCCAGCGACTTCAGCCCCTCGCGCCCGTCGATCTCCGGCGCGGCCTGACCCTGCAGCACCTTGATCACGTTGTCGTAGTACAGCGGGTGGCCGAAGCCGTAGACCGACGTCGTCTGGTAGCTCGCCTCCTGCGTCTGCGCATCCATCGGATCGGGCTGCGCGAACTCCCAGTGCTTGATCTCGTTGACCGCGACGCCGCCTAGCCGCACCGAGCCACGCTCGCCGAGGATGGTGATCGAACCCTCCAGGTTCTTCGGGTAGGTGAGCATCGTCACGTTGATCGAGCCCATCGCACCGTTGCGCCACTTCAGCGCAGCCACGCCGGTGTCCTCGACCTCGATGTTGCGCGCCAGCGTGCCGGTATAGGCCATCACGCTTTCCACCGGGCCGACCAGCCAGTCCAGCAGGTCGACGTAGTGGCTCGCCTGGTTCATGAACGCGCCACCGTCGAACTCCCAGGTGCCGCGCCAGGCTGCACTGTCGTAGTACTCCTGGGGACGGGTCCAGAAGACGTTCACGTTCACCATGTAGATGCGCCCGAACCGCCCCTGCTGCACCGCCTGCTTGAGCAGTTGCAGCGTGCGGTTTCGGCGGTTCTGCTTGACCACGAACAGCCGCACGCCGGCCTCGTCGCAGGCACGCACCATCGACAGGCCGTCCTGCCAGCGGGTTGCCATGGGCTTCTCCGTCATCACGTCGAACCCGGCAGCGGCCACCTCCATCGCCTGCTGCGAATGCAGGCCGCTGGGCGTGGTCAGCACCACGCAGTCGACACCGCCGGCACTCAGCAGCGAACCCAGCGTCGCATGGCCCTGGGCACCGGTGCTCGCCACCGCTGCAGCCAGCGCCCCGGGGTTGGTGTCGCAGACGGCAACCAGTTCGGCGCGGTCGGCATTGCGCTGGATCGACTCGATGTGATTCGCGGCGATGCGACCGCAGCCGACGATGGCGAAACGCACCTTGCGGCCGGTGATCGGGGGACGATGGATGTGCATAGGCGTTGGGATGGAAGCTGACCCCGGAGCAGGGGCCGGCGGGGCACCGATCCGGGGGGATCGGACGGATGCAGCCACGCCGGATGGAGACAATCCCGGTCGTCGATCGGCGGATGAAACGACCAGGACGTGGCAGGCTCGGGCACCTGTCAAACGTGCATTTTAACCAGTCGGCGAGCCTGCCCCGCCGGGCGGCACGATCGCGTCGGCCTCCGGGGGTGTCGACACCGACGTGGTGGCGGGCGGCGCCAGATCGTCGGCCTGCGGCACGGCCAGCACTTCAAGTCCGGTTTCGCGGGCCAGAGCCAGCGCGCGTTCCTGCTGCGCTGGATCGCGGTCTGCCAAGGCCAGCACCACGTGGGTGGCGCCCACCAGCAGCATCGGATCGCGCAGGCGCGCCAGCGGCCCTTCGACCGGGACGCCTGCGATGCGCAGGCCATGCAGCGCCGGATCGTCGTCGAGCAGCATCAGCACATGCCATCCTTGGCGCATGTGGAGACCGGCGATCAGCCGGCGCGCGACCACGCCGGCGCCCAGCACGATGACGCAGCGACGCGCACTTGCTTCGCCGGTGGCCTGCGCATGGGCGTTCTCCCAGATCACGCGGTAGAGCATGCGCGCCATCGCCAGCGCGATCACCGTGAACAGCGGATGCAGCACCAGCACCGCGCGCGAGACGCCCACCAGCCCGGCCAGCATCACGCCGCTGGCGCTGATCAGGCCAGCCAGGCCGCAGGCGCCGACCAGGCGGCGGAAGTCGTCGAAGGCGAAGTAGCGCCACAGCGCGCGGCGCACGCCGAACGCCTGCATCGCCAGCAGGTAGACCGCGACCACCGCCAGCGAGACCAGATCGTCGTACCAGGGCCGGCCGGGCTGCCAGCGCTCGATGCCGAGGCGGAACAGGTAGGTCAGGTGCCAGCACAGGAGCACCAGCAGGCCGTCGAACAGCATCGCCCAGGACTGCCTGTGGCGGTGCGGGTAGGCCATCCAGCGGTCCAGGGCGGCCCAGGATCCGGTCTTCTCCATCCAGCGCTCCATGTGGCGACGGCCCAACGCCGGTGCCACCACCGTGCGCAGCGTGAGACCGAGCAGTTGCAGGTCGGACTTGAGCGAGGCGTGATCGATGTAATTGCCGGCCACCCGCAGCTTCTCCGGCAGGATCACCTCCAGGTAGGCACGCTCCGGATCATCCGCCTGCGCAAGGATGTCGCTCTCGTTGCGGAACCTGATCGATGCCAGGTCGGTGATCCCCGGGCGCACGCTGAGGATCTGCGCACGCCGCTGCGGCGGGTAGCGCTCGACCCACTGCGGCACCTCGGGCCGCGGCCCGACCAGGCTCATCGTTCCCCGCAGCACGTCGAGCAGCTGCGGCAGCTCGTCGAGCTTGGTCCGCCGCAGCACCGCCCCCACGCGGGTGATGCGCGGGTCGGCACCAACGGTGATCTGCAGGTCGCGCGCAGGCGGCTCGACCGTCATCGTGCGGAACTTGAACAGCCGGAATCGGCGCCCGTGCAGGCCCACGCGCTCCTGGCGGAAGAACACCGGGCCAGGCGAATCCAGCTTGATCAGCACGCCCAGCAGCAGGAACAGCGGCAGCAGCAGCAGCAGGCCGAGCGCGGCGGCGACGATGTCGAGCACACGCTTCATCGGCGTGCGGATCAACCACGCAGGGCGGCATGCAGGGCGGCCAGCACCCGCTCGACCGCCGCATCGTCCATGCGGGTGTAGATCGGCAGGCTCAGCATGCGCTCGTAGGCGGCCTGGCTATGCGGGAAGTCCTGCGCGCGCAGGCCGTAGCGGTCGCGCCAGTAGGGATGCTGGTGCAGCGGGATGTAGTGCACGCTGCAGCCGATGCGCGCGGCGAACAGCGCGTCGATCAGTTGATCGCGGCTGACGGGCGCATCCGCCGCCACGCGCACCGCATACAGGTGCCACGCATGCAGATCGCCCTGCGGAACGGGGGCGGGAAGCACCAGCGGCAAGCCGGACAGGCCAGCGTGGTAGCGCTCGGCGATGGCCTGGCGCTGCTGCTGGAAGCGCTGCGCCCGCTTGAGCTGGTGGATGCCCATGGCCGCGGCCAGGTCGGTGAGGTTGTACTTGAAGCCCGGCGCCACGATCTCGTAGTACCAGCTCGGCACCTTGGCGGTGAAGCGGTCGAAGGCATCCCGGCTCATGCCGTGCAGCCGCATCACCCTCGCCCGCTGGGCGAGGGCCGGATCACGCGTGACGAGCATCCCGCCTTCGCCGGTGGTGATGGTCTTGTTGGCGTAGAAGCTGAACACCGTGGCATCGCTGTCGAGCGTGCCCACCAGCCGCCCGCCGATGCGCGTCGGCAGCGCATGCGCGGCATCCTCCACCACCTTCAGCCCGTGGCGGCGGGCCAGTTCCAGGATGCGCGGCATGTCGGCGGCCAGGCCGCCGTAGTGCACAGGCAGGATGGCCCGGGTGCGGGAGGTGATCGGAAGAGCGTCGTGTAGGGAAAGTGTCGACCATTGTGTAGATCTCGGTGGT
>CALMIF010000383.1 GCA_937864045.1 uncultured Aquabacterium sp. | reverse complement strand
AGCCGGGCACGGCCTTCCGTTACGGCTACAGCACCGACGTGCTGGGCCTGGTGGTGGAGGCGCTGGACGGCGTGCCGCTGGCCACCGCGCTGCAGCGTCGGCTGTTCGCGCCGCTGGGCATGCGGCAGACGAACTTCGAGATCGCGCCTGGCGAGACCCTGGCCACCGCCTACGCCGACGATGCCGCCTGGCATGCCACCGTCGCCGCCATCGGCCGGCGCGAGCCTGGCGCCGACTGGATGGACAGCGGCGGCGGCGGCCTGGTCAGCACGCTGGATGATTACGCGGCGTTCGGCCGGCTGCTCGCGGATGGTGGCGTGGTCGGCGGCCAGCGCCTGCTGTCGGAACGCCTGTTCGCCGAGTTGTCCCGCAACCAACTGACCGATGGGGTCGACGGCCCCGCGGGCTACACCGGCCCGGGCTTCGGCTTCGGCCTGGGCCTGGCGGTGCGCCACGACTGGGGCCCGTCGGCCATGCCCTGCACGCCAGGCGAACTGACCTGGTCCGGCATCAGCGGCACCGCGCTGTTCGTCCAGCCGCGGGAGCGCTGGTTCGCGGTGCTGATGAGTGCCAACATGGCCAGCCGGATGATGGCGCGCATGACGTTGCGCCGGGCCCTGGCGGTCTGACCGGGCGTCAGCGCCGGCGCAGTTCGCGCTGCGCCACGCAGGCGAAAGCGTCGCCTTCGGCCTGGTGGTCCCAGCGTTCGATCAGGGCCTGCCGGGCGCCGGCCGCGCCGTCGGCGAGTTCGGTGATGCGGATCATGTTCACCGAGTTGCCGGCCTCCGGCCGCACCCGATGGCTCACCGCGGTGCCGGCGTTCACCGCCCAGATCACGCGCCCGGCATCGCCGGTGGTCACCAGCGGTGCGGCCCAGGGCAGGTGGTTGTGGCCGGCCAGCACCATGTCGGCGCCAGCCGTGCGCCAGTACTTCACAGCCTTGGCATAGCCACGCACCAGGTTGTGGTCCTCGTCGGGCCGGGGCACGGCCACCGGCTGGTGCAGCACCACCAGCTTCCACTGGCGCGGGCTGGCGGCGGCCAGGCGCTGCGCCACGCGCGCGACCTGCAGGTCGGCGATCTCGCCCTGCACATGGCGCCAGCGCCGCGTGCTGTTGACGCCGATCACCAGCACCGCGGCATTCTCGAAGACGGGTTCCAGGTCATCGCCGAAGGCCTGGCGCCAGCGGCCGTAGGGGTTGAACACCCGTCGTGGCAGGTCGAACAGCGGGATGTCGTGGTTGCCCGGCACCGCCACCATGGCCGGCACCTGGAGCCGGTCGATGAAGGTGCGCGCGGCGGCGAACTGCGCGGCGGTCGCGCGCTGGGTCACGTCGCCGGACAGCAGCAGCACGTCGGGACGCTGGTCGGCCACCAGCCGTTCCAGTGCGGCCACGACCTGGGGCTGTTCGGTGCCGAAGTGCAGATCGGAGGCGTGCAGGAGCAGGGTCATGCGGGATCGAAGGCCGTGGCGATGGCACTGGCAGACGGGGTGGCGAGCGACACGTCGGCGGGCGTGACGGCCGCGACCGTCTCGGTGGCCCCGCCGGCAAACGGTGGTGGCTGGATCAGATGCAAGGGTTGGGGCGACACACTGAAACGCAACGGGGCGCGCAGCCGCCGCACCTCGCCGTCGGTTGCCACCTTCACGCCGCGCGGGTTCCAGGGCCAACCGGGCTGCACGCTGAGCGAGCGGCTGCTGAAGGCGATGACCTGGTCGGCCTCGCCCAGCCGGCCCAGGGCACCCCGCAGTGCCAGGCCCAGCAGGGCCAGCCGTCCCACCGGCCGAAGGGCCACCATCGCCAGCGCGCCGCCTTCCACCGCCTGCGCCTGCGGCAGGCCGATCTGCGCCAGTTGCAGCGGGTTGTTGCCGATGAAGAGCGTGGGTGTGCGCAGCGCCTGCGGACGGCTGGCGCCGTCGGCGGCCTCCAGGATCAGGCGCAGGCTGCGGTGGCCGCGCAGCAGCGTGGCCAGCAGGGCGATGCCGGCCACCAGCCGGCTGCGGCCCAGCTGGCGCTTCCAGGCTTCGCGGTCCTCCAGCAGGCGCGGGTACAGGCCCAGGCTGGCATTGACCAGGAACACCCGGCCATTGACCAGGCCCACCTGCACCGGTTGCGGCCGGCCGGTCAGCAGCAGCTGCAGCGCCGCGTCCAGGTCGTCGGGAATGCCATGGGCGCGGCTGAAGTAGTTGAAGGTGCCCTGCGGCAGCACGCCGAAGGTGCAGCCGCTGCCCAGCACCGCCTGGGCCACGGCGTTGATGGTGCCGTCGCCGCCGGCCGCCACCACGATGCCGCCATCGGCGCGCGCGGCCCGCACCGCCTGGGCGGCCAGGTCCGGCAGCTGCCGCGGGTCGAGCACCTCGATCAGGCGGACGCTGCGGCCCGCCGCGGCGCACGCGTCGGCGATGCGCGTGCGCGTGGCCTCGGCATCGCCATGGCCGGAGCCTAGGTTGAAGACGATGTGCAGCGGGGGTGGCATGGCGGGTCGGAAGTGGCAGCCCGCCCAGTCTGGGCAGGCGGTTTGCCCGCGGCTGTGCGCGCCGGCCGCAAGCGGACGTCGGACAACATGCTGTGCGTGCGGGCTCTCGCGGTCTTGGTCCTGCCGCCGCCCAGCCCGGGGCGACAATCACGGCCCCGCCGAAGCGCCGCCCACCCGTCAGCCGCCGTGTCCAACGCCAGCCCCCGCATCGAATACGGCCTCGACGCGAAGCCCCTGACCGCCTGGCGTCCGTACTGGGCCCGGCGCTTCGGCACCGCGCCGTTCCTGCCGACCAGCCGCGCCGAGATGGACGC
>CALMIF010000382.1 GCA_937864045.1 uncultured Aquabacterium sp. | reverse complement strand
CCTACACCCACTTCACCAGCCCGATCCGCCGCTACCCCGACCTGCTGGTGCACCGGGTGATCAAGGCCCTGCTGCTGGGCAAGCGCTACGCCATCGGCGGCGGCGCAGTCGAGGCCGCGGCCGCCTCGGCGCCGGCGCCCAAGGTGCTGCGCAAGGGCAGCCGGCCGGCCAAGGCCCCCACCAGCGCCCAGGACGCCGGCCTGTGGGAAGCCGCCGGCGCCCACTGCAGCGCCAACGAGCGGCGCGCCGACGAGGCCTCGCGCGACGTCGAGGCCTGGCTGAAGTGCCGCTACATGCGCGAGCACCTGGGCGAAGAGTTCGCCGGCACGGTCAGCGCGGCGACCGCCTTCGGCCTCTTCGTCACGCTGGACCAGCTCTACGTCGAGGGCCTGGTGCACATCACCGAGCTGGGCGGCGAGTACTTCCGCTTCGACGAGGCGCGGCAGGAGCTGCGCGGCGAGCGCAGCGGCGTGAAGTACGCGATCGGCTCGCGGGTGCGGGTGCAGGTCAGCCGGGTCGACCTGGACGGCCGGCGCATCGACTTCCGCCTGGTGCGCGAGGGCGAGACCGATGCCCTGGTGCCGCGCAAGCCGGCTGCCGGCAAGGGTGGCTCGGCCAGTGACGAGCTCAAGCAGGTCAAGAGCCGCGACCGCGCCGCCAAGGCGGGCCGCGCCAAGGCGGTGGCCGCACGTGGCGCGCCGGCCGGCAAGAAGGCCCGCGGCGGCGCCAAGACCACCAAGCGCAGCACGCGGCGCTGAGCGTCCGCCGCGCCCTGCCGCCTAGTGCGGCAGCGACGCGGCCATCGCCTCGACCAGGTCGGCCGCTCGCAGCGGCAACCGCAGGTCGCCGTGCTCGGCGGCGCGGCCGTGCATCCAGACGGCCGCGCATGCGGCATCGAAGGCAGCAGCGGCAGCGCCATTGCCAGCCGCTTGCGCCCACAGCCCGCCCAGCCAGCCGGCCAGCACGTCGCCGCTGCCACCGCTGCCCAGCCGGGCATTGCCGCTGGCGTTGATCTGCGGCACCCAGCCCGGGGCGGCGATGACGCTGCCCGACCCCTTGAGCACGACCACCGCCTGCAGCGCGTCGGCCAGGGCCTGAGCCTGGGTCAGGCGGTCCGCCTGCACCTCGGCGGTGCTGCAGCCCAGCAAGCGCGCGGCCTCCAGCGGATGTGGGGTCAACACGGTGGGCAGATGGCGGTCGGCGCGTGCGCGCAGCTGCTGGCGCAGGCCGGCATCGGCCGCCACCGCGTTCAGGCCGTCGGCGTCCAGCACCAGTCGTGCGGCGTGCGCCAGCACGGCGGGCAGTCCAGCGGCCATGGCCTCGCCGCCGCCACAGCCGCAAACCACGGTGGCGCGCTGCAGCAACGCAGGCTGCAGCGCCTGCTCGGACGAGCGCGGCATCAGCTCGGGGCGCTGCGGGTCGGGCGCCAGGTCGCCGTCGAGCCGGGCCAGGTAGGTGCGGCCGGCACCGGCGGTCAGCGCGGCACGTGCCGCCAGCAGTGCCGCGCCGCCCATGCCGTGTGCGCCGCCCAGCACCAGCACGTCGCCGAAGCTGCCCTTGTGCTGGACATGGGCGCGGCCGGGCAGGGTGCGCACCAGCGCCTCGGCGCCGCCCAGCCAGGCGGTGGCGCTGTCGGTGGTCGGCAGGCCGAGATCGTCCACCCAGATGCGGCCGGCAACGTCGCGCCCGTGGCCGGTGAACAGGCCTGGCTTGAGCGTCAGCAGCGCCAGCGTGTGGGTGGCGCGCACCACGGCGTCACCCAGCAGGCGGCCGGTGTCGCCGCAGAGGCCGGTGGGCAGGTCGACCGCCAGAACCGGCCCGGCTGCGGCATTCAGCCGCTGCACGGCATCGGCGATCGCGCCGGTGGGTGCACGGCGATTGCCCAGGCCGAGCAGGGCGTCGATGGCCAGGTCGGGTGCGAAGCCTGCGCCCGGCAGGCCGGTGTCGATGCGCACGCCGGCCTGCTGCGCCTGCCGCAGCGCGTCGGCGGCATCGGCGGGCCGCCGGTCACCATCGCCGAGCAGTGAAACATCGACCTGCCAGCCGGCCGCCTGCAGGTGCAGCGCGGCGATCAACCCGTCGCCGCCGTTGTTGCCGGGCCCGCAGGCGATCCACGCCCGGCGGGCGCCCGGCGCCACCGCCAGGGCCAGCCGCGCCACGGCCAGGCCGGCGCGGGCCATCAGCGCATGGGGTGCGGCGTCGGCCAGTGCCTGCTGTTCCATCTGGCGGCTGGCTGCGCTGCCGTGCAGGGGCCAGCTGCGTTGCGCGGGCAGCACCGGCTGCAGGCGGTCGATCAGGGGGATGTCGGGCATGGCGCAGGGCAGGTTGGATGCGGCGGGCATCGCGGCCGGCGGCCCGGGTTCACCGCATTGGAGGCGCGCATGCATTGTGCTTTACTGCCCTCGGCAAGGCGCCGTCGGGGCGCCGTCTGAACCTGCAGGAGAAGCATCCGTGATGAGCAAGCGTTTCTGGTTGGGCAAGGTGGGTGTGGTGGCAGCGGCTCTGGTGCTGGCCACGGGCGGCGCGCAGGCGCAGCAGTTCTTCCGCATCGGCACCGGCGGCACCGCCGGCACCTACTACCCGGTGGGCGGCATGATCGCCAACGCCGTCAGCCAGCCGGGCAAGCTGGTGGTCACGGCCCAGGCCAGCAACGGCTCGCTGGCGAACGTCACCGGCATTGCCGGCGGCGCCATCGAGTCGGGCTTCAGCCAGGCCGACGTGGCGAGCTGGGCCTACACCGCCAAGGGCGTGTTCGAGGGCAAGCCGGCGATCACCGGCCTGCGGCTGATCGCCAACCTCTACCCCGAAAGCGTGCACATCGTGGTGCGCAAGGGCGCCGGCATCAAGACCGTGGCCGATCTCAAGGGCAAGCGTGTGGCGCTGGACGAGCCGGGCTCGGGCACGCTGATCAATGCCCGCACCATCCTGGCCGCCTACGGCATCAAGGAAGCCGACATCAAGCCCGAGTACATCAAGCCCAACCAGGCCGGCGACAAGCTCAAGGACGGCACGCTGGACGCCTTCTTCTTCACCGGCGGCTCGCCGGCCGGCGCCATCGCCGAGCTGGCCTCGGCCGGCGCCGGCATCGAGCTGGTGCCCATCGACGGCCCGCAGGCCGACGCCATCCGCAAGAGCGACGGCTTCTTCGCGCCCGACCTCATCGCCGAAGGCACCTACAAGGGCGTGGGCAGCACGAAGACCCTGGCCGTCGGCGCGCAGTGGGTGACCAGCGACAAGGCCGATGCGAATGCGGTCTACGAGATCACCAAGGCGCTGTTCAGCGACGCCGGCCAGAAGGCGCTCGCCGCCGGCCATGCCAAGGGCAAGTTCATCACCAAGGACAACGCGGTCAAGGGCGCGGGCATTCCGTTCCACCCGGGCGCCGAGAAGTTCTACAAGGAAGCCGGCTTGATCAAGTGAGCTGGTCGCTCGCCTGACATGCAGGGCAGCGCGGCTGCCCTGTTTCGTTTTCTGTCCGACCTCCGAGATGACCACTGCACTGCCCGACGACAAGACCCTGGCCGAACTGGAGCAGAAGTTCGACCCCGAGATGCGCTTCCGGCCGCTGGCGCAGCCGGCGCTGGGCATCGTGGCCGTGCTGCTGATCCTGCTGTCGGCCTTCCACTACTACACCGCCGGCTTCGGCCTGCTGCAGGAAGTCACCCACCGCGGCGTGCACCTGGCCTTCGTGCTGGGGCTGATCTTCCTGGTCTTTCCGCATCGCCAGGCGCTGCTGGGCCAGCCGGCCCGGCACCGCTGGTCGGCGCCGGGCGGCGTGCCGCTGCCGGACTGGCTGCTGGCCGCGGGCATCGCGCTGTCGGTGCTGTACATCCCGTGGATCTTCGACGACCTGGCCTTCCGCGTCGGCAATCCGGGCACGCTGGACGTGGCGATGGGCACGCTGCTGATCCTGGCCCTGTTGGAGGCCACGCGCCGCGCGATGGGCTGGCCGCTGCCGCTGATCGCGATCGGCTTCATGGCCTATGCGCTGGCCGGGCCGGCGTTTCCGGGCTTGCTCAAGCATGCCGGCGCCAGCTGGAGCCAGCTGGTCAACCACCAGTACCTCACCAGCCAGGGCATCTACGGCGTGGCGGTGGGCGTGGTCGCCACCTACGTCTTTCACTTCGTGCTGTTCGGCGTGATGGCCACGCGCATCGGCCTGGGGCAGCTGTTCCTGGACGTGGCCTCGGCCATCGCCGGGCGCCAGGTGGGCGGGCCGGCCAAGGTCAGCGTGTTCGGCTCGGCGCTGTTCGGCATGCTGTCGGGCAGTTCGGTGGCCAATGCGGTGACGGTGGGCTCGCTGACCATTCCCGTGATGATCCGCGTGGGCTACCGGCGCGAGTTCGCCGGCGCGGTCGAGGCCGCCTCGTCCACCGGCGGCCAGATCACGCCGCCGGTGCTGGGCGCGGCGGCCTTCCTGATGATCGAGTTCCTGGCCCTGCCGTACCAGACCATCATCGCCGCCGCCGCGATTCCCGCCTTCATGCACTTCTTCGGCGTCTTCATGCAGGTGCACTTCGAGGCCAGGCGCTTCGGCCTGCGCGGCCTGACCGACGCCGAGATGCCCAGGCTGCGCGAGAGCCTGCGCCAGCGCTGGCCGACGCTGATCCCGCTGGCGCTGCTGATCACGGTGCTGGTGAGCGGCCGCACGCCGTACCTCGCGGCCTTCATCGGCATCAGCTCCTGCGCCATCGTCGGCCTGTGCACCCGCCCCGGCGACAACCGGCCGGCGACCTGGGCCCTGCTGGTGCTGCTGCACGCCTTGCTGGGCGTGATCGTCTTCGGTGGTCTGCAGAGCGAACCGGCGCGGGTGGGCGTGTTCGCCGTCGGCGTGGTGCTGGCGACGCTGGCGATCCGCATGCTGAAGATCGAAGGCCGCATCGCCCCGGCGGCGTTGCTGGAGGCGGCCGAGACAGGTGCCAAGTACGCGCTGGCGGTGGGCGCGGCGGCGGCCACGGTGGGCATCGTCATCGGCGTGGTCACGCTCACCGGCGTGGGCTTCAAGCTCAGCACCATCATCACCGGCGCGGCCAATGCGGTGGGCGGCGGCCTGGGCAGCTGGCTGCCGGCGGCGGTGGCCGACACCAAATCGCTGGCGCTGGTCGCGGCCCTGGTGATGACCGGCCTGGTCTGCATCCTGCTGGGCTGCGGCATCCCGACCACGGCCAACTACATCATCATGGTCACCGTGGCCGCGCCCACCCTGGTGCTGATGGGTGTGGAGCCGCTGGTGGCGCACTTCTTCGTCTTCTACTACGGCGTGCTGGCCGACATCACGCCGCCGGTGGCGCTGGCCGCTTATGCCGCCGCGGGCATGGCCGGCAGCGACCCGTTCAAGACCGGCAACATGGCCTTCCGCCTGGGGCTGGCCAAGGCCCTGGTGCCCTTCGTCTTCGTGTTCTCGCCCTCGCTGCTGCTGGTGGCCAAGGGCTTCAACTGGCCCGACTTCGTGATCACCTTCACCGGCTGCATCGTCGGCATCGTGCTGCTGGCCGCGGCGCTGTCGAAGTTCCTGTTCGTCGAGATGCGGCGCTGGGAGCAGGTGCTGTGCGGCCTGGGCGCCCTGCTGCTGGTGGCGCCCGGGGTGGTCAGCGGCCTGGTCGGCGTGGCGGTGGCCTCGCCCGCGCTGCTGCGGCAGTGGGCGGCGCGCGGCACGGGTGCCGCGGCGCGGGCCTGAGCCCGCGTGCGGCTCAGCGGTCGCCAGCGGCGGCCAGCGCGGCCTCGATGGCCAGGCCCACGCCCAGCACGGTGTCGTCGGCCAGGGCCGGGCCCCAGACCATCAGCCCCACCGGCATCTGGCCGGGCTGGTGGCAGGGCAGGGACAGCGCGCAGCCGTCGAGCATGTTGACCACCGACGGGTTGCGCAGCAGCAGGGCGTTGATCGCGAAGAAGCGGCTGTCGCTGGACAGCAGCGGCGCGATGGCCGGCGCCACCATCGGCACGGTGGGCGACAGCACGGCGTCGAAGCCCTGCAGCTCGGCGCCGACGCGGGCGATCCACTCGGTGCGGGCCTGCAGCAGGTCGATGTAGTCGGCTGCGCCGATGGCCTCGCCGCGGCGGATGCGCTGGGCCACGCGCGGGTCGTACTCGGCTTCCAGCACCGCCAGGCGGGCGCGGTGCCAGGCCCAGCTCTCGGCGGCGGTGAAGCCGCCATTGGCCTGCAGGCCGGCCAGGTCGGCCAGCGGCGCGAGCGGCAGGTCCTCGATCTGCGCGCCGGCCGCGCGCAGCACGGTCAGCGCGCGGTCGAAGGCACGGGCCACATCGGCGTCCAGGCCGTCGAGCATCAGGGTCTGCGGCAGGGCCAGGCGCAGCGCGTGCAGCGGCCGGTTGCAAGGCGCGGGCGTGCGCGCCGCCAGGATGCCGTGCACCAGCACCGCGTCACGCACGCTGCGGGTGATGGCGCAGGCGGTGTCCAGCGTGGTCGACAACGGCACGGCGCCCGCCAGCGGCGTCAGGCGCTGGGTGTTCTTGAAGCCGACCAGCCCCTGCAGTGCGGCCGGGATGCGGATCGAGCCGCCGGTGTCCGATCCCAGTGCCGCCCAGGCCGCGCCGGCGGCCACGGTCACCGCGCCGCCCGAGGTGCTGCCACCCGGGATGCGGGGCGTGGCGTTGATGGCCGCCGTCACCGGGTTGACCGGCGTGCCGTGGTGCGGGTTGATGCCGACGCCGGAGTAGGCGAACTCGCTGAGGTTGGTGTGACCGGTCAGCGCCGCGCCGGCGGCGCGCAGGCGGGCCACCGCCGGGCAGTCGGCCGTCGCCGGCGCGGCATCGGCCAGCACCCGCGAGGCGGCCGTGGTGGGCCAGCCGGCCACGTCGAACAAGTCCTTGACCGAGACGGCCAGGCCCGCCAGCGGCGGCAGCGGCAGGCCGGCTGCACGGGCGGCATCGACAATGCCGGCGCTCACCCGGGCCTGGGCGTCGAAGCGGCGCAGGTAGGCGCGGTCGGTGGCCGGCGCGTCGGCGGCGCCGATGGCGTCGTCGAGCAACGCCGTGGCCGTGGCACGGCCATCGGCCACGGCGAGAACGGCGTCACACAGGTCGGGCGCAGGGGTGGCGCCCGGCGCCGATGGAGTGAGGTCGGAGGACATGGGGCTGGATGCTATAATCTTTGGGTTTACCTGGATGCCATTCCTTCTTGCAGGAATGTGCAGCAGGCAGACGACGCAGCGAGCCGGCCGCCGAAAGGTGTCGGCGTGGCGCGCGGGCCGTCCGGGCTGCTTCGGCAGTCGCCGGTCTGGCCACTTCCCGCTCCAGGGAAGGCGCTTCACGCACGATGTGCGCCGGTTTCAAGACCCAACCTTCGGAGTGACTCCATGTCCGTGACCATGCGCGAAATGCTGGAAGCCGGTGTCCATTTTGGCCACCAGACCCGCTTCTGGAACCCCAAGATGGCCCCCTTCATCTACGGCCATCGCAACAAGATCCACATCATCAACCTCGAGAAGACCCTGCCCAAGTTCGAGGAGGCGATGAAGTTCGTGCGCACCCTCAGCGGCAAGCGCGGCACGATCCTGATGGTGGGCACCAAGCGCCAGGCGCGCGAGGTGGTGGCTGCCGAGGCGCAGCGCGCCGGCCAGCCCTTCGTCGACCAGCGCTGGCTGGGCGGCATGCTGACCAACTTCAAGACGGTCAAGGGCTCGCTGAAGAAGCTGAAGGACATGCAGGCGACCAAGGAAGGCGGCATGGAGTCGCTGACCAAGAAGGAAGCGCTGATGTTCGACCGCGAGATCGCCAAGCTGGAGAAGGACATCGGCGGCATCCAGGACATGAACGCCCTGCCGGACGCGCTGTTCGTGATCGACGTCGGGTACCACAAGATCGCCGTGGCCGAGGCCAAGAAGCTGGGCATCCCGGTGATCGGCGTGGTCGACACCAACCACTCGCCCGAGGGCATCGACTACGTGATCCCCGGCAACGACGACTCGGCCAAGGCCGTGGCGCTGTACGCCAAGGCCGTGGCTGACGCCGTGCTCGAAGGCAAGGCCAACGCGGTCAACGAGGTCGTGGCGGCCGTGGCCGGCGGCGACGAGTTCGTCGAAGTGAACGAAGAGGCCTGAGCCTCGCCGAGGCCACGCCACGGCGGGCCTGACGAAAGGGGCTGCGAGGCCCCTTTTTCACGCCAAGCAATCTGATTCCACCGGCTGCCCGCAGCGGCAGCCGCCAGTCCAGGAGAAACACATGGCAGCAATTACCGCAGGCATGGTCGGCGAGCTTCGTGCCAAGACCGACGCGCCGATGATGGAGTGCAAGAAGGCCCTGACCGAGGCAGACGGCGACATGGCGCGCGCGGAGGAAATCCTGCGCGTCAAGCTGGGCAACAAAGCCGGCAAGGCCGCTGCCCGCATCACCGCCGAAGGCGTGATCACCTTCGCCAGCGCCGGCGGCGCCGGTGCGCTGGTCGAGGTCAACTGCGAGACCGACTTCGTCTCGAAGAACGATTCGTTCCTGGCCTTCGTCAAGAGCTGCGCCGAGCTGGTCGCCGCCAACAACCCGGCCGACGTGGCTGCGCTGTCGGCGCTGCCGCTGGCCCAGGACGGTTTCGGCCCGACGGTCGAGGACGTGCGCAAGGGTCTGATCGGCAAGATCGGCGAGAACATGGCCATCCGCCGCTTCAAGCGCTTTGCCGGTGGCAGCGCGTTGGCGCACTACCTGCACGGCACGCGCATCGGCGTGGTGGTCGAGTACGCTGCCGGCGGTGACGCCCAGGCCACCGCCGCCAAGGACGTGGCGATGCACGTGGCTGCGATGAAGCCGGCCGCGCTGTCGTCGGCCGACGTGCCCACCGAGCTGGTCGAGAAGGAGCGCCGCATCGCCGCCGAGAAGGCCGCCGAGGACGCCGCTGCCGCCGTGGCCGCCGGCAAGCCCGCGCAGTCGCCCGAGATCGTCGCCAAGCGCGTCGAGGGCTCGGTGCAGAAGTTCCTGAAGGAGGTCTCGCTGCTCGACCAGGTCTTCGTCAAGGCCGCCGATGGCAAGCAGACCGTGGGTGCGCACCTGAAGGCCACCGGCACCAGCGTCAGCGGCTTCACGCTGTACGTGGTGGGCGAGGGCATCGAGAAGAAGGTCGACGACTTCGCCGCCGAAGTGGCCGCGCAGGTCGCCGCTGCCAAGGGCGCCTGATCGCCCACCGGCTGCCCGCCTGGGCAGCCCGGTCGTCCGGCGCCGGGTGATCGTCGGCCCGGGCGACCCGAATTCCCTTCAAGGGCGCCGGCGGCCACCCCGTGCGGCGCCCTTAAACTTCCAGATTCCGCTGTCCCGGACCCGCTTCCCTCCACAGGAGCCGCCTGCATGCCCGCCTACAAGCGCATTCTTCTCAAGCTCTCGGGCGAAGCCCTGATGGGCGACGACGCCTACGGCATCAACCGCGCCACCATCGTGCGCATGGTGCGTGAGGTGCAGGAGGTCACGGCGCTGGGCGTGGAGGTGGCGGTGGTGATCGGCGGCGGCAACATCTTCCGCGGCGTGGCCGGCGGTTCGGTGGGCATGGACCGCGCCACCGCCGACTACATGGGCATGCTGGCCACGGTGATGAACGCCCTGGCCCTGGCCGACACGATGCGCCTGGAGGGACTGACCGCCCGCGTGATGTCGGCCATCGCCATCGAGCAGGTGGTCGAGAGCTATGTGCGGCCCAAGGCGCTGCAGTACCTGGAAGAAGGCAAGGTCGTCGTCTTCGCCGCCGGCACCGGCAACCCCTTCTTCACCACCGACACCGCTGCCGCGCTGCGTGGCGCCGAGGTCGGTGCACAGATCATGCTCAAGGCGACCAAGGTCGACGGTGTCTACACCGCCGACCCGAACAAGGACGCCAGTGCCACCCGCTACGCCAGCCTGAGCTTCGACGAGGCCATCTCGAAGAACCTGCAGGTGCTCGACGCCACCGCCTTTGCGCTGTGCCGCGACCAGAAGCTGCCGATCAAGGTGTTCTCGATCTTCAAGCCCGGCGCGCTCAAGCGCGTGGTGATGGGCGAGGACGAGGGCACGCTGGTCCACGTCTGAGTCCGCCGGCCCGTCCGCTCCTCGCATCCGCTGTCCATCGCCCAAGCCCGCCATGACCATCGCCGACATCAAGAAGACCGCCGAGACCAAGATGGCCAAGTCCATCGAGGCGCTGAAGAACGAACTGCAGAAGATCCGCACCGGCCGCGCCCACCCCGGCATCCTGGACCAGGTGCATGTCGACTACTACGGCTCGCCCGTCCCGATCAGCCAGGTGGCCAACGTTTCGCTGCTGGATGCCCGCACGATCAGCGTGCAGCCCTGGGAAAAGGGCATGGGCGCCAAGATCGAGAAGGCCATCCGCGAAAGCGACCTGGGCCTGAACCC
>CALMIF010000381.1 GCA_937864045.1 uncultured Aquabacterium sp. | reverse complement strand
AACGCGCCTCGGCACGAGGCTGCCGACCCTCAGGTCATGAAAGATCCGGGCTAGTCGACCCGGCCGGGCGCGCCCACGCCCATGCGCTGCGGCTGCTGGGGCTGGACCACGGCTGAACAGGAGCCGGCTATCAGGGTTAACCAGCGATTAGCGACGTTCTATCTGCTGCATTGAAGCTTTGCATTGGCGACCACGTCAGTCGCCTGCTAGGGTTGCCGGGTCGCCCCAACACCGGGGTGGACAAGACTGCGGGACGGCACCCCGCCGGCCCGCCCGCTGACCTGCTGCACAACCTGAGGAGCACCCCATGAGCTTGAAGGGTTCCAAGACCGAGCAGAACCTGAAGGACGCCTTCGCCGGCGAATCCCAGGCCAACCGCCGCTACCTGTACTTCGCGAACAAGGCCGACATCGAGGGCCAGAACGACGTGGCCGCGCTGTTCCGCTCCACGGCCGAGGGCGAGACCGGCCATGCCCACGGCCACCTCGAGTTCCTGGAGCAGGGCTCGGGCGACCCGGCCACCGGCCTGCCGATCGGCAGCAGCCGCCAGAACCTGGCCGCCGCCGTGGCCGGCGAGACCCACGAGTACACCGACATGTACCCGGGCATGGCCAAGACCGCGCGCGACGAGGGCTTCGACGAGATCGCCGACTGGTTCGAGACCCTGGCCAAGGCCGAGCGCAGCCACGCCAACCGCTACCAGAAGGCGCTGGACGCACTGGTCGACTGACCGGCCGCACGCTGTCGCACACACAAGGGGCTGTTCAAGGCCCCTTGTGCTTTGTGCGGCACTTCTGCAACCCTGACAGGCCGCACCCATGAGCACCAGAGAAGGCAACCTGGAAGCGCCGACGCGCCATCCCCTGGACTGGAAGAACCCGGATTTCTACGACCGCGACGCGCTGAACGCGGAAATGGAGCGGGTGTTCGACATCTGCCACGGCTGCCGCCGCTGCGTCAGCCTGTGCCAGAGCTTTCCCAACCTGTTCGACCTGGTCGACGCCACCGCTGACGGTGAAGTCCACGGGGTGAAGAAGCAGGACTACTGGCAGGTGGTCGACCAGTGCTACCTGTGCGACCTCTGCTACATGACCAAGTGCCCGTACACGCCGCCGCACCCGTGGCAGCTGGACTTTCCGCACCTCATGCTGCGCGCCAAGGCGGTCAAGCACAGCCAGGGCCTGGTGGGCGAGGGCGAGAAGATGCTGGCGCGCACCGACGTGCATGGCAGCTTCGCCGGCATTCCGGTCGTGGTGCAGGCGGTCAATGCGGTCAACCGCAGCGGCATCGGCCGCAGCCTGCTCGAATCGGCACTGGGCGTGCACCCCGATGCCTGGATGCCGGGCCTCGCCGACAAGCGCTTCCGCCAGGCCGCGCCGCGGCAGGGCAGCGCCACCGAGGTCAAGGACGGCCAGCGCACGCCCGGGAAGGTGGCCATCTTCTCGACCTGCTTCGTCAACTACAACGAGCCCGGCATCGGCCATGACCTGGTGAAGGTGCTGGAGCACAACGCCATCCCGTACGTCATCGTCGAGAAGGAGAGCTGCTGCGGCATGCCCAAGCTGGAGCTGGGCGACCTGAAGGCGGTGGAGAAGCACAAGGACGCCAACATTCCCGTCCTCGCCAAGTACGCGGCCGAGGGCTACGCCATCCTCAGCGCCATTCCCAGCTGCACCCTGATGTTCAAGCAGGAGCTGCCGCTGATGTTTCCGGATGAGGCCGACGTGCAGGCGGTGAAGGCGGCGATGTTCGACCCCTTCGAATACCTGGTGGCGCGGCACAAGGACGGCCTGCTGAAGACCGACTTCAAGCGCGACCTGGGCAAGTTGAGCTACCACATCCCCTGCCACGGCCGGGTGCAGAACATCGGCAAGAAGACCGAGGAAATGCTCAAGCTGATCGGCCAGACGGTGGCGGTGCAGGTCAACACGGTGGAGCGCTGCAGCGGCCATGCCGGCACCTACGGCGTGAAGCTGGCGACCCACCCGGTGGCGATGAAGATCGGCAAGCCGGTGTTCAAGGCGATGGCCAGGAACGAGCCCGACGTGATCGCCAGCGACTGCGCCCTGGCGGGCCACCACATCGCCCAGGGCATGGCCCAGGCCGGCACGCCGGCCAAGGCGCTGCAGCATCCGCTGAGCCTGCTGCGCAATGCCTACGGGCTGGACTGAGATTCAAGCGAGCCAACGATGACCATCACCCGCGATTCCCTGCTGACGCTGGAGGCGTATGCGAAGATCCGCAAGACCAGCAAGCCGGCGGTGATTGCCCACCGCCGCCTGCGCAGCGTGCACCTGGGCGAGCACCTGACGCTGCAGTTCGAGGACGAGCAGACCATCCGCCGGCAGATCCAGGAGATGCTGCACATCGAGAAGATCTTCGACGAGGACGGCATCCAGTCCGAGATCGACGCCTACGCGCCCCTGGTGCCCGACGGCAGCAACTGGAAGGCGACCGTGCTGCTGGAATTTCCCGACCCGCACGAGCGCAAGCGTGAATTGGCGCGGCTGATCGGCGTCGAAGACCGGCTCTTCGTCGAGGTCGAAGGCCATCCCCGCGTCTACGCCATCGCCGACGAGGACCTGGACCGCGAGAACGCCGAGAAGACCAGCGCGGTGCACTTCGTGCGCTTCGAGTTTCCGCCGGCGGCCAGGCAGGCGGTGCGGGCGGGCGCGGCGGTCAAACTGGGCTGCGACCACACCAACTACCCGGCGCACCTGCAGATCGCGCCCGAGACGTTGGCGGCGCTGGCGGGCGACCTGCGCTGATCAGGCGGCTGCGGCCAGCCGGCTGCGCCGCAGCACCCGCCAGCTCTCGGCGCTGTACAGCGCCAGCGCGGTCCAGATCAGCAGGAAGCCGATGCCGCGGCCGGTGGAGAACGGCTCGCGGTACAGGAACACGCCCAGGAAGAACTGGATCGACGGGCTGATGTACTGCATCAGCCCCAGCGTGGCCAGCGACACGCGCCGCGCGGCCGAGGCGAACAGCAGCAGCGGCACGGCGGTCAGGGGGCCGGCGGCGAGCAGCAGCAGGTTGTCGACCAAGGGCGGCGCACCGAAGTGGCCGCTGCCCTGCAAGGCCAGCCAGGCAATGCCGCCGAAAGCCAGCGGCGCCAGCAGCAATGTCTCCAGCGCCAGCCCTTCCACCGCGCCCAGCGTCGCGGTCTTGCGCAGCAGGCCGTAGAGCCCGAAGCTGGCCGCCAGCACCAGGCTGATCCACGGCACATGGCCCACGCCGACGGCGAGCCACAGCACGCCGGCGGCCGCCAGCGCCACCGCCGCCCACTGCAGCGGTTGCGGGCGCTCGTGCAGCACCAGCACGCCCAGCAGCACGTTGACCAGGGGGTTGATGAAGTAGCCCAGGCTGGCATCGAGCACCCGTCCGCCATTGACCGCCCAGACATACAGCAGCCAGTTGGCCCCCAGCAGCAGGGCGCTGGTGGCGAACGGCGCCAGCGTGCGCGGCTGCCGCAGCACCGGCCCCAGCCACGCAAAGCGGCGGAGCGCGGCCAGCAGGCCCACCACGAACAGCAGCGACCAGGCCGATCGGTGCAGCACGATCTCCAGCGGCGGGATGTGGTCGATCTGCCGGATGTACAGCGGGAACAGGCCCCACAGCGTGTAGGCGATGAAGGCGGTGAGGGGGCCGTTCAGGGGCAGCGTCTGCATCGCCCGATTGTCCAGGCGCGGCGCAACGGCCATGATGGGCGCATGGCCCGCCTGGTCTTCACCCCGCAGCTGCGCCGCTTCATCGACGTGCCCGAGATGACGGTGGCCGCGGGCACGCTGCGTGCTGCGCTCGGCCAAGCCTTTGCCACCCGGCCGCGGCTGCAAGGCTATGTGCTCGACGACCAGGGCCACCTGCGCACCAACGTGGTGGTGTTCATCGACGGCCGGCGCGTGGTCGACCGTGTGGCGCTGGACGACCCGGTCGGCCAGGACAGCACGGTGAGCGTGCTGCAGGCGCTGTCGGGTGGCTGATCTTGTCGATGGAGGATGACAGATGACCTGCGCGACATCCATCACCGCGAGCGGGCCGAGCGCCGGGCCGCTCCCAAGCCGGCCCGCCATCCCCTCGGGGGATCGGCCGACGTACCCGTCGGACGAGGGGCAGACATGACCGACCGTGCCTGGCTGGCCACCCGCAAGGGCCTGATCGAACTGCGCCGCAACGCTGGGCGCTGGGCCATCGCCCACACCAGTTTTCTCGGCGACCCGGTGACGATGCTGCTGCCGCCTCAAGGTGACGGGCGCATGCTGGCGGCGCTGAACCTGGGTCACTTCGGCGTCAAGCTGCAGGCCAGCAGCGACGGCGGCCGGCAGTGGCAGGAGGTGGCGGTGCCGGTCTACCCGCCGCAGCCGGCCGATGCACCCGGCCCGGCCTGGAAGCTGGGGCTGATCTGGAGCCTGGCGATGGCCCACGGAACGCTGTGGGCCGGCACGCTGCCCGGTGGCCTGTTCCGATCGGCCGACTTCGGCGGCAGCTGGCAACTGGTCAAGTCGCTCTGGCACCACCCGACACGGCCGACCTGGTTCGGCGGCGGCTACGACGCGCCGGGCATTCACTCGCTGTGCCCGCACCCGACGCGCTCTGGCGAGTTGGTGATCGGCATCAGCTGCGGCGGCGCCTGGGCGACCGAGGACGACGGCGCCACCTGGGCGCTGCGAACCAGCGGCTTCGAGGCCGACTACATGCCGCCCGAGCAGGCCGGCGACGGCGCGACGCAGGACCCGCACTGCATCGCCGCCTGCCCGGCGCAGCCGGACGTGCTCTGGTGCCAGCACCACAGCGGCATCTGGCGCAGTGCCGACCGTGGCCGGCAGTGGCAGCGCCTGCATGCGCCGCGCTCCAGCTTCGGCTTTGCGGTGGCCGCGCATCCCACCGATCCGCAGACCGCCTGGTTCGCCCCAGCCGTCAGCGACCAGTGCCGCGTGCCGGTGGGTGGCGCCCTGGTGGTCAACCGCACGCGCGACGGCGGCGCCAGCTTCGACACGCTGGCCGACGGCCTGCCGGGCGCACACTGCTTCGACCTGGTCTACCGCCATGGCCTGGCAGTGGCCGACGACGGCCAGCACCTGCTGATGGGCAGCACCACCGGCGGCCTGTGGGCCAGCAGCGACGGTGGCGACCGCTGGACCACGGTGTCGACGACCCTGCCGCCGATCTACGCGGTGAAGTTCGGCTGAACGAAGCGCTGCAGCCGCGCCCATTCCGGCCCGGGCTCGGCGCGCAACGCCAGCGGTGCGCCGGTCACCGGGTGGTCCAGTTGCAGGGCCTGCGCGTGCAACCACAGCCGGTTGATGCCCAGGTGGGCAGCAACGGCCCGGTTCAGCGGCCCCTTGCCGTGGGTGGCATCGCCGATCAGCGGATGCGCCAGGGCCTTGAAGTGGCGGCGGATCTGGTGGCGGCGGCCGGTCAGCGGCTGCACGTCGACCAGGGCCAGCCGCGTGTCCGGATGCTGCGGATGGGTGGCCACCGGCAGCCGCAGCCGCTGCCGCACCTGCCAGCGCGTGGCGGCCGGCAACTGCGGCTGGCCGGTGGACGGCAACTCGGGGTCGCGCGCCAGCGGGGTGTCGATCTCGCCTGTTTCGGCCGGCCAGCCGCGCACCAGGGCGAGGTACTGCTTGTGCAGCGGGCGCGCCGCCGGGCCGTCCGTGGCCCCCGCTGCGAACAGCGTGCCCAGCGAGCGCGCCGTGTCCACGTCACGCGCCAGCAGCAGCACGCCCGAGGTGCCCTTGTCCAGCCGGTGCACCGGCCACAGCGGTGCCGCCAGCTGGCCCTGCAACTGCGTCAGCAGGTCTGTTTGCGCCTGGGCGTCGAGTGACGTGCGGTGCACCAGCAGGCCGGCGGGCTTGTCGACGGCCACCAGCCAGCGGTCGTCGTGGACCAGGCGCAGCGGCGCTGTCGACACAGTGGTGTCATCGGCAGTGGCGATCATGCGTGGCATGCGCCGGATGTCATCGGTGCATCGCAAACACGGGAGACAGCACCATGGCCCCCTCGATCCCTGTCGGTTCCAGCGCCCGCCGCAGCGCCTGGCTGACGCGCCTGACACGGCGCCTGGCCGCCGGCCTCGGCCTGCAGCGCCTGCGCACCGGCCTGATCCGCGGTTGAGCCGGGCTGCCGTTCAATCGGCAGCCACATCGCCATCGACGTAGAACCAGCGCCCGTCCTCGCGCGCGAAGCGGCTGGTCTCGGCCAGCTGCCCCGGCCGGCCCGCCAGGCGCCAGCGGGCGATGAAGGCCACGGTGGCGTGGTCGGCGTCCTGCACCGTGTGCCGCAGCACCTGCAGGCCCAGCCAGCGCTGGGCGGCATCAAAGTCCAGCGCCACAGGGCGGGTGGACGGATGCCAGGTTGCCAGCAGGTAGTCGCCGCGCTTCAGCACGTAGGCGCTGTAGCGCGAGCGCATCAGCGCCGCGGCATCGTGCGCCTGCAGGTGCAGTGCACCGCCATGCCAGCGGCCGCAGCAGGCGCGCAGGCGGGCGGGCAGGCCGCAAGGGCAGGGCGGGTCAGCGGGCAAGGCGGGCATGGCGCGCATGATGCCGCAGCACCTGCGGCGGCCGGGGCGGCCGACCCCCGCCGCTACACTGCCGCGGCACTGCCCACCATGCCGGCGCCTGCCGCGCCGCGAGGAGACCCGCCCCATGCTCGACCCCCAGGCCCAGGCGCTGATCAACCTGATCGCCGAGAAAGGCTTCCCGGCCACGCACACGCTGTCGCCCGCCGAGGCCCGCGCCTGGTACCGTGACCGCCGCAGCTTCAGCCAGCCCGCGCCGCGTGACATGGCCGAGGTGCGCGACCTGGCCGCCCCTGGCCCGCTGGGTCCGATCCCGCTGCGGCTGTACCGCCCGGCGGGCGTCTCCGGCCCGGCGCCGACCCTGGTCTACTTCCACGGCGGCGGCTGGGTCATGGGCGACCTCGACACCCACGACGTGCTGTGCCGCCAGCTGGCCGACGAGGCGCGCTGCGTGGTGGTGTCGGTCGACTACCGCATGGGGCCCGAGCACCGCTTCCCGGCCGCGCCCGACGACTGCCTGGCCGCCACCCGCTGGCTGATGGCCCAGGCCGGCGACTTGGCGCTGGATGCCACGCGCTTCACCGTTGGGGGCGACAGCGCCGGCGGCAACCTGGCGGCGGTGGTCAGCATCGCGCTGCGCGATGCACCGGGGCCGCAGCCGTTGAGGTTCCAGCTGCTGATCTACCCCGCCACCGACATGCGCGCCGGTGCGCCGTCGCACACCAGCAACGGCCAGGGCTATGTGCTGACCAGCGACACCATCGCCTACTTCCAGGGCCACTACCTGAACCGCGACCAGCTGACCGACTGGCGCGCCTCGCCCTTGCTGGCCGGCAGCCTGGCCAAGCTGCCGCCGGCCCTGGTGCTGACCGCCGGCTTCGACCCGCTGCGCGACGAGGGCCGGCAATATGCCGATGCGCTGTCGGCCGCCGGCAGCACGGCGCAGTACGTCTGCTTCGAGCGCCAGATCCACGGCTTCATCACTATGGGCCGGGTCATCGACGAGGCCAACGTGGCCGTGGGCCTGTGCGCGCTGGCGCTGCGCCGCGCGCTGGCCTGATGTTTCCGGACGTGAAGGCCGGAACCCGTGCCGCCCGGCGCGACTCCCTCTGCCCACGATGACGCTGTCCCGCCGCCAATTTGCCCTGAACGCCGGCCTGGGTGCTGCCGGACTGGCCGGCAGCCCGGCCTTCGCCCAGTTCCGGGTCGAGATCACCGGCGTCGGCGCCACCCAGCTGCCGCTGGCCATCACCCGCTTCCGCGACGAGGACCGCAGCGGCGTGGCGCTGTCGGCCATCGTGCGGGCCGACCTGGAGCGCAGCGGCCTGTTCCGCGTCGTCGACTCGGCCGGTGCCCTGGACGAGCGCAGCCAGCCCGCCTGGCCCGACTGGCGCGGCCGCGGTGCCGACAGCCTGCTGGCGGGCTCGGCCACGAAGCTGGCCGACGGCCGCTTCGACGTGCGCTTCAAGCTGTGGGACGTGGTCAAGGCCGAGGAGCGCACCAGCCAGAGCCTGGTGGTGGCCGCGGCCGACCTGCGCCTGGCCGCGCACCGCATCGCCGACCTGGTGCAGGAGGCGCTGACCGGCGAGCGCGGCGTCTACGCCACCCGCATCGCCTACGTCACCCGCGCCGCCAACCGCTACACCCTGCGCATCACCGACGCCGACGGCGAAGGCGGCCAGGTGGCGCTGGCCAGCCCGCAGCCCATCATCAGCCCGGCCTGGTCGCCCGACGGCCGGCAACTGGCCTATGTGTCCTTCCACAGCGGCAAGGCGGTGGTGATGGTGCAGAACGTCAGCACCGGCGAGTACCGCGCCGTGGCGTCGTTCAAGGGCAGCAACAGCGCGCCGGCCTGGTCGCCCGACGGCCGCCGGCTGGCGGTGACGCTGTCGCGCGACGGCCTGGCCCAGCTCTACCTGATCGACCTGCAGGGCGACAGCCTGCGCCGGCTGACGCAGAGCAGCGCGATCGACACCGAGGCGACGTTCGCACCCGACGGCCAGAGCCTGTATTTCGTCAGCGACCGCGGCGGCGGCCCGCAGGTCTACCGCATGCCGCTGGGCGGGGTGATGAACGGCGGCGGCCCGGCCACCAGTGCCGAGCGCGTGACCTTCAACGGCGCCTACAACATCAGCCCCGCGGTCAGCCCCGACGGCAGGACGCTGGCCTACGTCACCCGCGGCAGCGGCTACCGCGTGATGGTGATGCCGCTGGACGGCAGCGCGCCGCCGCTGGCGGTCAGCGACACCAACGACGACGAAAGCCCCAGCTTCGCGCCCAACGGCCGGCTGCTGATCTACGCCACCCGCAGCCAGGGGCGCGACGTGCTGATGACCACCACGCTGGACGGCCGCATCCGCACGCGGCTGCTGTCGTCGGGCGTGGACGTGCGGGAGCCGGCCTGGGGGCCGTTCGGGCGTTGACCGAGGCCGGTTTGCGCGATGATCCAGCCCCGTTGTTGCCGTGACTGGATGACGAGCCGGC
The DNA here is from genome assembly GCA_937864045.1 of uncultured Aquabacterium sp. Classification (GTDB taxonomy): domain Bacteria; phylum Pseudomonadota; class Gammaproteobacteria; order Burkholderiales; family Burkholderiaceae_C; genus Pseudaquabacterium. The sequence goes on along the minus strand of CALMIF010000381.1, from coordinate 5,195 downwards.
GCAAGCCGGCGGCAGGCAGCCCCGGGCTGCCGTGAACCAAGGAGAACTGACGATGATGCGTTTGCGCATGATGGGCCTGGTGTCGATGGCCGCCCTGGGAACCCTGGTGCTGTCGGGCTGCGGCTCGACGGTCAAGCTTGACGAGACGCCGGTGGAAAGCCGCACCCCCACCGCGGTGAACAACAGCGCCGGCAGCGGCAACACCGCCAGTGCCAGCGGCATGGCCGGTGCGGGCGTCGGCAGTGGCAATGCCACGCCGCAGTCGCAGGTGTCCACCGTCACCCTGCCGGGCGGTCCGGGCGTGGGCAGCGGTGCCGGCGCGGCCGGTGCGGCGCTGGGCCGGGTGGTGTACTTCGACTTCGACAGCTTCGTCGTCAAGGACGAGTTCCGCAGCTTGATCGATGCCCATGCCAAGGCACTGGCGGCGCAGCGCGGCAAGCGGTTGCTGGTCGAAGGCCACACCGACGAGCGCGGCGGCCGCGAATACAACCTGGCCCTGGGCCAGAAGCGGGCCGAGGCGGTGGCCAAGTCCCTGGTGCTGCTGGGTGTGCAGGAAGCACAGGTCGAGGCGGTGAGCTTCGGCAAGGAACGCCCCGCCGTCGAAGGCGCGGACGAAGAGGCCTGGGCGCGCAACCGGCGCGCGGAGCTGAAGGACAAATGATCGTGCGTTTCCCGCTCAGCCGTGTCCGGCCCGCCGCCCTGGCGGCGCTGGTGCTTCTGTCTGCCACCGGCGCCCGCGCCGGGCTGTTCGACGACGAGGAGGCGCGCAAGGCCATCCTTGACCTGCGTGCCCGCATCCAGGCCAACGATGACCGCTCGCAGGCCGGCCTGGCTGAGCAGGGCAAGGCCCAGGCGGCGCTGCTGGAGCAGGTCAACGCCCTGCGCCGCAGCGTTCTGGAGCTGAACGCCCAGCTCGAAGCCCAGCGCGCCGACAACGCCAAGCTGCGCGGCACGCAGGAGCAGCTGGCACGCGACGTGGCCGACCTGCAGCGCCTGCTGAAGGACGTGTCCAAGGGCATGGACGACCGCCTGCGGGCGCTGGAGCCGCAGAAGGTCAGCGTCGACGGCAAGGACTTCAGCGCCGATGCCGACGAGCGCCGCGCCCATGACGCGGCGATGGCCACGCTGCGCACCGGCGACTTCGACAAGGCGGCCAATGCGCTGGGCGCCTTCCTGAACCGCTGGCCGAACAGCGGCTATGCCGATTCGCTGCGCTTCTGGCTGGGCAATGCGCTGTATGGGCAGAAGAACTACAAGGAAGCGATCAACGTCTTCCGCACGATGGTGACCGGCGCGCCCACGCACCCGCGCACGCCCGAGGCGCTGCTGGCCATCGCCAACTGCCAGATCGAGATGAAGGACAACCGCAGCGCCCGCAAGACGCTGGACGACCTGATGAAGTCGCACCCGGCCAGTGAGGCCGCCGCGGCGGCCAAGGAACGCCTGGGCACACTGAAGGGCTGATGCGGCATGGCCGCGAGCGACTTCGACGCCACGCTCGACGCCGACCTGGAGCGCCGCTTCGGCGGCCTGCGCCGGCTCTACGGGCCGGCGGGCTACGCGGCGGTGCGTGCCGCACGCATCGCGGTGATCGGCCTGGGCGGCGTCGGCTCGTGGGCGGTGGAGGCGCTGGCGCGCAGCGGCGTGTCGCGGCTGGTGCTGGTCGACCTGGACCATGTGGCCGAGTCCAACATCAACCGCCAGGTGCAGGCCCTGGGCCGCACGCTGGGCATGGCCAAGGCGCAGGCGCTGCAGCAGCGCATCGCCGACATCCACCCCGGCTGCGAGGTGCTGTGCGTGGAGGACTTCGCCGGCCCCGACAACTGGCCGGGCCTGCTGCCGGCCCCGGTCGACATGGTGATCGACGCCTGCGACCAGAGCGCAGCCAAGCTGGCGCTGGCCGCCTGGGCGCGGCAGACCGGCACGCCACTGGTCACCGTGGGTGCGGCCGGTGGCAAGCAGCAGGCGCAGGCGGTGGAGTTGGCCGACCTGGCCGAGGTGACGCACGACCCGCTGCTGGCCAGCCTGCGCCAGCGCCTGCGCAAGGCGGGTGCACCGCGCTCCGGCCGCATCGGCCTGCGCTGCGTCTTCAGCCGCGAGGCGGTGGCTGCACCGCAGGGCGGGAGCGACGGGTGCGCCACCGACGGCACGCTGAACTGCGCCGGCTATGGCTCGGCGGTGACGGTGACCGCCACCTTTGGCCTGGTGGCGGCGGGCGAGGCGCTGCGCCTGGTGATGACCGCCACGGCGGCCCGCCCGGCGTGACCGCGCCGCCCACCCCCGCCGCGCTGGCCCGCGAGAAGCAGCGCTTCCAGCTGATCCCCGAAGTGCACCTGGTGCTGCGCCGGGGTGGCCAGCTGCTGCTGCTGCAGCGCCACAACACCGGCTATGAAGACGGCAACTGGAGCCTGGTGGCCGGCCATGCCGACGGTGGCGAGACGCTGCGCCAGGCCACCTGCCGCGAAGCCGCCGAAGAGGCGGGCCTCCACGTCGACCCCACCGACCTGCGTCTGCTGCATGTGGTGCACCGCCGCAGCACGCAGGAGCGGCTGTCGTTCTTCTTCACCGCCGACCGCTGGCAGGGCACGCCGGTCAACCGCGAGCCGCACAAGTGCAGCGCGCTGGCCTGGTTCGACGACGAGGCGCTGCCGCCGAACATGGTGGGCTATGTGCGCCACGCGCTGCAGCGCATCGCGGCCGGCGACCTCGACTCCGAATTCGGCTGGGGCTGAGGTTCAGCGGCGCCGCCAGGCGTGGAAGCGCTGCACCCAGGCCAGCAGGCCCTGCGGCGCATGGGCCTTCTTCCACACGCCGGCGGCGTACTTGTTGGCCTCGGCCAGGGTCGGGTAGGCGTGGATGGTGCCCAGCAGCTTGTTCAGGCCGATGCCGTGCTTCATCGCCAGCACATGTTCGGCCAGCAGCTCGGCGGCATGGGCGCCGACGATGGTGGCGCCCAGGATGCGGTCGCTGCCCGGCGCGGTGAGCACCTGCACCCAGCCATGGGCCTCGCCGTCGATGAGGGCGCGGTCCAGGTCGTCCAGGCCGTAGCGCGTCACCTCCACCGCGATGCCGCGCTCGGCGGCCTCGCGCTGGTTCAGGCCCACGCGGGCCACCTCGGGCGTGGTGAAGGTGGCGGCCGGCATCACGCGGGCATCGACGGCGAAGGACTTGAACGGCGCGAACAGCGCGTTCACTGCCGCGTACCACGCCTGGTGCGCCGCCGCGTGGGTGAACTGCCAGGGCCCGGCCACGTCACCGGCGGCGTAGATGTTGGGGAAGCGGGTGCGCAGGAAGCCGTCGACTTCCACCGTCTTGCCGGTGGCGATGCCGAGCGTGTCCAGTCCGTAGCCTTCCAGCCGTGCCGATCGGCCCACCGCCACCAGCAGGGCGTCGAACTCGATCGTGCGCTCGGTGCCGTTGTGGCGGGTGACCAGGCGCTTGCCGGCGCCGTCGTGTTCGAAGCGCAGGGCCGTGTGGCCCAGCAGCAGGTGGACGCCGTCGGCGCCCAGACCTGCGGCCACGGCCTGCGCCACGTCGTCGTCCTCGCGCGCCAGCAGGCGCCCGGCCTGCTCCACCAGGGTCACCTGGCAACCCAGCCGGGCGAAGGCCTGGCCCAGCTCGCAGCCGATGGGCCCGCCACCCAGCACCAGCAGCCGCCCGGGCCGCTCGCGCAGGGACCAGATGCTGTCCGAGGTCAGCGGATCGACGCTGTCGATGCCCGGAATCGGCGGCACGAACGGCCGTGCACCCGCCGCGATGACGATGGCGCGGCTGGTGCGTGACTGCACCGTGCCGTCGGGCAGCGTGATGTCCACCTGCCAGGGCGTGGCGATGTGCGCCCGGCCCATCACCACGTGCACGCCCAGGCCGGTGTAGCGCTCGGCCGAATCGTGCGGCGCGATGGCGGCGATGACCCGCTGCACGCGCTGCATCACCGCGCCAAAGTCGACCTGGGCCGGGCCGGTGCGGATGCCGAACTCGCCCGCACGCTTCAGGTCGGCCAGCACCCGGGCCGAGCGGATCAGCGCCTTGCTGGGCACGCAGCCGGTGTTCAGGCAGTCGCCGCCCAGCGCGTGCTGCTCGACCAGCGTCACCTTGGCCTTGACCGCCGCGGCGATGTAGGCCGTCACCAGCCCGGCTGAGCCGCCGCCGATCACGACCAGGTTGTCGTCGAAGCACTTGGGCCGTGTCCAGCCGGCGTAGACGCGCCGCGCCTGCAGGGCCTCCAGCCCCTTGCGCGCCAGCAGCGGAAACACGCCCAGCAGCACCAGCGACACCAGCATCGGCGGCGAGACGATGCCGCGCAGGCTGTCGATGGCCGCCAGCTGGGTGCCGGCGTTCACGTAGACGGCGGTGCCGGCCAGCATGCCGAGCTGGCTGACCCCGTAGAAGGTCCCCGTGCGCATCGGCGTCAGGCCCATCGCCAGGTTGATGACGAAGAACGGCACCACCGGCACCAGGCGCAGGGTGAACAGGTAGAAGGCGCCGTCCTTGGCCACGCCGGCATTGAAGGCGGCCAGGCGTTCACCGAAGCGCCGCTGCACCCAATCCCGCAGCAGCCAGCGGCTGGCCAGGAAGGCCAGCGTGGCGCCGATGCTGGAGGCGAACGACACCAGCAGCAGGCCCCAGCCCAGGCCGAACAGGGCGCCGCCGAGCAGGGTCAGCACCGTGGCGCCGGGCAGGCTGAGCGCGGTGGCGGCGACATAGGCCGCCACGTACACCGCCGCCGCCGTCAGCGGCTGCGCCGCGCGCCAGGCTTCCAGGTCGGCCTGGCTGGCCTTGATGCGGTCCAGGCTCAGCCACTGGCCCCCGTCCAGCGCGACGAACGCCAGGGCCAGGGCGCCCAGCAACAGCAGGGCTCCGGCCCAGCGCATGGTCTTGTGCATCCGATCCCCGCGAACGTCGAAGCCCGGCATTGGACGTCAAAACCGCCCGTGTCGCTGCAGGTGTGTCAGGAATCCGCGCCCCGCCAGACCAAGCCAGGTGTCCGGTGCGATCGGTGCCGGGCGCAGCCACCGAACCTTCCCATCCACCGGCCGCTCGCCGGCCCTGCAAGGAGCGTCACCATGACCACCACCAAGATCACCACCAAGACCACCACCACGACCACCACCCACCAGCAGTTCGCCGCCCTGGCCCTGGCCGTGAGCCTGGGCGCTGCCTTCAGCGCACCCGCCGCCGCGCAGGACAAGCCG
>CALMIF010000380.1 GCA_937864045.1 uncultured Aquabacterium sp. | reverse complement strand
GGCCTGACGATCAGAGCTGGACGCGCGTGCCCAGTTCCACCACCGCGTTGTCGGGCAGGCGGAAGTAGTCGGTGGCGCGGCTGGCGCGGCGCGCCATCGCGGCGAACAGCCGCTGTTGCCACCGTGCCATGCCGTGGTCGCGGCCGGGCACCACCGTCTCGCGGCTGAGGAACCAGCTGGTGGCCATCGGGTCGCCGGCCAGCAGCGTCCAGCGGCTGTCGGCCAGCGCGCGCGGCACGTCGGGTTCGTCCATGAAGCCGAACAGCAGCTTCACGCGCCAGAAGCCGCGGCCCAGCGGCTCGACCGTCAGCCGCTCGCCCTGCGGCACCCAGGGCTGCGGCGCGAAGTGCACCGTCAGCACCAGGTTGCGCGCATGCAGCACCTGGTTGTGCTTCAGGTTGTGCAGCAGGGCCTGCGGCACCTCGTCGGCATCGGCCACCGGGTAGACGGCCGTGCGGGCGCAGCGCGGCAGGCCGGTGGTGTCCAGGCTGACGACGAAGGGCGCGAGGTCCAGCCCGTCACTGCGCAGCGCGTCCAGCGCCAGGAAGAACAGCACCAGCGGCGTGGCCACCAGCGCTGACAGGTGGCGGCCCTGGCGCAGCACGAACCAGCCCAGCACGGTGGTGATTGCCATCGTCAGCGTGACCGCCAGGCCGTAGGCACCGGCCAGCGCGCCGGAGCTGCCGAAGCCCAGCACCACCGCCATCACGCCCAGCAGCAGCACGGTGTTGACGCCCGGCATGTAGATCTGCCCGGCGGCGCTGGCCGACGTGTGGCGCACCGTCAGCCGCGGCAGCAGGCCCAGCTGCATCGCCTGCCGCGTCATCGAGTAGGCCCCCGAGATCACGGCCTGCGAGGCGATGATCGCCGCCAGCGTTGCCAGCACCAGCGCGGGCACCAGCAGCGGTTCGGGGAACAGCCGGTAGAACGGGTTGTCGATGGCCGCAGGCTCGGCCATCAGCAGCGCGCCCTGGCCCAGGTAGTTCAGCGCCAGGGCCGGCAGCACCAGGCCGCACCAGGCCCACTGGATCGGCCGCCGGCCGAAGTGACCCAGGTCGGCGCACAGCGCCTCGGCGCCGGTCAGCGCCAGCACGATCGCGCCCAGCGCCGGCAGCAGGTGGGCGCCCCGGCCGCTGAGGAAGCTCCAGGCCTCGAGCGGGTTGAGTGCGGCCAGGATGCCCGTCGTGCGGGCGATCTCCACCACGCCTGCCGCGGCCAGCGTGCCGAACCACAGCAGGATCACCGGCCCGAACCAGCGGCCCACCGCGGCGGTGCCGAAGCGCTGCACCAGGAACAGCGCCACCAGCACCGCCAGCGAGACCGGCAGCACCCAGGGCGTCAACGCCGGGGTGATGACGCTCAGGCCCTCCATCGCGCCCAGCACCGAGATGGCCGGCGTGAGATCTCCTTGACGGTGTACAGCGGGCTGGTGCCGATGTCGCCGTAGACCACGTCCAGTGCGGCCAGGCCGAGGGCGGCCAGGCCCTGGCGGGGGAGATCGGCGTGAGGCGTGTCCGGGGAGCCGGTGGCTGCGGTCGCAGCCGGGGCGTTGGAGGGCATGCGTTTGGCGGGCGGGCGGGCCGGAAGTGACGACGCCGACAGCGTGCGCCGCGGCGCATCAGGAACGCATAAGCCCTGCGTCCGGGTCGGGCTCGCCCTCGACCAGGCGGTAGCCGACGCCGGGTTCGGTCAGCAGGCGTTGGGGCTCGGCCGGCTCGGCCTCCAGCTTGGCGCGAAGCTGGCCCATGTACAGCCGCAGGTCGTGGGTGTGGGCGGTGAATTCCGCGCCCCAGACGTCGGCCAGCAGCTGGCGGTGGGTGACGACTTGGCCCGCGCTGCGCACCAGGCGGGCGAGCAGGCCGAACTCGGTGGGCGTCAGGTGCACCGGCGCGCCGTCCAGCTGCACCCGGCGGGCGGCCAGGTCCACCGCCAGCGGACCGCTGCGCCAGCGGGTGACGGCCGGCGCCAGCCGGGTGCCGCGGTGGCGCAGCGCCACCCGCATCCGGGCCAGCAGCTCGCCCACGCTGAAGGGCTTGACGAGGTCGTCGTCGGCGCCGGCGTCGAGCAGGGCGATCTTCTGCTGTTCGCCGTGGCGCGCCGAGATCAGCAGCACCGGCGTGCCGGCCCGCTGGCGCAGGCTGGCCAGCAGGGCCTCGCCATCGCCATCGGGCAGGCCCAGGTCCAGCAGCACCAGGTCGGGTGCGGCATGGGCGGCGAGGGCCCGCGCCTCGGACAGGCTGGCGGCGGTGTGCACGGCATAGCCCTCGACCAGCAGGGCGTCGCGCAGCGTGTTGCCCAGCGCCGTGTCGTCCTCGACCAGCAGCACCTGGAGGGTCATGCCAACGCCTGCCCGGGCGCCGGCTGCGCGGCGCCGGGCAGGTGGCACTCGAAGCTGCTGCCGCCGTGGCCGCGGGCTTGCAGCCGCAGCTCGCCGCCATGGGCGCGCGCAATGGCGCGGCACACCGCCAGGCCGACACCGGTACCGTGGCGCTGCGGTGGTGCGCCGGTCGCCGTGTCGCCGCGCTGGAAGACCTCGAAGATGCGCTCGCGCCAGGCCGGCGGCACGCCGGGGCCGCGGTCGCGCACGGCCAGCACCACGCCGGGCGGTGCATCGCCAGCGCCAGGCGCGCGCCGCACCAGCAGTTCGATGGGGCCGTCGGGCGGCGTGTGGCGGATCGCGTTGTCGACCAGGTTGTCCAGCAGCTGAATCAGCAGCATGGCATCGCAATGCAGCAGCGGCAGGCCGGGCTCCAGCCGGGCGCGCAAGGGGCGGTCAGGCGCGCGCTGGCGGGCACGGCGCAGCACTGCGCCCACCAGTTCCTCGGCCGACTCCCAGTCGCGGCGCAGCACCACGCCAGGCGCGTCCAGCCGAGCCAGTTGCAGGGTGTTGTCGGTCAGCCGGGCCAGATGGTTGGCCTCCTGCACGATGCGCCCGGCCAGCACGCCGCGCTGCTGTGCGTCCAGACGCTGGCCCTGGTCCTGCAGCGACGAGGCCGCGCCCAGGATGGTGGCCAGCGGCGTGCGGTAATCGTGCGAGATGGCGGTCAGCAGCGCATTGCGCACCGCCTGCAACTGGGCCTGGGCGCGGGCGTCGTCGGCGGCCTGCTGGCTGAAGTGGCGCTGCAGCGCCACGCCCAGCTGGTCGCACAGGGCCTGGGCGTGGGCGCGCAGGGCGGCATCGGCGCGTTCGGCCGGCGCCGGGCGCAGCAGCGCGGCACCCGGCGCCGGCCGGCTCGCGCCGGCACCGCCGCGAAGGGGCAGGATCCAGTGCGCCAGGCCGGCGTGATGGCCGGTGCCCGGGCCCAGGGCCCGGGCCTGTCGCAGGCCCAGCCACAGGCCGGCGGCCTCGTCGGCGTCGGCGGTGCCGACGAGTTCGGCGTCGTCGTCGGCCAGCGGCACGCCGGGTTGCCATCGGCGGCACAGCAGCAGCGTGGCCGGCGCCGCGGTCAGCGCAGCCAGCGCCTGCTGCAGCGCGGCGGCATGGGCCAGCGGCGGAGCGGCGTCGCGCAGCACCTCGCCCAGCTGCCGCAACTGCTCGGCCCGGGCCTGGTGCAGCCTGGCCTCGCGGGCCTGGTGGCGCAGGTTGGTGATCAGGGCCAGCACCACCCCCAGCGTGGCCGCCATCAGCGTCAGCAGCAGGCCGTCCTGCCAGCGCTCGACCCACAGGCTCCCGCGGGGTGGCACCAGCAACGCATTGAAGGCCAGCACGCCGAGCGCCCCGGCGGCCAGCGTCGCCCAGGCTGGCCACCACAGCGCCGCGAGCGCCCCCCCCAGCACCAGCAGCAGCGCCTGGTGTGCCAGGTCGATGCGATCGTCCAGCCCCAGCATCACCAGCCAGGCCAGCAACCAGGCCAGTGCGCCTGCGGCCCAGCCGTCGGCGGACAAGCGTGCGGCCGGTCGGATGCGGTGGGATGGCAGTGGGATGCCTGCACGGTAGCAGCGGCGGCATCAGGATCGCATCAGGAGGGCAGCCGCATCAACTTCGTCGATTCGGACGATGGCCGCCCCAGCGGCGGCTGGATACCGTGCCGGCCTGTTCCAACCAACCTCGGCAAGGCACGCCCATGAAACTCGACAACACCATTTCCGCCGTCATCACCGGTGGCGCGTCCGGCCTGGGCGCGGCCACGGCGCGCCGCCTGGCCGCCAAGGGCGTCAAGGTCGCGCTGTTCGACCTGAACGAGGCCGCCGGCGAGGCGCTGGCCAAGGAACTGGGCGGCGTATTCTGCCTGGTCGACGTGACCAAGGAGGAGTCGGTGGATGCCGGCTTTGCCAAGAGCCGCGCCGCCATCGGCCAGGAGCGCATCCTGGTCAACTGCGCCGGCACCGGCAACGCCATCAAGACCGCCGGCCGCGACAAGGCCACCGGCGAGATCAAGTCGTTCCCGACTGCCAACTTCGAACGCATCATCCAGATCAACCTGATCGGCACCTTCCGCTGCACCGCCAAGAGCGCGGCCGGCATGCTGACCCTGGCGCCGATGGAAGACGGCGAGCGCGGTGCCATCGTCAACACTGCCAGCGTGGCGGCCGAGGACGGCCAGATGGGCCAGGCCGCGTACTCCGCCAGCAAGGCCGGCGTGGTCGGCATGACCCTGCCGATCGCGCGCGACCTGATGGGCGAGGGCATCCGCGTCAACACCATCCTGCCGGGCATCTTCAACACGCCGCTGCTGCAGGGCGCGCCCGACAACGTCAAGGCCGCGCTGGCCGCCAGCGTGCCGTTCCCCAAGCGCCTGGGCCAGCCCGACGAGTACGCGGCCCTGGCCGAGTTCATGATCTCCACCGGCTACTTCAACGGCGAGGATGTGCGCCTCGATGGCGCCATCCGGATGGCGCCACGATGAGCCGGTGATGCGATGATCCGGCGGTGACCTGCACCGCTGTGACTCCCGCATGATCGACCGGCCGGCGCAGGCGCTGCTCGCCCCGGCCTTGCGGGCAGCGGCCGCCCTGCTGGTGCGCCGTGGCTTCACGGCCGACAGCGTGACCTGGGCCGGCTTCGGCCTCGGCATGGCGGCCGCCGGCTGCATCGCGCTGCAACGGCCCCTGGCTGGCCTGGTGCTGCTGTTGGCCAGCCGCCTGTGCGACGGCCTGGACGGCGCGGTGGCGCGGCTGACGCAGCCCACCGACCGCGGTGCCTTTCTCGACATCACGCTCGACTTCCTGTTCTACGCCAGCATCCCGCTGGCGTTTGCGCTGGCCGATCCGCCCGCCAATGCGCTGGCCGCGGCGGTGCTGCTGGCGGCCTTCATCGGCACCGGCAGCAGCTTCCTGGCGTTCGCCGTGCTGGCCGAGCGGCGCGGGTTGACGAGCCTGGCCTATCCGGCAAAGGGCCTGTACTACCTGGGCGGGCTGACCGAAGCCGGTGAGACCCTGGCCTGCTTCGTGGCGATGTGCCTGTGGCCGGCCGCCTTCGCGCCGCTGGCGCTGGGCTTTGCCGCGCTGTGCGGGCTGACCCTGCTGGCGCGCCTGCATGCGGGCTGGCGCAGCTTCGGAGTGGCGCCGTGATCCGGCCGGCGCTGGCCTGGCTGTCGTGGGCCGCGCCGCTGCTGGCGCAGGCCGGCGGGCCGCTGCTGGTGCAGCCGGCCGGCCCGGGCGAGCAGCCACCCGCGCCCTGGCATGTGGTCGGCCTGCCGCAGCAGACCAAGCCCTTCACCCGCTTCGGCGTGGTGACGCTGGAGGGCCAGCGCGTGCTGAAGGTGGAGGCGCAGTCGAGCTATGGCAACCTGGTGCACCCGGTGCTGGAGCAGTCCAACGGCCACCTGCTGCGCTGGCGCTGGCGGGTGGATGAACCGCTGCCTGCAGCCAACCTGCACCGGCGCGATGGCGACGACAGCCCGCTGAAGGTGTGCGCGCTGTTCGACATGCCGCTGGCCGCCGTGCCGTTCGTCGAGCGCCAGGTGCTGCGCATCGCGCGCTTGCGCAGCGGCGAATCGCTGCCGGCGGCCAGCGTCTGCTATGTGTGGGATGCGCACCTGCCACCCGGCACGGTGCTGGACAACGCCTTCACCCGGCGCCTGCGCATGATCGTGCTGCGCGGCCCCGAGACGGGCCTGCGCACCTGGGTGAGCGAGCAGCGCGACGTCTGGGCCGACTTCCGGCGCCTGTTCGCCGACGAGGCGCAAGCCGTGCCACCGCTGGTGGGCATCGGCATCGCCGCAGATGCCGACAACACCCAGGGCCACAGCCTGGGCTACGTTGGCAGCATCACGCTGGAATAGGGCGACAGGGCGCTCCCGGGCCGGCGCCGTGCGTCAGTGCCCGCGCAGTTCAGGCACGCGCTCGGCCGGCGGCGTGTTGCGGCTGCGCCCGCAGCGCACGATGCCGTCGATCATCACCATGCCCACGCCCGGGATGTCGCCCAGCTGGACGCTTTCCAGCAGGGTCTTGCCGGCGGTGTGCTGGGCGCGGTCCAGGAACACGAAGTCGGCGTCACGACCGGGCTCGACCAGGCCGCAGTTCAGGCCGCGCAGCCTGGCGGTGTTGCCGGTGGCGAAGCAGAACACCAGTTCGGCCGGGATGTTGCCCAGCGACGAGAGCAGGGCGATCAGCCGCAGCATGCCCAGCGGCTGCACGCCGGAGCCGGCCGGGCCATCCGTGCCCAGGATCACCCGGTGTGGGCACTTCAGCTGCATCGCCGCCTGGGCCGCGGCGATGGCGGTCTTCTCGTTGCCGTTGTGCACGATCTCGATCGCGCGGCTGCTTTTCTCGCACAGCGTGCAGACGTCACGCTCGGGCAGGCTGGTGTGGCCGCCGTTGATGTGGCCGATGACGTCGGCATCCGCCTCCAGAACCACGTCCTTGTCGATCAGGCCCGAGCCCGGGATGCTGGGCCCGCCGGTGTGGATGGTGCTCTGGATGCCGTGCTTGCGCGCCCAGGCCACCATCTCCTTGGCTTCATAACCCGCCTTCACCGAGCCCAGGCCCACCTCGCCCAGCAGCTTGACGCCCGCGGCGGCCAGTTCGGCGAAGTCGCCCTCGGTCATGCCCTTCTCGATCACCGGCGCGCCGGCCAGCACCTTGACGCCACCGGGGCGGAAGTTGTCGAAGGCGCGCTGCGCGGTGATGGCCAAGGCCTTCAGGCCGACGATGTCCTTGGGCCGGCCGGGCAGGTGCACCTCACCGGCCGAGATCATCGTGGTGACGCCGCCGTTCATCGTGCTGTCGATCCAGCCGATCTGGTTCTGCCGCGGTGTCCAGTCGCCGAACACCGGATGCACATGGCTGTCGATCAGGCCCGGTGCCACGCAGCAGCCGTTGGCGTCGACCAGGGTGTCGGGCTGGGCGGTGTCGCAGTCCTTGGCGCGGCCGACCGCGGTGATGATGCCGTCGACCACGACGATGGTGTCGGCGTCGAGGATGGGCTTGTCCAGGTCGCCCGAGAGCAGCAGCCCGATGTTGGTGATGACCACCTTGCCCGACTTGCCGCCGGCTGCCACGTCTGCCATGTCTTCGCGCTCCTGTGATTGATGTAGCAAAGGCTACATGAACCACGCGGGGCGCTCAAGGGCTCAGGCGGCGGGCGGGTGGACGCACACGGCCCGGCGCACCGCGTCGATGACGAAGGCTTCCCAGTGCGCGAGGGCGGCCGGCGCCTCCAGGTTCTCGCCCAGGAAGGACGAGAGGGTGAAGCGGTTGCTCAGGTAGAAGTAGGCCATCGACGCGATCATCAGGTAGACGTCGCGGGCGTTCAGCGCGGGGCGGAACAGGCCCTGGGCGATGCCGGCCTGCAGCACGCTGTCGGTGATGGCGAGCGCGGGCGAGGAGTAGTCCTTGGCCCGCGCGCTCTTGGCGATGTGCTTGCCGCGCAGCAGGTTCTCGCTGTTGAGCAGGGTGATGAACTCGGGGTTCTTCTGGTAGTAGCCCCAGACGAAACGGATCATCGCGTCCAGCGCGGCCAGCGGCTGCGTGGTGTCCAGCACCAGGCCCTGCTCGGCCTCGTTGAAGCGGCGGTAAGTGTCCTCGATGACCGCGATGAACAGGCCTTCCTTGCTACCGAAGTAGTAGTAGATCATCCGGTCGTAGGACTTCGCGGCCTTGCTGATCTGCTCGACCCGCCCCCCGGCGAATCCGTGGCGCGCGAAGACCTTGGTGGCGGCGCGCAGGATGGCGTCGCGGGTGGCCTGGGCGGCCAGTTCACGCACGCCCGGGGCGCGGGTGCCGTCGGGGCGCGTGGCGCGCGCAGGACGGGTTGCGCGGGCAGCGCGCTTGGCCGCAGCCGGCTTCGCCGCTGGCTTCTTGCGGGCGGCGGTGGCCATGCGCTCAGGGCTGCCCGCCGTGCCTCACTGCTCGACGAAGGCGCGCTCGATGACGTACTCGCCCGGCGTGGTGGTGTTGCCTTCCTTGAAGTGGCGCGCTTCCAGCAGGGCCTTCAGGTCCTTCAGCAGGGCCGGGCTGCCGCAGATCATCACCCGGTCTTCGGCCGGGTTGATGTTGGGCACGCCGAGGTCGCTGAACATCTTGCCGCTGTCCAGCAGGTCGGTGATGCGGCCCATGTTGCGGTAGGGCTCGCGCGTCACCGTGGGGTAGTACTTCAGCTGCTGGCTGATCATCTCGCCCAGGAACTCGTGCTTGGGCAGTTCCTGGGTGATGTAGTCGTGGTAGGCCAGCTCGGCCACCTCGCGCACGCCGTGCACCAGCACCACCTGCTGGAACTTCTCGTAGGTGTCGGGGTCGCGGATGATGCTCATGAACGGCGCCAGGCCGGTGCCGCTGCCCATCAGGTACAGGCGC
>CALMIF010000379.1 GCA_937864045.1 uncultured Aquabacterium sp. | reverse complement strand
CTGATTCCCTGCTGCATCCGCGAGCCGGTCAAGAACTTCCTGTTCAACCAGATCCTGGGCCGCATCCCGGTCTTCGGCCAGTTCTTCACCGACCCCACGCTGTGGCCTCGGGTGCAGGCCACGGCGCTGTCCATCCTGCACCAGGTCTTCGTCGACGGCGACCTGGCCGGCGCGGCGCGGCGCTTCTTCGACGCGGTGCTGGCGCTGCTGGGCCTGCCGCCGGAACTGGTGCGGCAGGTGATGGCCAAGGCGGCGCAGGCCATCGGCGACATCCTGCTGAACCCGGTGGGCTTCCTGATCAACCTGCTGGGCGCGGTGCGCGCCGGCTTCGGCCGCTTCTTCGACAACATCGGCATGCATCTGCTCAACGGCGTCAGCGGCTGGCTGTTCGGCCAGGCGCAGCAGGCGGGCATCACGCCGCCCACCGACTTCTCCGTGGCCGGCATCTTCGGCTTCGTGCTGCAGGTGCTGGGCGTGTCCGTCGAGCATGTGTTCGAGCGCCTGGCCACCAAGCTCGATGCCGCCACGGTGCGCCGGCTGCGCCAGATCTACCGCGTGGCCAGCGGCGTCTGGGGCTTTCTCACCATCCTGATCGAGCAGGGCCCGGCCGCGCTGTGGACCGAGATCCAGAGCCAGCTGGCCAACCTGTGGGACACGGTGCTGCAGGGCGTGGTGTCGTGGGTGACCGAGGCCATCATCGACCGCGCGACCCGCTGGCTGCTGGCCCTGCTGGACGTGACCGGCATCATGCCGGTGATCAACACGCTGATCGCGGTCTACAACGCGATCGAGAGCTTCATGCAATATCTGCGCGAGATGCTGGAGATCGTCTCGCGCATGCTCGACGGCGTGCTCGACATCGCGCAGGGTGCCATCGACACGGCCGCCGGCTTCCTGGTCGACGCCTTGAGCCGGGCGATGCCGGTGGCCATCGGCTTCCTGGCCAACCAGTTCGGCCTGGGCCGGCTGGGCGAGCGCCTGCACGAGCTGCTGGAGACGGTGCGTGCCGTGGTCGACCGTGCCATCGACTGGCTGCTGGACCGGGCAATCGCCGGCGGCCGCGCCCTGCTGGACATGGCGCGCAGCGGCGCGGCAGCGGTGGGGAATGCCGTGCGCGGCGCGCTGGCCTGGCTGGGGCTGCGGGTGGGCTTCACCGCGGTCGACGGCACGGCGCACACGCTGCGCTTCGAGGGCGGCGACGCGCGGGCGCCGCTGATGGTCGAGTCACGCCCGCAGCGCTTCAGTGTCTTCCTCGACGGCATCACCGCACCCGCGCTGCAGGCCGACAAGGCGCTGGCGCAGCGGCTGTTCGACGAGCTGCGGGTGCTGCAGGACGAGGCCGCCACCGCACCGGAAGGCAGTGATGTCGGCGCCCGCATCACCAGCCACACCCACCAACTGGCCCAGGTGGCGGCGCGGCTGATGCCGGCGACCAATGCCGGCGGCGTCCCTGCCGCCACGCCGCCGGTCTTCGGCGGCCTGCAGGCGGGCTTTGGCTCGTCGGTGCAGGTGCAGACCCTCACGTCCAACATGCCGCCGGGCGACGGGCCACGCGTGGAGGGCGGCCACTGGAACGACTTGCGCCGGCGCATCACCCGCAGCGGCGGGCGCAGCGTCTACGTGCGCGGCCATTTGCTGAACCACCACATCGGCGGCCCGGGCCACAGCTGGAACAACCTGGTGCCGCTGACGCAGGAGGCCAACAACGGGCCGGAGGACTCGATGCTGCGCGGCTTCGAGACGCGCATCAAGCAGGCGGTGGACGCCGGCCATGCGGTGCGCCAGTTCACGGTGACGGTGGGCGCCGGCCGCCTGAGCAGCACCACGCCGCTGGGCGAAGTGGATGCGGAACTCGCCACCACCACCGACCCCGCCGCCGCCGAGCGGCTGCGCAGCGTGCGGCGGGTGCTGGTGGCCGAGGAGTCGGTGCCGCAGCAGGTGGACATGCGGGCCGAGATCCTGCGTCCGGCCGCGGCGGGTGCCGCGGCGCCAGCGCCCGAAGTGGTCAGCCACAGCGTGATCAACGCGCCCAGCCGCGACTGGCGGCTGTACGTGCTGCGCTCAAGTTAGCGCTGCGCGGCCAGGTACTTCTGCAGGTTGCCCGCCGCGGTGGCGCGCACCTTGTTGCGCAGCAAGGGTGTCCAGCCCAGCAGCAGGCCGGGCGCGCCCAGGGCCTGGCGGCTCCAGGCCCAAAAGTCGAAGCGGTCGGTGTGGCGGCGGATCAGGCCGTCGGGGCCGATGTCGAAGCTGGCGTCGATGCGGTTGTGCACCAGGCGCCCGGTGGCCGAGAAGCGGTAGTGCGCCTCCCAGTGCGCGCTGCTGTCGGTGATGTGGCTCACCTCCAGCCGCCAGACATCGGCGCCCTTGGCCCGGGTGGCGTCGCACAGCATGCGCCACATGCCGCCCACCTGCTCGCGCCCGCGCAGGCTGAAGGCCTCGTCGTCGAAGCTGGCGTCGGGCGCGTAGCAGGCCTGCATCGCCCGCCCGTCCAGCCGGGCGAAGGCGCCATAGAAGTGCTCGATGGTTGTCCTGCCCGCGGACGGAGCAGGCACCGCGCTCACAACGTGCCCTCGTCGTCGCGCGCCGCCAGCGTGCCCTGGTGGAAGACCATCAGCCAGCGGCCGTCGGCCTGCTGCTGCCAGACGCTGCTGCGCAGGGTCTGGATGCCGTCCTCCCGCTGCACGCGCCAGGTGGTCAGCGCGGCGCCAGGCGCGATCAGCTGCACCTTCAGGCCGCGGGCGCGGCGCAGCACCTTGGCGCCTTCGCTGGCCAGCGCGGCGATGATCGCGTCGCGGTCGTACACCCGGCCGGCGGCGCCGAACTCGGTGAAGCCGGGCGCCAGCAGGGCGCGCATGCGCGCCGGGTCGCTGCGCACGGCGGGGTCGAGGATGCTCTCCTCCAGCGCCCGCAGGGTGGCGGTCAGCGCCGTCAGGTCTTGGTTGTCGCTCATGGTGGGTTCCTCGTCGTCACTGCCAGCTGACCTGCGACAGGTCGTTCGCCGCCACCGGCGAGTTGACCCACAGGCCCTTCAGGCCCTTGCGCGACACCGACACCTGCGACGGGTTGAACAGGAAGGCGTTCACCGCGTCGTTGGCGATCTGGCGCTGGATGTCCGCGTACAGCTGCACCTGGGCCTTGCCGCGGGCGGCCTCGGCGCGCTTCTTCACCAGGGTGTTGAAGGCCGGGTTGTCGTAGCCCCAGTAGTACTGCGGGTTGGCGTACTGCACATAGTCCAGCGGCTCGACGTGGTTGATGATGGTGAGGTCGAAGTTGCCCTTGAACGGGCCCGACAGCCACTGCGCCCATTCGACGTTCTCGATCTTCGCGACGATGCCCACCTTGGCCAGCATCGCCGCCACCACCTCGCCGCCCTTGCGGGCGTAGCTGGGCGGCGGCAGGGTCAGGGTCAGGTTCAGCGGCGCGCTGATGCCGGCTTCCTTCAGCAGCGCCTTGGCCTTGTCCGGGTTGAACGGGTACAGCCCCGTCAGGTCGACATAGCCCACGTCGGTGGGCGCGGCATGGCTGCCGATGGGCTTGCCCAGCCCTTCGAGCACGCCGTCGATGAAGGCCTGGCGGTCGATGGCGTGGCTGATGGCGCGGCGCACGCGCACGTCGTCCAGCGGCTTGCGCTTGTTGTTGATCGCCAGGATGCCCTTGCCCGCCGTGCTGCCCACGCTGACGGTGAAGCGCTTGTCCGCGCGCAGCTGGGCCAGGGCCTGCACCGCGCCGAAGCGCGGCATGCCGTCGATGTCGCCGGCCATCAGCGCGGCCACCTGGGCGGCGTTGTCGTTGATGAAGCGGAAGGTCACGCGCCGCAGCTTGA
The DNA here is from genome assembly GCA_937864045.1 of uncultured Aquabacterium sp. Classification (GTDB taxonomy): domain Bacteria; phylum Pseudomonadota; class Gammaproteobacteria; order Burkholderiales; family Burkholderiaceae_C; genus Pseudaquabacterium. The sequence continues at coordinate 3,325 of CALMIF010000379.1, read as the reverse complement.
TGGCCGCGACGTCGCGGAAGCCGTCCCAGCGTGTCAGCGTGATCGCGCTGCCCTTCTGCCAGTTCTCCAGCCTGAACGGGCCGGTGCCCACCGGCTGGGTGGCGGTGGTGGCGGCGCTCTGCGGGCTCAGGATCACCGCGGTGGCCTCGCCCAGGCGGAAGGGCAGGGTGGCGTCGGGGTTGGTCAGCGTCAGGATCACCACGTCGGGCTGCGGCGCGGCGATCGACGAGATGTTGTCGAACACCGTCTTCTTCGCCTTGTTCGTGCTGTCGGGCGCCTTGGCACGCTCAAAGCTGAACTTCACCGCGTCGGCATTGAACGGCGTGCCGTCCTGGAACTTCACCCCGCCGCGCAGCTTGAAGGTGTAGGTCTTGCCGTCGGGGTCGCTGGTCCAGTCGGTGGCCAGCAGGGGCAGCACCGCGCCGGCGTCGGTGATCTTGGTCAGGCCTTCGAGGATGTTGTAGTGCACCACCTCGCCGATGGCCGCGGCGGGGGCGGTGGTCGGGTCCAGCCCGGGCGAGGGCTCCAGCACCATGCCCAGCACCAGGCTGTCCTTGGCGCGCTGGGCCAGGGCGTCCAGGCCCAGGCCCGGCAGGGCCAGCAGGGCGGCGGCTTGCCCCAGTTGTCGTCGGCTCAGGGTCATGCGGCGTCTCCGGTGGTGGTGGTCGTGGCCGTGGTCATGGCAGGGTGGATTCTGCGGCGGGGGCGGCGTTCCCCATCACCGCCTCGGCCTGGTGGCAGGCGGCCAGGTGGCCGGGCGCCAGCGGCCGCAGCGCGGGTGCGGTGGCGGCGCATTCGGCCTGCCGCCACGGGCAGCGCGGTGCGAAGGCGCAGGCTGTGGCCGATCCGCCGGACGCGGCATCGGCCGGCAGCACGGCACGCTGGGGCCGCGACGCGCCACGAGCGCGTGCGCCGGGCACGGCGTCCATCAGCGCGCGGGTGTAGGGGTGGGCGGCGGCGGTGAACAGGGTGTCCGGCGTGCCCTGCTCGACCACCCGGCCCTGGTACAGCACGATCACCTCGTCGCAGACCAGGTCGACCACCGCCAGGTCGTGGCTGATGAACAGGTAGGTGACACCCAGCCGGTCCTGCAGGTCCTGCATCAGGTTCAGCACCTGGGCCTGCACCGACACGTCGAGCGCGCTGACCGGCTCGTCGGCGACGATCAGCGTCGGGTGCGTGACCAGGGCGCGGGCAATGGCGATGCGCTGGCGCTGGCCGCCGGAGAACTCGTGCGGGTACTTGGTCGCATCGCTGGCGCGCAGGCCCACCGCATCCAGCATCTCGCCGGCGCGGCGCTGCATCTCGGCCGGCGCCACGTCGCCCTGGGCGGCCAGCGGCTCGGCCACGATGCGGCCCACGGTCTGGCGCGGGTCCAGCGAGCCGAACGGGTCCTGGAACACCATCTGGAAGCCGGCGCGGGCGCGCCGCAGCGCGGCGGCGTCCAGCGTGTTCAGGTCCTGCCCGGCCAGTTGCACCGTGCCGGCCGTGGGCGCTTCCAGCGCCATCACCAGGCGCGCCAGCGTGCTCTTGCCCGAGCCCGATTCACCCACCACGCCCAGGCTGCGGCCGGCGCGCAGCGTGAAGCTGACGCCCTGCAGCGCCTTGACCACCGGCGCTGGTGCCAGCAGGCGCTGGCGCGGCAGGGTGTAGTGCTTCACCAGGTCGGTGACCCGCAGCAGAACCTCGCTCACGCCAGCCCCTGCGCCGCATCCAGCCGCAAGCAGCGCGCCGCATGGCCGGGCGCCACATCGACAGCCGGCGGCGGCGCGGCGCGGCAGGCGTCCTGCGCCAGCGTGCAGCGGTCGGCAAAGCCGCAGCCGTGCGGCAGGTCGGCCAGCTCGGGCACACGGCCGGGAATGGTGGTCAGCCGGTGGCGGCGGCCACCACCGGCGGCGCGCAGACCCAGCTGCGGCCGGGCGGCGAACAGGCCGCGGGTGTAGGGGTGGGCGCGCTGGTGGAACACCGCGTCGGTGGGCCCGCGCTCGACCACGTTGCCGCCGTACATCACCAGCAGCTGGCGCACGTTCTCGGCCATCACGCCCAGGTCGTGGCTGATCAGCAGCAGGGCCATGCCGTCCTCGGCCACCAGCTGGGCGATCAGGTCCAGCACCTCGCGCTGGATGGTCACGTCCAGCGCGGTGGTGGGTTCGTCGGCGATCAGCACGTCGGGCCCGCAGGCCAGGGCGATGGCGATCACCACCCGCTGGCGCTGGCCGCCCGACAGCTGGTGCGGCCAGGCGTCCAGCCGCTGCGCCGCCTGCGGCAGCTGCACGCGCTCCAGCAGGCGCAGCGCCTCCGCACGCGCGGCGCGTTCGCCCAGGCCCTTGTGGATGCGCAGCGGCTCGGCGATCTGGTGGCCGATGCGGTGCAGCGGGTTCAGCGCCGTCATCGGCTCCTGGAACACCATCGCCAGCCGGTTGCCGCGCAGGGCGCACCAGGCGTCCTCGGGCTGGCCGATCAGCTCCTGGCCGTCGAGCCGGATGCTGCCGCGCGCCTGCGCCGAGTCGGGCAGCAGGCCCATCAGCGCCAGCGCGGTGATGCTCTTGCCGCAGCCCGATTCGCCGATCAGGCCCAGCGTCTGCCCGCGTTCCAGCGTGAACGACACGCCGCGCAGCGCGTCGGCCGGACCACGCGGGGTCTGCAGCGTCACACGCAGGTCATCCACCTGCAGCAGCGGGGGCCTGCCCGCGGGCCCGCCGCTCATGCGCCGGTCGAACCCGTGGCGCGCAACAGGTCCAGGTAGGCGCCCTGCACCAACTGGTCGGGCGTCACGCCCAGGCGCGCCATCAGGTCATGGGCGATGGCCGTGCCTTCGGCCTCGGTCTGGCCCTCGCGCAGCATCACCTCCAGCTCCAGAAAGTCGCCCAGGCCCTCGACCTGGTCGAGGTGGATGCGGGTCTGGCCCACCAGCGCCAGGATGCGGTGCTTGCGCACCCGGCCGACCAGGCCGCAGGCACGCTGCAGCGCATCGCGCATCGCATCGGGCTCGGGCACCGGCACCAGCAGGTAGTCCGACACCTTGGGCCCGGTGGCGTCGGGCCGCAGGTAGTGGATCAGCTCGCCCGCACCGTCGTGGAACTCGCGCAGCTTCAGCCGCCCGTGGGGCACGGCGAAGAAGGTGTCGTCCTGGTGGATGCGCTGCAGGTGCTCGTCGTCGCTGAGCGCCTGGGCCAGGGGCAGCAAGGCGTCGACGCTGGGGATGCGGGCCTTGATCTCGACGTTGGAAGGCATGCGGTGATTGTGGGGCATCCCCGCCGGGGCCCGCGTCTTCAGCCGGGCTTCATCGGCAGGCGGCACACTGCGCGCCGTCTGCCCTGCCCTG
>CALMIF010000378.1 GCA_937864045.1 uncultured Aquabacterium sp. | reverse complement strand
AGGCCCTGGTCGGGTTCGTGGGATTCGTGGTGGCGCTGATCTCGCTGGCCGCGTTGCGCAACTTCGGGCCGGTGCTGTTCTACGTCGGGCTGGCCATCTTCGGCGCGGTGGGCCTGGTGATCGCCGGCGCCATCATGGGCGCGGAGATCTGAGCCGGGCCGCAGCCCCACCGGCCCCCGCCCGCACCGGTCCGCGTCCACCAGCAGCCGCACCACGCCGTCAGCGCGCACGCCCATGCTCACCGACACCTACATCCCGAGGCGTCTGGATGACACCTGGAAGCTGGGCTTCTGGGACATCGACGTGGCCGCACCGGTGGTCTTCGCGGTGTTCGTCGGCTACGTGTCGAGTTCACGCTGGTCGTTTGCGCTGTGCACGGTCGCCGGCCTGTTGGTGTCGCGCTGGGTGGCCCGCATCAAGGTCGACAAGCACCCGGCGTTTGCCATGCACTGGCTGTACTGGCACCTGCCCAGCAGCCCGCTGACCGCGATGCAAGCCACGCCGCCCTCGCACATCCGCCGCATGGTGGGCTGAACCCACGCCACCCTGCCAGGACAGCACCGTGGACTTCGACCGCCTGCACACCGACATCCAGGCCATGCGCCAGCGAAACCGCGCGCTGGCCATCACCGTGGGCCTGCTCACCTGTGGCCAGCTGGTGGCGCTGCTGGTGATCCTGAACCTGCTGGGCGCCGTGCGCACGGTCATCGTGCCGCCGGCCATCGACCGCAGTTTCTGGGTCAGCAGAGAGCGGGTGAGCGCCGAGTACCTGGAGCAGATGGGCAGCTTCATGGCCTGGCTGGTGCTGGACGTGACGCCCGCATCCATCGACTGGAAGAAGAACCTGCTGCTGGGCTATGTCGAGCCCGACCAGCACGTCGCGCTCAAGACCCGGCAGGAGCTGGAAGCCGCCAGGCTCAAGCGCATCAACGCCAGCACCATGTTCAGCCCGCAGCAGGTGGTGGTGCACGAAGACCGGCAGGTCGCCATCGTGCGCGGCCGGCTGCGCACCCTCGTCAACGGCCAGCAGACCGCGGACGACCTCAAGTCCTACGAAGTGGCATTCGCCTACCGCGGCGGCCGCATGCACCTCAAGTCCTTCCAGGAGAAGCTGGATGCACAACCTTGACGCTTCAGTCGGGGCTTGGACGGTCAGACGCTGCCGCGCCCAACCCTGGACCGCAGCAGCAGTCGGCCTTGCCATGTCCGGGCTGGCCTGCACACCGGCACACGCACTGCAGTTGCTGGACGCGCAGGACGGCGTGGCAGTCGAGGCGATCCTGTCCACCCGCGAGCCCACCCGCATCCGCATCGACGGCGCGGCCATCACCGAAGTGGTGGGCAGCGTGCACGCCAGCGGCTGCCAGCCTCGCCCAGGCAGCGCGGGCGATGAAGGTGGCATCGCTGCCAGCAACAGTCCGGGCGGTGCCATCGGCGCAGTGCAGACACCTGCAACGCCCCACCCCGCGGCCGAGGCGTTGCTGGAGTGCGACCTGGATAAGGGCGAGGTCTACATCCGCCCGCTGGGCGACAGCCGCAAGCCGCTGAACCTGTTCATCGCCTCGGCCCACGCCACCTACACGCTGGTGCTGCGCCGGGCCGACACCCCCGCAGACACCATCGTGATCCGGGACCGCAGCCGTCTGTTGGCGGCCGCGGCGGCAATCCCGCCGCACGCCCGTGCAGCGACCAGCCCGGCGCTGGGTGCCATCGGCGAGCCGGAGCCCGCGGCCGATGCCGCCGCCTCCCGCGCCCTTCCCCGTGGCGCAGCCGCGCAGCATGTGCGCGCCATCAAGGCACTGCTGACGGCCATGGCCACCGACCGGGTGCCGGCCGACCTGCGGGTCGAGGACCTGCTGCAGCCCATGCAGCTGTGGGCCGAGGCCCGGCTGACGCTGGTGCGCCGATTCGAGGGCCGCGGTCTGGTCGGCGAGCTGTTCCTGCTGCAGAACACCAGTGCCGCGCCGCTGGTGCTGTCCGAGCCCGAGTTTGATCGACCCGATGACAACACCTGGCCGAACCCGCGCCCCGCAGATGCACCCTCGACCAGAAGCCTGGCCCAGGCCGGCCCGGTGCTGGGCGTGGCAGTGGCCAGGCACAACCTGCGGCCGGGTGACCAGACCCCTGTCTACGTCATTCGCCAGGGGGTTCGCCCATGAAAGCCCTCTTCGCCCCGCTGCGCGAGCGGCTGCAGCACATCACCGACCAGCTGAGCCCACGCCAGCGCCAGTGGGCAATGCTGTTCCTGCTGCTGGCCGCCGGTGTCGGCATGCTGTGGGCGGTGCTGGCCTCTGGCGAAGCGACCAAACCCGCCAATGGGCCGCGGAGGGCCGCAGGTGAACCACCGGCCGTCACCCACATCGGCGTGATGTCGCCGGGCCAGCAGGTCAAGGCGGTCGACCAGTGGGTGGCCACAGCCGGCACCCGGCTGGCGCAGTACGAATCCGAGCGCGAATCCCAGGCCCGGCTCAACAGCGAGCGCCAGGCCTTCGAGACCCGGACCCTGCAGCGGTTCGCTGAACTGGAGCAACGGCTGCTCGGTGCGCCGGTCAGCGCCGCCAACAGCGTCCTGAACAGCGCCTCAAACAGCGCCACCCCCCAGCCGCAGGCCGCAAGCCCTGCACCGGCGCCCGCCATCAACCCTGCCAGGCCAGCGCCGCCGCCGCAGACTGCGGTGGCGCCCGCCACGCCCGTCCCGCCGTTCCCGTCGCAGATGCCACCAGCCTCGGCACTGCCGGTGTCGCCCCTGGCCGCGCCCTACCCGCCTGGTGGCACCTCACCAGCACTGCGCATGCCGGCCGGTTCGCCCTTGCAGGCGCCCCGCTGGGCTGGCACTGCCGGCACGGTCCCGGTCCCACCGCCCGACGCCGTTGCCGTCACGCCCGTGCCGCTGCTGAACCGCGTGCGCCTGGCCAGCCCGGGTGGCGAGACGCCGGCCGGCGCACCGTCCCCCGCAGGCCATGGCACGACGCCTGCTGTCCGCACCATCAGCACTTTCCTGCCGGTCAGCTTCACACGCGGCACCTTGCTGGGCGGGCTGGACGCGCCCACCGGCGGTCAGGCGCAGTCCAACCCGCACCCGGTGCTGATCCGGCTGGCCGACAACGCGGTGCTGCCCAACCGCTTTCGGGGCGACTACCGCGAGTGCTTCGTCATTGCCGCCGGCTACGGCGACATCAGTTCCGAGCGCGCCTACCTGCGCACCGAGAACCTGTCGTGTGTGCGCGCCGATGGCGCCGTGCTGGAAGTGC
>CALMIF010000377.1 GCA_937864045.1 uncultured Aquabacterium sp. | reverse complement strand
TCGCCCTTCACGCCCGGGAAGATGTACTGGTACGGCCGGCCCCAGGGGTCGGCCGGCAGCTTGTCCAGGTACTTGCGCCAGTTCGGCGGCACCGCGCCGGCCGTGGGCTTGGCGACCAGCGCCTCCAGGCCCTGCTCGGCGCTGGGAAAGCGCTGGTTGTCCAGCTTGTAGAGCTTGAGCGCCTGCATCAGGTTGTTGATGTCGGCCTTGGCCGCGGTGGCGCGGGCGTCGTCGGTGCGGTCCAGCACGTTGGGCACGATCAGCGCGGCCAGCACGCCGATGATCACCAGCACCACCATCAGCTCGATCAGCGTGAAGCCGCGGCGCAGCCGGGCGGTGATGCCGCTGGCTGGCACGCGCGCGGGGCGCCGGGAAGTGCAGGCAAAGGTCATGGGCGACAGCCAGATCGGGCGTTTGGGGGGCAGGTCGATGATCATAATCGGGTGATGTTGTGCACTTGCCCACTTCGTTCACGGCGCCCTGGCGTCCGGCAGGCCCACGGTGTGCGCCCGGGGTTGCCGCAGAACCTTCGCGCCGACGGGCAGGCCTGACATGGGTGCCCGCCTGACGACCTTGCTGATCTGGGCCGCGGTGCTGGGCTGCGCGGTGGCCTGGGGCCTGCCCCTGTTCACGCGGGCCACGCCGGTGCCGGGCGGCGCCAGCCTGGCCGCACCGGCGCCGCCGGCCGGCGGCAGCCTGGTGCGCCTGCTGGGCCAGCCCCCGGCCGCGCCGGTGGTCGAGGCGCCGGTGGTGGCGCTGTCCAGCCGCTTCCAGCTGGTGGGCCTGGTGGCGCCGCGCCAGGCGGGCGATGGCCGCAGCGGCCTGGCGCTGATCGCCGTCGACGGCAAGCCGGCCCGGCCGGTGCGCGTGGGCCGCGAGGTCGAACCCGGCCTGAAGCTGCTCAGCGTCACCCAGCGGCAGGTGGAGCTGGGTGCCGGCGCCGGTGCGCCCAGCGTCACCCTGAGCCTGCCGCCGCTGCCCGAGCCGCAGCGTGGCCGGCCCGATGCCCTGCCGGGCGTCGTGCCTCCGCCAGGCCTGCCGGCGCAGGCGCCGATGTTCGTGCCCGGCATGGCCCCAGGCGCCGTGCCCGGCGTGGCGCGCCTGCCGGTGCAGCCTGGCCCCGTGCCGCGGGTGCTGCCGGGCGTGGCGGCGCCGGCCGTGATCCAGCCCGGCGCGGCGCCGCCGCAGGGCATGCTGCCCTACCAGGGCGACACCACGCCCGACGCGCCCGCCCAGGGTGGCGTGAACGTGCCGCAGCGCTGATCAATCGCCGTCGGCGATCCGCACCAGCGCGCCATCGCCGCTGCCGCTGCGCAGCAGCACGCCGTCGGCCAGCAGGCGGTCGACCGTGGCCTGCGCCGCCTGGCTTGCGCGCGGCGGGTCGTCGGCGCACTGTAGCGCCTGCAGGAAGATCGGCGTGGTGGCGATCCACTGCACCAGCGCGGCCTCGGGCCGCTGGCGGTGTTCCAGCATGTGGTAGACGACCAGGGCCCGCGCCGCATGGCCGCGGTGCTTCAGCGGCGCGGCGCGGAAGGCCGCCAGCCGCGCCCGCGAGGCGTCCAGCGCGGCCGCCACGTCGGTGAAGGGCTGGCCATGGCCGGGCAGCACCAGGCGCGGCCTCAGCTGCTCGATGCGGTCCAGCACCGTGGCCACGTCGTCGAAGGCGGGGGCGTCGGCCAGCTCGGGAAAGATGATCGCCAGCCGGTTCTCCCACAGGGCGTCGCCGCTGATCAGGGTGGCGGTGTCGGGCTCGAACAGCAGCACCGCATCCGGGTCGTGGCCGGGCGCGGCATGCACCTGCCAGGGCCGGCCGCCCAGGTCCACCGTGTCGCCATCGGCCATGAAGTGCTGCGGCGTGAACGGCGTGCAGGTCTGGCCCGTGAGGCGGTAGCTGAGCTGCGCGTCGTCCCAGGGCAGCAGCTTGGTGCGCGAGGCTTCCGGCACCCGCAGCGTGGATTGCGGCCAGCGTGCCGCCAGCGCCGCATTGCCGCCGCAGTGGTCGCTGTGCAGGTGGGTGTTGACCACGGCGTGCAGCGGTGCGCCGGCCAGCGCCCGGTCCACCAGGGCCAGGGTCTGGTCGACATGGCTGAAGTAGCCGGTGTCGACCACCTGGCCGCGTCCGCCCTGGCGAAAGACGATGTTGTTGGCCGACAGCCAGCCGCGCACCAGCACCTGGGCGTTGAGCCGGGCCAGCGTGGTGGCGATGTCGGTGGTGGCGCTGGGCATCGGGCGGGGCAGGTGGCGGTGCAAGCGGGCGATTGCAGCATGCGGCCCGCCCCCCGCGCTGCCGCCCGGGTGACCGGGCGCGTCAGGGCAGCACGGCCAGTGCCGGCGGGCGGGCCGCGGGCGGCAGGGCGGCCTGGGCGGGTGCATCGGGCGCGAACAGCGCGGCGGCCAGCGCCCGTTCGCGCTGCGCCACCAGGTCGAGGAACTCCCCCGCGCCGCGCATCGCGCCGAAGGCGTCGAAGCCGGCCTCCAGGAAGCGCTGCAGGTCCTGCAGCCCGGCGGCCTGGGCCGGGCCGCGCATCATCCGCAGCGTCGTGCGCATCAGCCGGCTGCGGGTGTAGCCCTCCAGCGCGCTGCCGATGGCGATGGTGAGCCCGATCTGCCGCTCGCGTGCCGGTGCCCGTCCGGCGCCCTGCCAGGCCGCGGCATAGCCGGCGGCGGTGCAGGGCAGGGCGGGCAGATGCTGGGCCGCGCTGTCGTCCAGCACCTCGGTCAGCGCATGCAGCTCGCCCAGTTGCTCGACCGTGGCCACCAGCTCGCCCGGAAACAGCCGCACCAGGGCCGGCACCACGCGCTCGAACTGCGCATCGCGGCGGCTGAATTCCTGCGGGCCGTAGAGCTCGTCGAGGAAGAAGCGTGCCGCCGCGCCGTAGCGGGCATGGGCCAGCAGGTCGGCATAGCTGCGCTCGAAGCGCTGCGCCTGGTAGGTCTTGACCGCCAGCACGCGCTGCGCCAGCGGTGGGTCGGCGCTGCGCTGGGCGCGCAGGCGGGCCACGGTGCGCAGGTGCTCGGTGATGCGGTCGGCCAGCGGATGGTTCATCGTCAGCCAGCGTAGCGCGGGCGGCGGCGGGCCGCCAGCGCGGCGGTCAAGGCTGGTCGGCGGCCGATGCGAAACTGCAGGCCATGCTCGCCCGCCTGCAACGCTGGATGGTCGCCGCCTCGCTGCTGGCGGCGCTGGCCTGGCTGGTCCTCAGCCTGCGCGCCGGCCTGCCGGGCTGGGCGATGGCCGGCGGTGCGTTGCTGGCCCTGCTGCCCACCGCGCCGGTGCTGGCGCTGGAATTCCTGCTGCTGGCGCTGTTCGGGCGCGATGCCGCGGTGCCGCGGGCCAGCGCGGTTGACCTGCTGCGCGCCTGGGCCGGCGAGGTGGCGGCGGCCTGGCGGGTGTTCAGCCGCGACCAGCCGTTCTTCGCCGATGCCGAGCCCGACGTGCCCGCCGTGCCCGGCCGCACCGGCCTGCTGCTGGTGCACGGCTACTTCTGCAACCGCGGCGTCTGGCGGCCCTGGCTGCGGCGCTGCCGGGCGCTGGGTGTGCCCTGCACCGCGCTGACGCTGGAGCCGGCCTTCGGCGCCATCGACACCTGGGTGCCGGCCATCGACGCGGCCGTGGCGCGGCTGCAGCAGGCCACCGGCCGGCCGCCGCTGGTCGTCGCCCACAGCATGGGCGGCCTGGCCACGCGGACCTGGCTGGCGGCCACGCCGGGTGCGGCGCAGCGGGTGCGGCATGTGGTCACGGTGGGCACGCCGCACCGCGGCACCTGGATGGCGCGCTTCGGCCACACCACCAATGCGCGGCAGATGCGCATCGGCGGGTCCTGGCTGGCGGCGCTGGCGCAGGGCGAGAAGGCACCCACGGCGGCGCCGGCAGCGTTGTTCACCTGCTTCCACGGCCACGCCGACAACATCGTCTTCCCGGCGGCGACGGCCACGCTGCCCGGCGCCGACAACCGCCATCTGAGCGCGGTCGCCCATGTGGCGATGCTGGAGCACCCCGACGTGTGGGCCGAGGTGCTGCGCCGCCTGGAAGGCTAGCGGCCGAGGTCGTGCAGGAGGTGCAGCGTGGGCGCGGTGCCCAGGTTCAGCAGGGCCGCGACCTCGTCGACGTCGTCGGGCAGCGCCGGGTTGTCCCAGCCCTGGCTGCTGTGGCGGGCCACCCGCAGCGCCAGCTGCACGTTGCGCACCTGCGGGTTGGCACTGGCGTGGTCGTCGCTGATCTTGACCAGCAGCTCGGGCAGGCGCCAGCGGTGCATCAGCGCGTCCTTCAGCGCCGCCAGGTCGGTGTGCAGCACCGCGTGCTGGGCCTCGGCCGAGCGCAGCGCGGGGTCCAGGTGCTGGCGGCGGGCGATCTCCAGCGCCAGCGCCGGGGCGTGGGCCCACAGCAGCAGCTCGGCGAAGTCGTGCAGCAGGGCGGCCTCGTGGATCAGGGCGGCATCGTGGTCGCCGCGGTGCACCGCAAAGCCCAGCGCGAAGCGGGCGGCGCGGTGGGCGCGGCGCAGCACCTGGCGCAGGCCCGGCAGCGCCTGCGGCTGGCTGGCCAGCACCGCTTCGACGGTGGGCTGCGGCCCGAAGTCGCGGAAGAAGGGCGTGATGCCCAGCATCACCAGGGCCTCGGTGGCGGTCTCGGCGTCGGCCTGGTCGCGGCCGCGGCGCAGCTGCGCCACATGGCGCAGCAGCTTCAGGATCATCAGCGGGTCGGCCTGCATGCCGTCGGCCAGCAGGTGGGCATCGACCGCGTCCTCGTTGCAGCGCAGGTCCTCGATGCCGTTGGCGGTGGCGGCCAGCACCGGGATCTCGCGCGCGTCGAAGGCGGCAGCCCAGGCTGCCACGTCGCGCAACGGCGTGGTGATGAAGCTGGGCGGCGGGGCCGCGGGTGCGGCGTCGCCGGTGTTGAGGGGTGTCTCGGCCATGGCCTGTCTCGGACGTGCAGGGATCGTCCGGGATTCATCGGCCGGGCGCGGGCTGACTTGAGCCGGTGCCGGGCCCCGGCCATCCTTGGGGGATGGCCGGGGCGGCGGGCCGGGTCACCGTCGGATCACAGACGGCTGACGCCGGGCAGGTAGCCGACGAGCTTGCCGTCGACGTACAGCGCGCCTTCAGGGGCGCCGGCTTCGGCGTGGAACTCCAGTTCCAGTGCCTTCTGCGCGCGGCGGTCGGGCGGCTGGAGCACCAGCTGGCGGGCCAACCGCACGAGCAGCCGGCTCGACAGGCGCAGCGTGCGCGCCAGCCATTGGCGGCCCGGGCCGGGCACGGGGGTGACGAGGGGGCCATCGAAGCCGTAGAGGCTCTTCTGCATGGTGTGCTCCTTGGGGCAGCCCGGCCGGTCGAGGGTGGTGGTGGGCCGGCTGCCGAGGGTTCAGACGTGGGGCGGGTGTTCGTGCCGCAGCTCGCGCTTGAGCGCCAGGGCGGCGCGCTGGCGCTGGCTGGCGTTGCTGGGCCGGTGGCTGCCGGCGTTGCGGCGCAGCGCGGCGGCAACCAGCGGGTTGCGGGGCTTGGTGGTGGGCAGGCTGATCTTCATGGGACGCTCCTCGGCACGACGGGGTGCCCGGTGGGGGAAACAAGGCCGCAACAACGGCCGGAAAGACAAACGGCCCGGACGCTGGGGACGCCCGGGCCGTTGGGGGAACAGCGCGCCAGCGGAGGCGCGCTATCCCGCAGCGGCACCTGGCGGTGCGGCGTGGTGAACCTGATGCTGGCCGGCGGTGCCCGGTCGGCCGATGCCCGATGCCATGACCAGCGCGGCCGAAGCACGGCGTGCGGTGTTGGGCGACGACAGGACCGACAGGGACATGGGCGGAGGCAGCAGGCTGGGCAAGGGGTGGATCGGGGGTGTCGCTGCGGTGGCTTGATCACCGAAACTTGCGCGCATGATAAACAGTTATTTATCTTGCGCAAGGGTTCTGAACCCCGCAAATGGCCTGCATCGGCACTGGCATCCCCAACTTGAAGGACCGGTGGCCGTGGGCCGGGGTTCAGCGCCTGGTCTTCAGCGGGGCGACGCGGGCCTGCGACTGCAGCCAGAGCTGGTGGTCGTCCAGCGGCGGCGGCGCGGGGCGGGCGCCGCCGCGCACCACGCCCGGGGCGGCCGGTGGGCGCGGCGCGGGGCCGGCGGCCGATGTCGCTGCGGCTGGTGGCGCGGGTTCGGCGGCCGGCGTCAGCACCTCGCCCAGCAGGTCCAGCAGCCGGGTGCGGGCGCGCTGCGGATGGCGGCGGTAGTAGGTCAGCACCAGACCGACGATGAAGCGTTCGTCGTCGTCCTGCGGCTGGCCGGGTGCAGGGGCCTCTTCGGCCGGCGGCAGCGGTGCAGACGCGCTGGCCGGCCCGTCGTGCGGCAGGTCCATCCAGCCCACGGGCTTGCGGCACAGCTGCTCGAACTGGCGCGCCAGGCGCTCGCCGATCTGGCGCGAGCGGCTCTTGATCTGGCTCCAGTAGCTGGGCTGGATCTGCAGCCGCTCGGCGAAGCGGCGTTCCAGGCCGCGCAGGGTGGCGGCGTCGGGCTGGCGGGCGGCTGCCTGCACGAATTCATCGAACAGCCGCATGGCGTTGTCCAGGCGGATGCGCGCCACGTCGTGCACAGGGGTCATGCCCGAATGATAAATCCGCGTTCATCAGCCGGCCGGGGGCCGGGTCAGGGCGCAAGCAGGCGTCGGTCGATGTCGGCCAGCGTGGCGCAGCCGGTGAGTGCCATCGCCGCCTCGAACTCGTCGCGCAGCAGGCGCAGCACATGGGCCACGCCCTGGGCGCCGCCCACGGCCAGGCCGTGCAGCACCGGCCGACCGACCAGCACCGCCTGCGCGCCCAGGGCCAGGGCCTTCAGCACGTCGGTGCCGCGGCGGATGCCGCCGTCGACCAGCAGCACCGGCGCCGGGCCCGCGGCGGCGGCCAGCGCATCGGCGATCAGCGGCAGCGCCTCGGCGGTGGCCGGCGTGGTGTCCAGCACCCGGCCGCCATGGTTGCTGACGATCAGGCCGTCGACGCCCAGCGCGGCGGCCTGGCGGGCATCGGCCGGGTGCAGCACGCCCTTCAGCAGCAGCGGCAGCCGGGTATGGCCGCGCAGCCAGGCGATGTCGGCCCAGGCGGGCGCGTGGCGCAGCAGGCCGTCGAAGAGCTGGCTGCCGCCCGGCGGCACCTCGATCGGCAGCGCGGCGCGGCCGTGCAGGTGGGCGGCCACCACGCCTGCCGGCAGCGTGAAGCCGCTGCGCCGCTCGGCATCACGCACCCCCTGGCAGGGCGCGTCGACGGTGAGCACGATGGCCTCGAAGCCGGCGGCCTCGGCGCGCTGCAGCAACTCGGCCACCAGGCCGCGGTCGGGCTGCCAGTAGAGCTGGAACCACAGCGGGCCGCGCTGCGGCTCGGGCAGGAAGACCCGCGCCACGTCCTCCAGCGGCAGGCTGGACAGCGTGCTGAGCACGTAGCCCGCGCCCAGCACACCGGCGGCCAGCGCGCTGGCGGCCTCGCCGTCCGGGTGGGCCAGGCGGTGCAGGGCGGTGGGGGCGATGAGCAGCGGGCTGGGCCAGGTCCGGCCGAGCAGGCTGCAGCGCGTGTGGCCGCCGGCCAGCGGGCGCAGCACCCGCGGCCAGAGGCGCAGGCGTTGCCAGGCGTCTTCGTTGTCGCGGCGGGTCAGGCCATCGGCCGCGTCGCCGTCGAGGTAGGCCCAGGCCGGCGCCGGCAGGCGCTCGCGGGCCAGGCGCTCGTGGTCGGCCAGGTTGACCGGGCCGATGTGGGCCACCGCGTCGCTCAGGTCTCGATCCACATCCGCAGCAGGTTGTGGTACGAGCCGGTCAGGCCGACCAGTGAAGGATCGCCCTCGCCATGCCGGCTGCGCAGCGCCATCAGGTGCTGGTCCATGTCGAACAGCAGGCGGCGCTGCTGGTCGCTGCGCACGAGGCTCTGCACCCAGAAGAAGCTGGCGACGCGGTGGCCGCGGGTCACCGGCTCGACGCGGTGCACGCTGTGGCCGGGGTACAGCACCAAGTCGCCGGCGGCCAGCTTCACGCGCTGGGGGCCGTAGGTGTCCTCGATGACCAGCTCGCCGCCGTCGTAGCTGGCCGGGTCGGCCAGGAACAGGGTGCACGACACATCGGTGCGCACCCGCCCGCCACCCGGCACGTGGCGCACCGCGCTGTCGACATGGTTGCCGAAGGTGTTCAGCGCGCCGCCATAGCGGTTGAACATCGGTGGCGAGATGTCCTTGGGCAGCGCGGCCGAGAAGAACAGCGGGCTGGCTGCCAGCGCCTCGCGCACCAACTGCTGCAGCGGCTGCAGGCCGGCCCAGGCTTCCGGCAACTGCTGGTTGTGCTTGGCCAGCGCCGCCTGGGCGCCTGCGGTGGCGCGGCCGTCGGCCCAGGGTGCGTCGGCCAGCCCAGCCTGGAGAGCGGCCAGGGATTCCGGCGCCAGCAGGCGCGGGATGTGCAGCAGCATGGCTTCAGAACTTCACGCCCACCGTCGCCTTCAGCGACCGGCCTTCACCCGGCGTGTAGAAGCCCGGGTAGAGCTGGTCGCCGTAGACCTTGTCGGTCAGGTTGACTGCGTTGAACTGCAGGTACATGTCCTGGCTCACCGTGTATTCGAGCATCGCATCGTAGGCCACGTAGCCCGGCGCACGGGCGGTCTTCGATGCCGCCGCGGTGCCGCCGATCAGCGGGTGGTTCTCCGACGCGCCGCGCACGCCGCCGGCGATGCGCCACTTGGGCGTGAACTGCCAGCTGGCCCACAGCGCGCCGGTGTTCTTCGGCGTCAGGCCCACCGGCGCGCCGATGTAGCTGGTGTAGCCGGTGGTGGCCGCCGGAATCACCGCCGTGCCCACCTTGTCGATCACCGCCTTGAACACATGGCTGTACGACAGGTAGACCTCGACCTCGGGCGTCACCTTGCCCACCACGTCGAACTCCACGCCCTCGGTGTGGCGCTTGCCAGACAGCACCGGGAACGTGCCGGCGAAATCGGAATCGGTGGTGCGCTCGTTGTACTTCTCGCTGCGGTAGATCGCCGCGCGGGTCGACAGCGCGCCGTCCAGCCAGTCCAGCTTGGCGCCGAGCTCGATGTTGCGGCTCTTCTCGGCGCCGACGCTGGCGGTCTGCTGGGTCGTGTACTGGTAGGTGTCGGCCGAGGTGTTGAACGAGGTGCCGTAGCTCAGGTGGAAGGACTGGAACGGCCCCGGTTGCCACAGCACGCCGAAGCGGCGGCTCCACAGGCCGGGGTACGACAGCTCGGACGTGGTGGTGCCGCTGGGCGTGGTGGCGGTGGTGGTGTTGGCGAAGGTGTAGCTGTTCATCGTCGCCTTGACCCGGTCGTAGCGCAGGCCGGCCAGCAGCTTCCACTCGGGCGTCAACGCGATCAGGTCCTGGGCATAGGCGCCGATGCTGGTGCCGGCGTAGTCGCTGCTCTTGCGGTAGGTGGGCAGGGCGGCGGTGAGGCGGCCGTCATCGGGCGTGCCCACGGTGGTGCCGCCCTTGTTGTAGTTGGTGCCCACGGTGCCGTAGGCGGTGGAGCGGTCGGCCGCCTCGTGTGACCAGTCCACGCCGGCCAGCAGTTCGTGGCGCAGGCCCAGGGCGCTGAACTTGCGGCTGTACTCGGTCTGCAGGTAGCTGCCGGTGATGGTGTCGCTGCGCGGCGCCAGGCCGCTGCGGGTGAGCGCCGTGCTGCCTGACAGCGCGGCGGCCGTCATCGCCGCCGTGCCGGTGGGGCAGGTGCCGGTGGCCGTCAGCGCCACGGCGCAGTAGCCGGCGGTCGTGCCCCAGGTGGCGCGGTCGTAGGTGCCGCTGCGCACCTGGGTCTTCAACACGCTGCCATCGCCGAACTTGTGCTGCCAGCTGGCCGTGCCGTAGGTGGCGGTGCCGGTCAGGTAGTCGCTGGCCGTGCCGTAGAAGTTCTTCGCCGGGATCTGCGACGCCACGCTGCCTTCCAGGTAGCGCAGGCTGGACATCGGCACGTTGTCCACGTTCAGGTGGAACAGGCCGACGGTGAACTCGTCGCGCGTGCCCAGGCCCCAGCCCAGCGTGGGCGCGAAGCCGTATTTCGAGATCTTCGCGCCGTGGTTGTCGGCCTCCTGCGCCATGGCGTTGATGCGCAGCGCCGCGTTCTCGCCCAGCCGCTGGTGGATGTCGCCGGTCAGGCGCACATTGCCCCCGGTGCCGAGGGTGGTGACGATCTCGTTGGCGCCGTAAAGCGCCGGCTTCTTGTTGACCTGGTTGATCACGCCGCCGGTCGAGCCGCGGCCGAACAGCATCGATGCCGAGCCGCGCATCACCTCGATGCGGTCGTAGTTGAAGCTGTCGCGGTCGTACTGCGACGGGTCCTTCATGCCGTCGATCAGCAGGTCGCCGGTGGTCGCCACCGGGAAGCCGCGCATGCGGATGTCCTGGTCGGTGCCGTTCTCGGTGGCGGCGAAGGTGATGCCGGCGGTGTAGTGCAGGGCCTGGCGCAGGGTGTCGAGCTTGGCGTCGTCGATCAGCCGCTCGGTCATTACCGTCACCGACTGCGGGATGTCGCGCAGCTCCTGCGTGCCCTTGCCGATGCTGGTCTGGTTGGTCTGCAGGCTGGTCTTGGACGTGGGCTCGGCAGCGGCTCGGGCGCGCACCACCGGCAGGGTGGTGGCGCCTGCGGTGTCGTCGGCTGCGCTGGCCGCAGCGGCCGGGGGGCTGGCCTGCGCCCAGGCCGGTGCGTGCAGGCCGAAACCGGCGGCCAGGGCGCCGAGCAGTGGCAGGGCGGGGTCGAAGGGGCGGGTCATGGCGGGGTCTCCAGAGGGCGGGAAGGAATGCGGCCGGCCATGCGGCGGCCAGGGCTGCGGCCTGGCCGCAGCACGGAACGGGTCGTCAGGAACGGGGGTGGCTCAGTCCACGTCGTACTGCACGGGAGCGATCACCAGCCACTCGATGGCCTGGCCGTCGGTGTTGACAGCCTGGAACCGGGCCTGGCGCATCGCGCTCAGCGCCTGCTCGTCGAGCCGGGCGAAGCCGGACGACTTGTGCAGCGTGATCTGCTTGGGCAGGCCCTGGGCGTCGACCAGCACACGCAGCAGCACCGTGCCCGATTCGCGCAGCCGGCGCGAGGCCAGCGGCACCTCGACCGGCGGCGGCACGCGGTAGCGGATGGCGCTGGCCGGCAGCACCGGCGGCGCGGTGACGGCCGGCGGCGCGGGCTGGGCGCGCACCGGGGCGGTCTCGGCCGGGGCGGCGACGGCGGGCGCTGCGGGTGCCGGCACCACGCTGGCGATCACCGGCGCGGGTGGCGGGGCTGGCGGTGCGGCGTCGGCCACCTTGACCTCGGGCGGCGGCATCAGCGTGGGCGTCGGCAGCGCGGGGCGCTGCGGCTGGGGCGTGGTCAGCCTGGGCTCGGGCGGGCGCAGCGGCGCGGGCTCGCTCAGCAGCGCGACCATCAGCGGCGTGGCCTGCTGCACGGCGCGGTGCAGCACGTCCGTTTGCACGAACAGCCACAGCGCGGCGGCATGTGCCGCGGCGATCAGCAGCAGCCCGGAACGCATGCGCGGCGTGCGTTGGAAAGGCAGGGGGCCCGGGAAGGCGTGCAGCGGCAGGGCGGCGGTGGACATGGCTGGGCAGGCGGTGAGAACCGGATGCTTGCCATGCTAACGCAAATGCGAACGAGTCGCATCTAGATTGTTGTGATGGATCAAGGGCACCGGCGTGCCGTGGCGCCTAGGCCACGGCACGCCAAGCGAGCGACCGTCGCGGAACCGGCTTCGCCGGGCCGCTGGCGGTGCCCCCTTCAGGAGGTGGCCGAAGGCCGTCGGGGGTGGGCCTAGTCCTCTTCGTGCGCCTGCCAGCCGGCGACAAGCTGGGCCTGCACGTTCGGCGGCACCGGCGCGTGGTGCGACAGCGCCAGCGTGTAGCGGCCCTCGCCGCTGGTCATCGCGTTCAGGCGCGTCTGGTAGCCCACCACCTCGGCCAGCGGCGCCTGGGCCTGGATCACCACCTCGCCCAGGGCCGTGGTCTGGGTGCCGGCGACCATGCCGCGGCGCGCCGCCAGGTCGCCGGTGATGTCGCCCATGGCGGCGGCCGGTGCGCTGATCTGCAGGTCGACCACCGGTTCCAGCACGATGGCGCGGGCCTCGCGCATGGCCGCCAGGAAGGCCTTGCGCCCGGCGGTGACGAAGGCGATCTCCTTGCTGTCCACGCTGTGGTGCTTGCCGTCGAGCACGGTCACGCGCACGTCGACCACGGCGTGGCCGCTGATCGCGCCGGCGGCCATGGCCTCGCGCACGCCCTTTTCCACCGCCGGGATGTAGACGCCGGGAATCGTGCCGCCCTTGACCGCGTCGACGAACGCGAAGCCGGCGCCACGCGGCAGCGGCTCGACGCGCAGCAGCACCTCGCCGAACTGGCCGGCGCCACCGGTCTGCTTCTTGTGGCGGTGGTGGCCCTCGGCGGCGGCGGTGGCGGTCTCGCGGTAGGCCACGCGCGGCGGCCGAGTGTCGACCTCGATGCGGTGCTGCTCGCGCAGGCGCTCCAGCAGCAGGCGCAGGTGCAGCTCGCCCAGGCCGTAGACCACGGTCTCGTTGGTGCCGGCCTCATGTGCCACTTTCAGGCACACGTCCTCGGCCACCAGCTTGGCCAGCGTGTCCCAGAGCTTCTGCTCGTCGCCGCGGCGCTTCGGCTGGATCGCCAGGCCGTGCACCGGCTCGGGCAGGGGCAGGGGCGCCAGGTGGATGTGGTCGTCCTCGGCGGCGTCGTGCAGCACGGCGTCGAAGTGCAGCTCGTCGACCTTGGCGATGGCGACGATGTCGCCCGGCAGCGCCCGGTCGACCTCCACATGCGCCTTGCCCTGCAGCCGGTACAGATGCGCGACGCGGAACGGCTTGCGGCCGTCGCCCACGTACAGCTGCAACCCCGGCGTGACCGTGCCCTGGTGCACCCGCAGCACGCCCAGCTTGCCGATGTAGGGGTCCATCGTCACCTTGAACACATGGGCCAGCACATGCAGCGCCGGGTCGGGCACGGCCTGCATGGGCTGGGCCTCGGCGCCCTCGCCGCGCAGGAAGGCCGGCGGGTTGCCCTCGCCCGGGTGCGGCAGCAGGTGGTGGACCACGTCCAGCAGGGCCTGCACGCCGGCGCCGGTGCGCGCCGAGACGAAGCACACGGGGATCAGGTGGCCTTCGCGCAGCGCCTGCTCCAGCGGCGCATGCAGCTCGCTGGGGTCGACGTCGCCGTCTTCGAGGTAGCGGTCGACGAAGGCGCTGTCGACTTCCACGACCTGCTCGACCAGCGCCCGGTGCGCGGCCTCCACCGGGCCGAAATCGCTGTCGCCGTCACGGTTGAAGAAGGCGTCGACCACCTGCACCGGGCCGCCGCCGGGCTGGGTGACCGGCAGGTTCAACGGCAGGCATTCGCGGCCGAAGGCGTCGCGGATCTGCGCCAGCACCGCCGCCAGGTCCACGCCGGGCGCGTCGATGCGGTTGACCACCACCACGCGGTCGAGCTGGCGCTCGGCGGCGTGCTGCATCATGCGCAGCGCCATCGGCTCGACGCCGGTGCTGGCGTTGACGACGACGACGGCGGTGTCCACCGCTTCCAGCGCCGGCAGGCTCATGCCGATGAAGTCGGGCGCGCCGGGGGTGTCGATCAGGTGGATGCGGCTGCCGCGCCAGGCCGTGTGCAGCACGGCCGACTGCAGCGAGTGCTGCATGCGCCGCGCCAGCGGGTCGTGGTCGGCCACGGTGCTGCCGCGCTCGACGCTGCCGGCACTGGTGATGGCGCCGCTGGCCGCCAGCAGGGCCTCGGCCAGGCTGGTCTTGCCGGCACCGGCCGGGCCCACCAGGGCCAGGCTGCGGATGTCGGCCACCTGCACCGCAGCGTCGGCTGCCGTGGCGCCGGCGGTGCCGGTGGCGGGTTGTGGGCTTGGCATGGCGGTTCTCCTCGGGTGGAGCGCTCGCGATGCACACAGGTCCGCAGGGCGGGCGCGGGGTGGGGTGTGGAGGCGTCCGGCCTGGATGTCGATCGACCGGTGAACACAGCCTATGCCTGCAGCCACGCCGCCGCAAGGCTGTCGATCAAGGCCGGTGCCGATCGACAAGGGGCATGGCCAGCGCAGAAACCCTCGCTTGCAGCGGGTTAATCAATCGTTTGATTGAAGCGCATAAACTGCTGCCCATGGTTCCGCCCGCCGTCCGCCTGCCCGATGCCGCCACCGGCGCCGAGCCCGACCCGGCCCGCGCTCGGCTGCTGCGCGCCGGCCTGCGGCTGTTCTCGCAGCAGGGCTTTGCGGCCACCACCACGCGCGAGCTGGCCCAGGCCGCCGGTGTCAACGTGGCGGCCATCAGCTACTACTTCGGCGACAAGGCCGGCCTGTACCAGGCGGTCTATTTCGAGCCGATGGGCGACATCGACGACAGCATCGCCGGCTTCAGCGACCCGGCGCTGACGCTGGCGGACGCGCTGCGCGCCTACTACGCGCCCTTCGTCGCCCCGCTGGACGACGGTGAGGACGGCCTGCTGTTCGTCAAGCTGCGCCTGCGCGAGATGGTCGAGCCCACCGGCCTGTGGGACGAGAAGCTCAACGCCGGCATCCGCCCGATGCACCAGGCGATGGTGGCGGTGCTGTGCCGCCACCTGGGCCTGGCAGAACCCGACGACGAACTGCACCGCCTGGTGGTCTGCCTGTCGGCCCTGGGTGTGCACCTGCACCTGGGCCGCGACGTGATCGACGCCGTGGCGCAGCAGCTGAACCAGGCGCCCCACGCCGCCGCACGCTGGGCCGAAGGCCTGCTGCGCAACGGCCTGGCGATGGTGGAGCAGGAGCGGCAGCGCCGCGCCGCGACCCCCCTCGCCGGATGACGGAAGCGTCATCTTCGCCCCCCATTTTTCCCATGCCAACATCGCCCCCTTCCGGGCGCCATCCCCGACACCCTGGCGCGCAACTTGCGCGGCCTCGGCACTTCTTCCTGCCGTCATGAAGTCCTCCAACATGCCACAACCCACCTCCCTGCTGCGCACCACCGCAGCGCTCTGGTTGCCGCTGGTCGCGGCCTTGGCCGCCTGCGGCGGCGGTGACGCGCCCAAGGGTGGCGCGGGCGGCGGGGGCGGTGGTGGTGGCGGCATGCCGCCGCCCACCGTGGGCGTGGTGACGGTGCAGCCGGCCGACGTGCCGCTGGTCACCGAGCTGCCCGGCCGGCTGGAAGCCTGGCGCACGGCGCAGGTGCGTGCCCGCGTGCCGGGCATCGTGGCCAGGCGCCTGTTCACCGAGGGCAGCGAGGTCATGGCCGGCCAGCCGCTGTTCCAGCTCGACGACGCCGCGCTGCGCGCCACCGTGGCCAGCGCCGAGGCCGCCGTGGCCCGCGCCGATGCCGCCGTGGCCCAGGCCCAGGCGCAGCTGCAGCGCAACCAGCCGCTGGCCGAGGCCAAGGCCATCAGTGCCCAGGAATGGCTGCAGACGCAGACTACGCTGAAGGCTGCCCAGGCCGACGCGGCGACGGCGCGTGCCGCGCTGCAGAGCGCGAAGATCAACCTGGGCTATGCCGCGATCACCGCGCCCATCGCGGGCCGCATCGGCCGGGCGCTGGTCACCGAAGGCGCGCTGGTGGGCCAGGGCGACGCCACCCAGCTGGCCGTGATCCAGCAGACCAGCACGCTCTACGTCAACTTCACCCAGAGCGCCAGCGAGGTGCTGCGCCTGCGCAAGGCCTTCGACAGCGGCAAGCTGCAGCGCGCCGCCGGCAGCAGCGCTGCGGCGGTGCAGGTGGTGCTGGACGACGGCAGCGTCTATCCGCAGGCCGGCAAGCTGCTGTTCACCGACCCGGCGGTGGACGCCGCCACTGGCCAGGTCAGCCTGCGCGCCGAGCTGCCCAACCCGCAGGGCACGCTGCTGCCGGGGCTGTTCGTCAAGGTGCGCATCGTGCAGGCCACCAGCGCGCAGGCAATCAAGCTGCCGCAGCAGGCCGTCACCCGCGGTGCGGGCGGCGACACGGTGCTGGTGGTGGGCGCCGACAACAAGCCGGCACCGCGCCAGATCACCGTGGCCGGCGCCCAGGGCGGCGACTGGGTCGTCACCAGCGGGCTGAGTGCGGGTGACCGGGTGATCGTCGACGGCGTGCAGAAGATGATGATGGCGCCTGGCTCGCCGGTGAACGCGGTGCCGTGGGTGCCTGGAGGAGATGGGGCGCGGTCGCGAGGCAGCGACCGTGTTGGAGCGCCCGCGGCGTCTGCTGCAGCCCCGGCCGCATCGGCGGCCTCCCCCGCACCGGCCGCTAGCCGCTGACCGGGAGCCACGTCCATGCTCTCGGGTTTCTTCATCGACCGGCCGATCTTCGCCTGGGTCATCGCGCTGTTCATCGCGGTGCTGGGCGGGGCGGCCATCACCAAGCTGCCGGTGGCGCAATACCCCACGGTGGCGCCGCCGGCCATCGTCATCCAGGCGGCCTACCCCGGCGCGTCGGCCAAGGTGCTGGAAGACAGCGTGCTGTCCGTCATTGAGCAGGAGCTCAACGGCGCGCCCGGCATGATCTACATGGAGTCGGTGGCCCAGGCCAACGGCGGTGGCTCGATCACCGCCACCTTCGAGCCCGGCTCCAATGTCGACCTGGCGCAGATCGAGGTGCAGAACCGCCTCTCGCGCGCCACGCCGCGCCTGCCCACGGCCGTGGTGCAGCAGGGCGTGCGCATCGACAAGGCGCGCTCGAACTTCCTGCTGTTCGTGTCGCTGACCAGCAGCAATCCGTCGGACGACCCGGTGAGCCTGGGCGACTATGCGGCGCGCTACATCCAGCCCGAGCTGCAGCGCATCGCCGGTGTCGGCCAGGCCCAGCTCTTCGGCACCGAGCGGGCCATGCGCGTCTGGCTGGACCCGTCCAAGCTGGTGGCCTTCGGCCTGCAGCCGGCCGATGTCAACAACGCGATCCGGGCACAGAACGCCCAGGTGTCGGCCGGCACCCTGGGTGAGCAGCCGGGCGTGCCCGGCCAGCCGATGAGCGCCACCGTCGTCGTCAGCGGCCAGCTGACGAGTGCCGAGCAGTTCGGCGCCATCGTGCTGCGGGCCAATGCCGACGGCAGCAGCGTGCGCCTGCGCGACGTCGCCCGCATCGAGCTGGGCGCCCAGGGCTACGGCAGCTTCTCGCGCCTGAACGGCCAGCCCAGCGCCGGCATCGGCGTGCAGCTGTCGCCCACCGGCAATGCCCTGGCCACCGCCGATGCGGTGAAGAAGCGCATGGCCGAGCTGAAGGCCTACTTCCCGCCGGGCGTGGACTACAAGGTGCCGTACGACAGCAGCAAGTTCGTGCGCATCTCGATCACCCAGGTCATCGAAACGCTCGTCGAGGCGGTGGCCCTGGTGTTCGTGGTGATGCTGGTCTTCCTGCAGAGCCTGCGCTACACGCTGATCCCCACCATCGTGGTGCCGGTGGCCCTGCTGGGCACCTTCGGCATGCTGCTGACCATGGGCTACAGCATCAACGTGCTGACGCTGTTCGGCATGGTGCTGGCCATCGGCATCCTGGTCGACGACGCGATCGTGGTGGTCGAGAACGTCGAGCGGCTGATGGCCGAGGAGGGGCTCTCCCCGCGCGAGGCCACGCGCAAGGCCATGGGCCAGATCACCGGCGCGGTGATCGGCATCACCGTGGTGCTGGTCAGCGTGTTCGTGCCGATGGCCTTCTTCGGCGGCGCCGTGGGCAGCATCTACCGGCAGTTCTCGCTGAGCATGGTGTCGGCGATCGTGTTCAGTGCCTTCCTGGCGCTGACGCTGACGCCCGCGCTGTGCGCCACCTTCCTGAAGCCCTTGTCGGGCCACCACGAGCGGCGCGGCTTCTTCGGCTGGTTCAACCGTGTGTTCAAGCGCACCGCCAAGGGCTATGAGGGCCAAGTGTCGCGCATGCTGCCCAAGGCCGGGCGCTGGATGCTGGTCTTCGGCGTGGTGGTGGCGGTGGTGGGCTGGACCTATGTGCGCCTGCCCTCGTCCTTCCTGCCCAACGAGGACCAGGGCTACCTGATCGTCAACGTGCAGCTGCCCCCGGGCGCCACGGTCGAGCGCACCACCGCGGTGATGCAGCAGGTCGAGGGCTTCTTCGCCAAGCAGCCCGAGGTCGACCAGGTGGTGGCGGTGATCGGCTTCAGCTTCAGCGGCCAGGGCCAGAACTCGGGCCTGGTGTTCGTGCCGCTGAAGGACTGGAGCGAGCGCAAGGGCAAGGACCACACCGCGCAGGCCCTGGCCGGCCGCGCCTTCGGTGCGTTCATGGGCATCCGCGATGCGTTCGTCTTCCCGCTCAGCCCGCCGCCCATTCCGGAACTGGGCACGGCCACCGGCTTCAACTTCCGCCTGCAGGACCGTGGCGGCAACGGCCACGAGGCCCTGCTGGCCGCCCGCAACCAGCTGCTGGGCATGGC
>CALMIF010000376.1 GCA_937864045.1 uncultured Aquabacterium sp. | reverse complement strand
GCCTGCAGCGCGCTGCCGCGCAAGGCCGGCGGCTGGCCCGGCTGCAAGCCCAGGTCGGCCAGCGTGGCGCCGCCGGCCAGCCGCAGCTGCAGCGCCACCAGGTCCAGGCCGGTCACGCACTCGGTCACCGTGTGCTCCACCTGCAGCCGGGCATTGGCCTCGATGAAGGCGAAGGCCGGGCCACCGGCGGTCGGGTCCACGTTCACAAGGAACTCGAAAGTACCGAGGCTCTGGTAGTTCACCGCCCGGGCCATCGCCAGCGAGGCATCCAGCAGCTGCTGGCGCAGCCCCGGGTCGAGGTGGGGCGCCGGCGCGATCTCGATCAGCTTCTGCCGCTGGCGCTGCAGGCTGCATTCACGCTCCCACAGGTGCAGCACGCCACCCTGGCCGTCGCCGACCACCTGCACCTCCACATGCCGCGCCCGCGGAAACAGCCGCTCGACGTAGACATCGGCCTGGCCGAAGGCCTGCAGCGCCTCGGCGCGGCAGCGCTCCCAGGCCGGTGCAACCTCGGCCGCGCTGGTCACCACGCGCATGCCGCGCCCGCCACCGCCGGCAATGGCCTTGACCATCATCCCGGCGCCCGGACCGAGCGCGGCGAAGAAGGCTTCGGCTTCCTCCAGGCTGGTGGCGTGCGCCGTGCCCTCCATCACCGGCACGCCGCAGCGTTGCGCCAGCGCACGCGCCTGCGCCTTGTCGCCGAACGCGTCCAGCGTCTGTGGATCGGGGCCGACGAAGGTCAGGCCGGCCCCGGCGCAGCGGCGGGCGAAGGCGGCGTTCTCGCTGAGGAAGCCGTAGCCGGATGCACCGCGTCACAGCCGGCGGCCAGCGCGGCGGCGACCACTTGTTCGATGTCAAGGTAGGCGGCCGGGCCGACGCCCGGCAGCGCCTGCGCCGCATCGGCGGCCTTGACGTGCAGCGAGGGCGCGTCGTCTTCGGCGTACAGCGCGACGCTGCGCAGCCCAGGTCGGCCGCCATGCGGGCGATGCGGATGGCGATTTCGCCGCGGTTGGCGATCAGCAGGCGGTTCATGGTGGTGGTGCGCGTGGTCGATGGTGCAGGTTCGGTCAGCGCCCACCCCGCAGGCTGCCAACTGCGGGACAGCCCCGATCCGGCCAGACATGTGCGCGACATCGGCCGCACCGCCCCGGTGCGACCATGGCCCGATCCCCCTGGCCAGGATCGAACGCCATGACGTCCCCTTCCCCATCGGAAACCACCGCCGTGCTCGACGTGCTGATCGTCGGTGCCGGCATCTCCGGCATCGGCGCGGCGGTGCACCTGCAGCAGCAGTGCCCGGGCAAGACCTTCGCGATCCTGGAAAGCCAGGCCACCTTCGGCGGCACCTGGCGCACCCACCGCTACCCGGGCATCCGCAGCGACAGCGACCTGTTCACCTTCGGCTACCGCTTCAAGCCCTGGATGGGCAAGCCCATCGCCACCGCCGCCGAGATCCTGGCCTACATGGGCGAGGTCATCGACGAGCACGGCCTGGCGCCGCGCATCCACTACAAGCACGGCATCCGGTCGGCCGCCTGGGACAGCGCGGCGAAGCGTTGGACCGTCACCGCCACCCGCCCCGGCGCCGACGGCCAGGACGAAACGGTGCAGTACCGCGCCCGCTTCCTGTGGATGTGCCAGGGCTACTACCGCCACAGCCAGGGCTACACGCCCGACTGGCCGGGCTTCGCCGACTACCAGGGCCGGGTGGTGCATCCGCAGACCTGGCCTGACGACCTGGACCTTTCGGGCAAGCGGGTGGTGGTGATCGGCTCCGGCGCCACCGCAGCCACGCTGATCCCGGCGATCGCCGGGCAATGCGCGCATGTGACCATGCTGCAGCGCAGCCCCACCTTCTTCATCACCGGGCGCAATGCCAACGACCTTGCCGACACGCTGCGCCAGCTGGAGATTCCCAGCGAATGGACGCACGAGATCGTGCGCCGCAAGGTGCTGTTCGACCAGGCCAACTTCATCCGCCGCTGCCGGGCCGAGCCCGAGGTGGTGCGCCAGGAACTGCTGGCCGGCGTGCGCGCCGCACTCGGCCCGGGGCATGAGGCCGCGGTCGAGCAGCACTTCAACCCGCGCTACCGGCCCTGGCAGCAGCGCATCGCCTTCGTGCCCGACGCCGACCTGTTCAAGGCCGTGCGCAGCGGCCAGGCCTCGGTGGTCACCGACAGGATCGAGCACTTCACGCCGCACGGCATCCAGCTGCAATCGGGCGCGCACCTGGACGCCGACGTGGTGATCACCGCCACGGGCTTTCACCTCAACGTGCTGGGCGACATCGCCTTCTCGGTCGACGGCCAGCCGCTGGACTTCGCCACCACCACCGCCTGGAACGGCTGCATGTTCACCGGCGTGCCCAACCTGGCCTGGGTCTTCGGCTACCTCCGCGCCAGCTGGACGCTGCGTGCCGACATGATGGGCGACCTGGTCTGCAGGCTGCTGCAGCACATGGACGGCCGCGGCGCGCAAACCGTGGTGCCGGCCCTGCGGGCGCAGGACGCCGACATGGCCCGCCTGCCCTGGATCACCGACGACAACTTCAACGCCGGCTACATCCAGCGCGGCGTGCACCTGCTGCCCAAGCAGGGCGACCGCGCGCCGTGGATCCACGGCCAGGACTACGCCAGCGAGCGCCAGACCCTGCCGCTGGCCGACCTGGACGACGGCAGCCTGGCCTACGGCTGACCGGCGGCTGATTCCTTCCCCCTCGACCGCGCGACCATGAGCAACCCCATCCACACGCCATCCATCCACCGCCGCCAGTTGCTGCTGGGCGCCTCCGCTGCCCTGCTGCCGGGCCTGGCGACAGCCCAAACAACGGCCCAGGCGGCCTGGCCCGGCAAGCCGGTGCGCATCATCACGTCCTTCGCCGCCGGTGGTGCCACCGACGTCATCGCCCGCAGCCTGGCCGGGCTGCTGCAGGCGTCGACCAAACAGACCTTCAACGTCGACCCGCGCCCCGGTGCCGATGGTGCGCTGGCGGCCATGGAGGCGCTGCGGGCGCCGGCCGACGGCCACCACCTGTTCCTGGTCACCGCGTCGGCCTTCTCGTACGTGCCCAATGTGCGCCGCAACCCGGGCTACAACCCGGTGAAGGACTTCGTGCCGCTGACGCGGTTCATGACCTACGCCTTCTACCTGATGGTGCACGAGAGCCTGCCCGGCAAGACCCTGGCGGACGTGCTGGCCCACATCAAGGGCAAGCCGGGCCAGTACAGCTATGCCTCGCCGCACAGCACGGCCTTGCTGGCCACGGCCCAGCTGGCCAGCAGCGCCGGGCTGGACCTGGTCAGCGCACCCTACAAGGGCGAGGCCCAGGCCGTGCCCGACCTGATCGGCGGCCGGGTGCAGCTGATGTGGGCGTCGCCCGCGGTGATGCCGGCACTGGCCAAGGACGGCAAGTTCCGCCCGGTGGCGGTGCTGCTGCCCGAGCGCAGCGCGGCTTTCCCCGACGTGCCCACCATTGCCGAGGCCGGCCAGCCGCTGGTCAACGTGGTGCCCTGGGGCGGCTTCGTGCTGCCGGGCGGCACGCCGCCCGATGTGGCCGCCGCCGTCGGCAAGACCCTGCGCGAGGCCATCGCCCACCCCGACCTGAAGGCCCCCGCCGAGAAGGCCGGCCTGACGCTGCAGGCCAGCTCGGCCGACGACATGGCCAAGCTGATCCAATCGCAGATCGGCGCCTTCGCACAGGCCGTCAAGCAAGCCAAGGTTCCGCTGGAGAACTGAGCCCCGCCCTCCGCCGGCCGTCTTGCATCAACTGGCTGCCGCGGCAGGGGATCTGCACCGACAGGGAACGCCCCGATTGGCAGTGCCGGCGCCATCTGCGCCACTTCATGTCGCCGCCGACCTGGCGGCCCAGCGCGAGCGCCGCCCGATGACCCTGCCCGGCCTGATCATGGACCAGCCGCTGATGATCGCCTCGATCATCCGCCACGCGGCCAGGTACCACACGCACACCGAGATCGTCTCGCGCCAGATCGACGGCACGCTGTTCCGCTATACCTACGGCGAGGCCTACCAGCGCGTCAGCCAGCTGGCGCATGCCATCGGCCGGCTGGGCATGCGGCCCGGCGACCGGGTCGGCGCACTGGGCTGGAACCACCACCGCCAGTTCGAGATGTTCTACGGCGTCTCGGGCACCGGCGCGGTGCTGCACACCGTCAACCCGCGGCTGCACCTGGACCAGATCGTCTACATCATCAACCACGCCGAGGACCGGCTGCTGTTCGTCGATGCGATGACCCTGCCGATCATCGAACAGGTGTGGCCGCAGCTGACCACGGTGGAAGCGGTGGTGCTGATGGCCGACGCCGCCGGCATGCCGGCGTCGACCACGCTGCCCCAGCTGCTGTGCTACGAGACCCTGCTGGCCGCTGAACCCACGGCCTACGACTGGCCCACCTTCGACGAGCACAGCGCGTCGACCATCTGCTACACCTCGGGCACCACGGGCAACCCCAAGGGCGTCGTGTACTCGCACCGCTCGGCCGTGCTGACGACCATGCTGTTCGGTCCGCTGATCGGCCTGCGCGCCCGCAACGGCGACCTGCCGGTGATGCTGCCGATGGCGCCGATGTTCCACGGCAATGCCTGGCAGTTCCCGTACATCGCACCCATGTTCGGCGCCAAGCTGGTGCTGCCCGGGCGCAACGACGAGCCCGACAAGCTGTATGAACTGCTGGAAGGCGAGCGCGTGACGCTGACCTGCGGCGTGCCCACCTTCTGGCTGATCCTGAGCGACTGGCTGCAGCGCAACGGCAAGACCTTCAGCACGCTGCGCTATTCGCTGAGCAGCGGCTCGGCGATGCCGAGGGCGCTGATGGCGTCGCTGGAGCGCGACCACGGCGTGGAAGTGCTGCAGGGCTGGGGCATGACCGAGGCCCTGGGCGGCAGCGGCGTGCTGATGC
>CALMIF010000375.1 GCA_937864045.1 uncultured Aquabacterium sp. | reverse complement strand
GCTGGGCCGGCTGATCGGCAGCATGGTGAAGGTCTGGATGCGGTCGATGGCCAGCCCCTCGGGCCGCACGTCATGCGGCAGCGTGTCGTCGGCGTTGGCGGGCGAGCCCAACAGCTGGCCGGCACCGGGCTTGACATACCAGCCCGCGCCCTCGGCCTCGACCGAAGCCACCAGCGGCCAGGTCGGCACGCGACACGCCCGGCGGCGCGGCGAAGGTGAAGGCGCTGCGCCGGCGCGGCTGCAGCCCCACCGGGCCCACGCCGCAGCGGGCCGCCAGCACATCGCCCCAGGCGCCGGCGGCATTGACCTGCGTGGCGGCGCGCAGCGTGCTGCCGTCGGTCAGCGTGATGTGCCAGCCGTCGCCGCTGTGCTGCGCCGCTTGCACCTCGGCATCGCAGCGCAGCAGACCACCCGCGCGCCGGAAGCCGCGCAGGCAGCCCTGGTGCAGCGCATGCACGTCGATGTCGGTGGATTCCGGGTCCCACAGGCTGCCCATCAGCTGTTCGGCCCGCACCCAGGGCGCCTGCGCCAGCGTGCCCGCCACGTCCATCCGCTGCAGGCCGGCACACACCGGCGTTAGTTCACTTTCAAGGACGTCCAGCTCGGCCTGCTGACCCGGTGCGGCGACGTACGGCACGCCACGTGGCGGCAGCAGTGGCTCGTCGGTGAAGCCCGCAGGCGGCGCGGCGTAGAACAGGCCGGCCACGCGGGTCAGCGCCCGCACGGCCGGCGGGCCGTGGCTGGGCATCCACATCGCCGCCGCCCTGCGCCAGCTGCCAAGCGAGCAAGGCCCCGGCAATGCCCGCGCCGACGATGACGGTGTCGAAAGCGGCTGCGTCCATCGCCGCATTCTGCGCAATGCGCGCGGGGCATGATCCGGGCTTCACCGCCACCGCTACGCCCCATGCCCGACATCACCCTGATCGCCGCCGACGGCACACCACACGGCTTCGAGGCGCCCGCCGGCGTCAGCCTGATGGCCGCG
The DNA here is from genome assembly GCA_937864045.1 of uncultured Aquabacterium sp. Taxonomy (GTDB): domain Bacteria; phylum Pseudomonadota; class Gammaproteobacteria; order Burkholderiales; family Burkholderiaceae_C; genus Pseudaquabacterium. Next base: position 27,866 of record CALMIF010000375.1, on the reverse strand, counting down.
GCCACCGGCTTCGGCGTGCCGGGCATCCTGGCCGACTGCGGCGGCTCGGCCAGCTGCGGCACCTGCCACGTGATCGTCGATGCGGCCTGGGCCGATCGCCTGCCGCCGCCCGACAACGTCGAGCGCCTGGTGCTGGAGACCACCGCGGTGCCAGCCACTGCCACCAGCCGGCTGTCGTGCCAGGTGCGGCTGACGCCCGACCTGCAGGGCCTGGTCGTGCGTCTGCCGGAACGCCAGGTCTGACCACCGCCAGCTGCACAGACAATCACCCGCCATGAACACCCCGATCGTCATCATCGGCGGCGGCCATGCCGCTGCCCCGCTGTGTGCGGCCCTGGCCGAGGCCGGCCTGGGCGCGCAGGTCCACCTGGTCTGCGCCGAGCCGGTGCTGCCTTACCAGCGCCCGCCGCTGTCCAAGGCCTACCTGAAGAACCCGGCCGAGACGCTGCAGGCGCACCGCGCCGACGCCTGGTACGCGCAGGCCGGCATCACCGTGCACCGGGCCGACCCGGCGACGGCCATCGACCGCGCGGCGAAGACGGTGACGTTGCAATCCGGCACCGTGCTGCCCTACGCCCAGCTGGTGCTGGCCACCGGCACCCGGGCGCGGCGGCTGACGCAGCTGCCGGCGGGGCTGGCCAACGTGGCCGTGCTGCGCGACGCCACCGATGCCGACACGCTGCGCGGCGCACTGGCCGGTGCCAGGTCGCTGACCGTGCTGGGCGGCGGCTTCATCGGCCTGGAAGTGGCCGCCACCGCGCGCGCCCAGGGGCTGGACGTGCAGGTGATCGAGGTGGCGCCGCGGCTGCTGGGCCGCAGCACCTCGGCCGCACTGTCGGCCCATGTGCTGGCCACGCACCGCGCAGCGGGCATCCGGGTCGACCTGGGTGCGCAGTTGGGTGATGTCGAGCATGACGGCCAGCGCCTGCAGGCGATCACGGTGAACGGCCAGCGCCAGCCGGTGGACCTGCTGCTGCTGGGCATCGGCGCCGAGGCCGAGGACAGCCTGGCCCGCGCCGCCGGCCTGACCTGTGACAACGGCATCGTCGTCGACGCCGCGCTGCGCACCAGCGACCCGGCGATCCTGGCGATCGGCGACGTGGCACGCTTTCCGGTCAGCACGCGCTGGGCAGCAGGCGGCGGGCTGCTGCGGCTGGAATCGGTGCAGAACGCCACCGACCAGGCGCGTGCCGCGGCACTGACGCTGCAGGGCCAGAGCCCGGTCTACGCCGCCCTGCCCTGGTTCTGGTCGGAGCAGGGTGCGCTGCGCCTGCAGATGGCCGGCCTGCTGCCGGCCGCCGGCACGCCGGGCCTGGCCAGCCACCGCCGGCCGGGCGCCAACGACGCCAGCTTCTCGCTGCTGCACTACCTGGGCGAGCAGCTGGTGTGCGTCGAGTCAGTCAACGCGCCGATGGACCATGTGATGTCGCGCAAGCTGCTGGAAGCCGGCCTGAGCCCGGCGCCGGCCACCGCCTGCGACCCGGCGGTGGCGCTGAAGTCGCTGCTGGGCTGACGCCATGGCCGACCTGCAAGACCTGCCGGACCTGCCCGATGCACCGTCGCCCGCCATCCCCGGCCTGCAGTTCGCCTGCACCATCCACGCCCTGGTCGACCCGCCGCTGAGTGCCGGCCCGGGCGTCAATGGCGAGCGGCGCCACATCGTCATCACCGGCGGCCTGCTGCGCGGGCCGCTGATCAACGGCAGCATCCTGCCCGGCGGCAGCGACTGGCTGTGGCAGCGCCCCGACGGCACGGCCGAGATCCACGCCCACTACAGCGTGCGGCTGTCCGACGGCACGCCCATCTACCTGCGCAACCTGGGCCTGCGCCATGCCGAGCCGGCGGTGCTGGCGCGGCTGCGGGCCGGCGAGCCGGTCGACCCGGCCGAGTACAGCTTCCGCACCGCACCGGTGTTCGACGCACCCGACGGCCCGCATGCCTGGCTGCGCAACCGCACGTTCGTCGGCAGCGCCCGGCCGGGGCAGGGCTTCGTGCGCATCGCGGTCTACCTGGTGACCTGAGCGGCCAGCAACCGCCCGGGCCTCAGTTCGCCTGGATGTTCAGCCCCCGGACGAAGCCCACCCACTGCGTGCGCTCGCGCCGGGCAAAGGCATCGGCCTGCTCGGGTGTGGACGGGCCCAGCGCCTCGCTGCCGCCGCTGGCCAGGCGGGCCTGGATCGCCGGTGCGGCCAACGCCTTGTTCAGCGCCGCATTCAGCGTGGCCAGTGCCTCGGGCGGCACCTTGGCCGGTGCGAACAGGCAGTTCCAGGTGTAGGCCTCGTAGGCCGGCAGGCCCTGCTCGGCGAAGGTGGGCAGGTCCGGCGCGGCCGGGCTGCGGCGGGTGCCCGAGATCGCCAGCATGCGCACCTTGCCCTGCTGCGCCAGCGGCGCCGTCGTCGACAGGCCGTCGAACACCAGGGCCACATGGCCGCCAGCAAGATCCGCCACCGCCGGGCCGTTGCCCTTGTAGGGCACGTGCAGAAGGTGGATGTCGGCCGCCTTGGCGAAGGCCTCGGCCACGATGTGGCTGATCGAACCCAGGCCCGCCGAGCCGTAGCTCAGTTTGCCGGGCTGGGACTTGGCCTGGGCGATCAGGTCGGCGATGGACTTCGGACCCGCGGCGCTGGCCGCCAGCAGCATCGGCGTGCGGCTCGCCAGGCCGATCAGCCGCAGGTCGCGCTCGACGTCGAAGGGCAGGCTCTTGTGCAGGCCCACGTTCATCACCAGCTGGCTGCTGGTGCCCAGGCCGATGGTGTGGCCGTCGGGCACGGCCTTGGCCACCACGTCGGTGCCCAGTGCGCCACCGGCGCCGGCGCGGTTCTCCACCACCACCGGCTGGCCCAGGGTCTCGGCCATGTGCTGGGCGAGTTCACGCGCGGTCAGGTCGTTGCCGCTGCCGGGGCCGAAGGCGACGACCAGCTTGACCGGCCGCGTCGGCGCCCAGGTCGTCTGCGACCGCACCGCGGCATTGGCCGCCAGGCCGGCGAGCAGGAGGCTGCGGCGGCGCATGGTCAGTCCCCGGTGCCCATCACCTTGGCCCGCAGCCGGCGCATGCCGCGCAGCCAGCGGTCGACGTCGGCCGTCTTGCGCTGCCAGAAGGTGAGCACCTCGGCATGCGGCAACGCCAGGAAGCGGCCCTCGCGCAGGGCGTCGAGCGCGCATTGCGCCACCACGCTGGCATCGAGCGCACCGTCGCCGAGGAAGCTGGGCCGGCCGGTGTCGCTGTCGGCGCTCAGCATCATCGGCGTCTTCACCCCCTGCGGGCACAGACAGGTGACGTGGATGCCGGCATCGCCGTGGGCGATGCTCAGCCATTCGGCAAAGCCCACCGCGGCATGCTTGGTCACGCTGTAGGGCGCGGCATTCACCTGGCTCAGCAGGCCGGCCGCGCTGGCCGTCTGCAGCAGCCAGCCCTCGCCGCGCGCCAGCATCTGCGGCAGCACGGCGTTGGCGGCATGCACATGGGCCATCAGGTTGACGTCCCAGTGGCGCTGCCAGGTGGCGGCCGACGCGTCGGCGTCGGTGCGGCTCAGGATGCCGGCATTGCTGCAGAAGATGTCGACCTGGCCGAAGCGCACCGTGGCCTGGTCGACCAGGGCCTGCACCTGGTCGGCCTGCGCCACGTCGGTGCGCACCGCCAGCGCCTGCGGGCCGATGGCCGACACCACGGCCTGCGCGCCGTCGCCATCGAGGTCGGACACCACCACGCCGCGCGCACCGGCGGCGGCAAAGGCCTCGCACAACGCCCGTCCGATGCCCGAGGCACCGCCCGTCACCACCACCACCTTGCCCTGGAAGTCCATCGCCATCGCCTGCCCGTTCGTGCTTGTGTGAAACCGGGCATTCGGCGCGCCGCCCGCCACGGTCACAAGCACGTGGGCGACAGGCCACCCGGGGCACGTGGGCGACAGGCCCCCGCCCGATGCCGCTGCTATGGTCTTGCGCCCTGCCTTGCCCTGCCCGCGTCCGCACCACCGCCATGACCCTGCCCACCGCCAACGACACCGCACATCCCTTCCGCGACCTGCCTTCGCTGGTGGCCGGGCACGCCCGCAACCGCCCGCAGGCCACGGCCCTGGTGGTGGGCGAGCAGCGCTTGAGCTATGCCACGCTGAATGCCTTGGCCGACCGCGTGGCCGCCGGCCTGCTGCGCGATGGCCTGCAGCCCGGCGAACGCGTGGCCGTGTGCGCCACCAGCTGCCCGGCCTACGTGGCGGTCTACCTGGGCACGCTGCGCGCCGGTGGCGCGGTGGCACCGCTGGCGCCCAGCAGCACGGCCGAGCAGCTGGTGGGCATGGCGGTGGACGCCGATGCGCGGCGCTTCTTCCTGGATGCCGGCGTGGCCGACGCGCTGGCGGCGGCCGGCGTCACGGTGCCGGTCGATCTGCCGGTGACGCGCCTGGAGGCCATCGACGCCTGGCTGCCGCCCGAGGGCAACCAGCCGGCGCCGGTCGCCATCGACCCGGCCTGGCCGTTCAACCTGATCTATTCATCCGGCACCACCGGCACGCCCAAGGGCATCGTGCAGAGCCACGCCATGCGCTGGGGCCACATCCAGCGCGCCGCCATTTCCGGCTACGGCACCGACACGGTGACGCTGATCGCCACGCCGCTGTACAGCAACACCACCCTGGTCAGCGTGATCCCCACGCTGGCCTGGGGCGGCTGCGTGGTGCTCATGCCCAAGTTCGACGCCCTGGCCTACCTGCAGATCGCCCAGCGCGAGCGTTCGACGCACACCATGCTGGTGCCGGTGCAGTACCAGCGGCTGATGGCGCGGCCCGAGTTCGACAGCTTCGACCTGTCGAGCTTCCGCATGAAGTTCTGCACCAGCGCGCCCTTCCATGCCGACTTGAAGGCCGACGTGCTCAAGCGCTGGCCGGGTGGCCTCACCGAGTACTACGGCATGACCGAGGGCGGCGGCAGCTGCGTGCTGCAGGCCCATCTGCACCCGACCAAGCTGCACACCGTCGGCCAGCCGTCGGAGGGCCACGACATCCGCCTGATCGACGAACACGGCAAGGAAGTGGCCAAGGGCGAGGCCGGCGAGGTGGTGGGCCGCTCGGGCGCGATGATGACCGGCTACCACAAGCAGCCGGCCAAGACCGCCGAGGCCGAGTGGTACGACCCGCAGGGCAACCGCTTCATCCGCACCGGCGACGTGGCCCGCTTCGACGCCGACGGCTTCCTGGTGCTGTTCGACCGCCGCAAGGACATGGTGATCTCCGGCGGCTTCAACATCTACCCCAGCGACCTGGAAGCCGTGCTGCGCCAGCACCCCGCCGTGGCCGACTGCGCCGTGGTGGGCGTGCCCAGCGCCGAATGGGGCGAGACGCCGGTCGCCTATGTTGTGAAGCGTGCGGGCGCTGCCGACAGCGAAGAGGACATCCGCGGCTGGCTGAACGGCCAGGTCGGCAAGACCCAGCGCCTGAGTGGCCTGCGCTTCACCGACGAGCTGCCGCGCAGCGCCATCGGCAAGATCCTGAAGCGCGAGTTGCGCGACGCCTGGAAAGCCTGAGCCTCACATCAGCCACGGGATGAACTTGCTGCTGTCCTTGATGTAGGCGGCATAACCCGGATGGCTGGCGACCATCAGCCGCTCCTCGATGCCGGCCTTGACCCACAGCACGCCCAGCAGGCCGACGAAGGCGGTGCCCACCAGGGTGCGGCCGGGAATGTCGACACCGCAGATGCCGGCCAGGCCCATCAGCAGGATGGCGCTGTACATCGGATGGCGGATCCAGGCGTAAGGCCCGGCGGTGACCAGGGCGGCGCCGGGCTTGGGCGCCGGGCGGATGTTGAAGTTGCCCGGGCGGTTGGTGGCCACGGCCCACACGCCCAGCGCGATGCCGGCGGCCAGCACCGTCCAGGCCAGGGCCGAAGCCTGCAGCGCCAGGAAGAACGGCCCGGCCTTCCAGGCGATCAGGCCGATCAGCGCGAACTGCGCGGCCACCAGCAGCACGCCCAGCGCGGCATCGCGGGCGGCGGCGGGGCTGGCTGCGTCGTGGCCGGGGTCGGTGCTCATGCGGCGGGCTTTCGTCGTTGGGGGCTGGCGGCCGCCGCCGCGGCAGCGGCGCGCAGCTTGTCCTTCTTGCTGGGCCGCCGGCCCTTGACGCCGCCCGTGCCGTCGGCGGCGACCTCGGCCGGCAGCGGTGCGGCCACCGGCTCGAAGCCGGCCACCACCTCGCGCGGCACCCGCTGCTGCTGGCGCTTCTCGATCAGGCGGAAATGCGCCTCGCTGCCCGGCGCGTCGGCCAGCACGAAGCTGATCGCCTGGCCGCGGGCGCCGGCCCGGCCGGTGCGGCCGATGCGGTGCACATGGTCGACCGCCGAGCGCGGCAGGTCGTACTGCACCACCGCCTCCAGGCCGGGCAGGTCGATCCCGCGGGCGGCCAGGTCGGTGGCGATCAGCAGTTGCAGCCGGCCGGCCTGCAGGTCGGCCAGCACGGCGGCGCGCCGGCCGGGGCTCTGGCGGCCGTGCAAGGCCTCGGCTTTCAGGCCGGCACGGCGCAGCTTGTCGGCCACATGCTCGGCGGCGTACTGCGTGGCGACGAAGACCAGCGCGCGCGGCCAGGCTTCGCTGCCGGCCAGGTGGCGCAGCAGCTGCGTGCGGCGGGCGCTGTCGACGACGATGGCGCGCTGGTGGATGTCGGGCGGCGTCGCGGCGGGCAGGTCGGCATCGGCCGCACCGGCATCGACCCGCAGCGGGTCATGCAGCACGCGGTCGGCCAGCGCCTGCACCGCCTCAGGCATGGTGGCCGAGAACAGCAGCGTCTGCCGCTGCGCCGGCAGCGCGGCCAGCACACGGCCCAGCTCGTCGGCAAAGCCCAGGTCGAGCAGGCGGTCGGCTTCGTCGAGCACCAGGGCCTGCACGTCGGCCAGCCCGGCCCGGCCGAAGGCGTTGTGCGCCAGCAGGTCCAGCAGCCGCCCCGGCGTGGCCACCAGCAGGTGGGCACCGCCGCGCAGCGCCAGCAGCTGCGGGTTGATCGACGCGCCGCCAACGCCCAGCGCGACGCGGGGCGCGCCCGGCAGGCCGGCCAGCAGGGCACGGGCGGCGGCCTGCGTCTGCAAGGCCAGCTCACGCGTGGGCGCCAGCACCACCACGTAGAGCCGGCGCGGGCGCTCGGCCGCCAGGCCGGGCGTGAGCAGCAGGCGCTGCAGCAGTGGCAGCAGGAAGGCGGCGGTCTTGCCCGAGCCGGTGGGCGACAGGGCCAGCAGGTCGCGCCCGTCCAGCACCGCCGGCAGCGTGGCGGCCTGCACCGGCGTGGGCCGGGCCCAGCCGGCAGCGGCAGCTGCCGTGGTCAGCGCAGTGCCGATGCCAAGGGCGGCAAAACCTGGAGCGGCCTGTTCGGCCTGTGTGTCAGCAATCAAGGTTGATCACCACGCCACCTTGCCGCTGCCGGTGTCGCGCACCATCTGCACCGCCAGCGCCAGGCGCGGCGCGATGTTGGAGACCATCACGTACTCGTCGTCGTTGGAATGGCCGCCGAAGCCGCGCAGGCCGAAGCTCTCCAGCACGCCGCCCTTGGGCCGCAGGCCGGCAAAGGCCGCGTCGGTGCCGCCGCCGGTGGCGCGGTCGAGCACCCGCAGCGCCATGCCCTGGCTCTGCCCCACCTGCACCGCATGCTGGGCCAGCGCCCGTGCCGCCGCATTGGCCACGAAGGCCGGGCGGCTGCGGTAGAAGCTCAGGTCGATGGTGGTGTCGGGGATCAGCTTGTCCTCGATCGACTTCTTCAGCGCGGCCTCCATCAGGTCCAGGTCGGCGTTGGTCAGCGAGCGCACGTCGGCCACCGCGGTGGCCTCGGCCGGGATCACGTTGCGCGAGCCGCCGGCATTGGCCACCGTCCAGTTGATCTGCAGGCCCTTGGCGGGGTCACCGAAGTTGCGGCTCTTGAGCATCTGGTGCGACAGCTCGTAGAGCGCATTGCGGCCCAGGTGCGGCGCGGCGCCGGCATGGCTGGCCTTGCCGGTGACCTTCATCTCGACGATGGCGATGCTGCTGGTGGCCAGGCGCACGCTGTCGAAGCCGTTGGCCGCCGCCGAGCCACCGCCCTCGAACGAGAACACCGCGTCGTACTCGCTGCCCAGCTGGGTGATGAAGGCGGCCGAGCCGGGCGAGCCGATCTCCTCGTCGCCGTTGATCAGCACGCCCAGCTCGGCGTAGTCGGTGGCGCCCAGGCGGTTGAGCAGGTCCACCACGTGCAGGATCAGCGCCACGCCTTGCTTGTCGTCGGCGATGCCCAGGCCGTAGGCGCGGTCGCCCTCGACCCGGAACGGCTGCTTGGCGCCCATGCCGCGTGGGTAGACGGTGTCCATGTGGGCGATCAGCAGCACCTTCTTCGTGCCGGTGCCGGTGCGCTTGGCGTAGACCATCGGGCCCAGCTTGGCACCCTTGAGCTGCGGATGGAAATCCGGCGCCTGGGTCGGCTTCTGCTCGACCTGCATGCCGGCGCTGCGCAGGCGGCCGGCCACCACGTCGGCGATGCGCTGCAGGCCCTCCAGGTCGCGGCTGCCCGATTCGATGCCGACCAGGCCCTGCAGCGTGGCCATGTAGGCCGGCACCTCGGCCTGGGCCAGGTTGCGCAGGGGGTTGGCCGCAGCGGGCGCGGCGGCAGGCGCTGCGGCGACGGCAGGCGCGGCAGGCGCTGCGGCGACGGCAGGCGCAGCAGGCGCCACAGGCGCGATGGCGGCGGGCGGCACCGGCGTGGCGCAACCGGCCAGCAGCAGGCCGGCGCCGAGCAGGGCAGCGAGCAGGGTCGCGGGGCGGGCGGGAAAGGCGGGCATCGAGTCTCCTGGACAGGCACGGCCTGTGGCGCGAAGACTGTAACGCCCGCCAACCTGCCGGCAGCGGGGCCGGCGCGGTGCGCGTCAGCGCGGCTCGCCCAGCGGGCTGAAGCTGGTGGCGCTGTCCAGGTCGGGCAGGCAGCGGCGCGGGTTGGCCGCCAGCCGCGCCTGGCGCCTGGCGGTGGTGTCGCCCTGGGCATTGCCGCTGGTGTGCAGCACCCGGCCGGTGAGGAAGTTGACGCTCAGGTCCTGCGTCTCTTGCGTGCCGCGGTGGGTCTGCAGGCGGTCGTAGCCGATCAGGCGCACGCAGCCGCCGTCGATGCGCAGGCGGTAGCGCACCACGGCCGACAGGTACGACCCGGCGGTGCTGCCCAGCCCCAGCGACAGCAGCACGCTGCCGCGCTCGGCCAGCAGCTCGCCATTGGCCAACGGGTCCTCCTGCGTGGCCAGGTCGACTTGCGGCACCAGCCGCGCATTGGCGCCGGCCAGCTGCCAGCCGGCACGGCCGGCCTTCAGCACCGCCAGCACCCGCTCGGGTGACGTGCCCGCGCCGGGCGCCGGCGGCGGCGCATCGGGGCGCAGCAGCAGCACGGCATCGGGCCGGCCGTCGCGGTCCAGGTCGACGGCCTGGCGCTGCTCGATCTGCCAGCCGGCGGGCACGAAGGCCTCGGGCGTGGCCGCCTGGGCCGGCAGTGCGGGCGCGGCCTGCGCGGCGGCCTGGGCCGCCAGCAGCAGCGCCGCGGCGCGGCGGATCAGGGCGCGGACGGACACCGGCTCAGTCCCCCCAGATGTCCAGCGCCCGGGCGGTGGCGGCGCGGCGCTCGGCCAGGGCCAGCTTGGCCGGGCCGTTGACACGCTCGGTGATCGCCTCGATGTCGCCCACGTCGGCCAGCGGCGAGCACTTCTTCGCGTCCCAGAAGGCGAAGGCCACCTTGGCGGCGGTGGGGTTCACGCGCACCCAGTCGGGGTTGTTCTCCAGGTCCAGGCCGATCAGCTTGCCCATCTCGCGGTAGTTGTAGCGGCCGGTGAGCTGCTTGTAGCCCGAGCCGCGGTACTTCCAGCCGTCGCCGCTGGCCTCGTCGCCGTTGCCCAGGTCGGCCCGGCCGCCATAGACGCGGTTGGCGATGGCCTGCGGGCCCTTGGCGATCAGCGCCCGGGCGTCCTCGGTGCCACGCACGCGGGAGAACAGGGCGTCCAGGCGCTCGGGGTTGCGGTAGTTCAGGTTTTCTTCCATCAGCGTGAAGCCGCCGGTCTCGACGGCGATCTGGCCCAGGAAGGCGCAGAGCCGGCGCACATTGTCCACCGTGCTTTCCAGCCGGGCCTTCTCCAGCGCCGCGGCATGGCCCGCGGCGTCCTTGATGTTCGGGGCGAACTTCAACAGCTTGTCGGCAGAGATCATGGCGCGCTCTCCAGAAGGTTGAGGGGCCGGGCACCTGCGCGGCCACCGGCGACGCAGGTTAGTCCCCAGGCCTGCACCCGGCAAGGATCGCCCTGATGACGCCAACGCGACAAACCGGGCAAACACCCAATCGCCGCCGTCGGCGCGTCCGCACAATGCCCGCCGCAGACCCCGCCGCCCGATTCCCCGCAGGAGACCAGCCCATGTTCCCCGGCAAGTACGCCCAGCAGTTCGCCGACCGCCCCGCCTTCATCATGGCCACCAGCGGCCGCACGATGACCTATGCCGAGTTGGAGCGCCGCAGCAACCAGCTGGCCCACCTGCTGCGCGGCCACGGGCTGAAGCGCCTGGGCCACTACGCCATCTTCCTGGAGAACCACTTCCACTACCTGGAGACCTGCGTCGCCGGCGAGCGCAGCGGCTTGTACTACACCGCGGTCAACAGCCACCTGCAGCCCGACGAGCTGGCCTACATCCTGGACAACAGCGAGTCGACCCTGCTGGTGACCAGCGCCAAGCTGCTCGATGTCGCGAAGCAGGCGCTGGCGAACGCGCCGCGCGTCACGCTGTGCCTGGTGGTCGACGGCGGCGCGGCCTGCGCCGGCCAGGTGGGCCACTGCCGCATCACCGACTACAACAACGCCATCGCCAACCAGCCGGTGACGCCGATCGCCGACGAGGCGCTGGGCACCTCGATGCTGTATTCGTCGGGCACCACCGGCCGGCCCAAGGGCATCCTGCGGCCGCTGCCGGAGAACCCGCCGAGCGAGCCGATCGCCCTCTTCCACTTCCTGGCCAAGCTGTGGCAATGCGAGGAAGGCATGGTCTACCTGTCGCCCGCGCCGCTGTACCACTCGGCGCCGCTGGCCAACGTGAGCCTGGCGATCCGCCACGGCGGCACGGTGGTGATCATGGAGCACTTCGACCCGCTGCATTACCTGGCGCTGGTGGAGCAGCACCGCATCACCCACAGCCAGCTGGTGCCGACCATGTTCAGCCGCATGCTCAAGCTGCCCGAAGCCGACCGCAGGAAGCACGACCTGTCGTCGCTGAAGATCGCGGTGCACGCCGCCGCACCGTGCCCGGCCCAGGTGAAGGAGGCCATGATCGACTGGTGGGGCCCGATCATCCACGAGTACTACGGCGCCACCGAGGCCATGGGCTTCACCGCCTGCAACACGCCCGAGTGGCTGGCCCACCGCGGCACCGTGGGCCGGGTGCTGATGGGCGACATCCACATCCTGGACGAATCCATGCAGCCGGTGGCCAAGGGCCAGACCGGCGAGATCTGGTTCAAGACCGCGAACCCCTTCGAGTACTACCAGGACCCGGAACGCACCGCGCAGACGCGCTCGGCCGACGGCACCATGACCACGGTGGGCGACATGGGCTACCTGGACGACGACGGCTTCCTGTACCTGACCGATCGCTCGACCTTCATGATCATCTCCGGCGGCGTGAACATCTACCCGCAGGAGTGCGAGAACCTGCTGATCACCCACCCCAAGGTGGCCGACGCGGCGGTGTTCGGCGTGCCGAACGAGGAAATGGGCGAGGAGGTCAAGGCCGTGGTGCAGCCCCTGCCCGGCATCGCCCACACGCCGGAACTGGCCGAGGAGCTGATCGCCTTCTGCCGCCAGCACCTGGCGCACCTGAAGTGCCCGCGCACCATCGACTTCAGCGACGAGCTGCCGCGCCTGCCCACCGGCAAGCTGTACAAGCGCAAGCTGCGCGATGCGTACTGGGCGGGGCACAAGTCCAGGATCGTCTGACGACATGGGGCGCCCGGCGGCGGCCATGTCCCCCATGCGCCGGCCTTCCGGCACCTGATCGCCGACAATCCGGGGCAACCATGAAGCCCCGTCTGCCCCCCGAACTCGCCAGCGTCGAACCCGGTCAGCTCGTCAGCTGCAAGCTGCCCACCCGCTGGGGTGAATTCGACCTGCACGGCATCGTCGACCCCGACACGCGCCAGGAACATGCGGCAATGAGCATGGGCCCGCTTGGCACCGACGAGCCGGTCTTGATCCGCGTGCACAGCGAATGCCTGACCGGCGACACGCTGTACAGCCTGAAGTGCGACTGCGGCGCGCAGCTCGAAGCCGGCCTGAAGGCGATTGCCGAAGCCGGCCGGGGCGTGCTGCTCTACCTGCGCCAGGAAGGCCGTGGCATCGGCCTGGTCAACAAGATCCGCGCCTATGCGCTGCAGCAGGCCGGCGCCGACACGGTGATGGCCAACCGCCTGCTGGGCCTGCCCGACGACGCTCGCGACTACGCCATCGCCGCGCGCATGCTGCAGCAGCTGGGCGTGCGCCAGGTGCGCCTGCTGACCAACAACCCGGCCAAGGTCGACGCGCTGCGGTCGCTGGGCATCGACGTGGTGGCGCGCGTGCCGCTGCACACGCCGCCCAACCCGCACAACCTGGGCTACATCCAGACGAAAGCCCAACGGATGGGGCACTATGCCCCGGACGACGCGGACTGAGCCTGCCGGGGCGGCCGGCTACAGCTCCGTCAACTGCCCCGCCTGCTGCATCTCGCGCAGCTTGAACTTCTGGATCTTTCCTGATCCGGTCAGCGGGAATTCGGCCACGCTGAACCACCGCCGCGGCGTCTTGTGCGGCGCCAGGTGCTGGCGCATGTCGTCGATCAACTGGGCCTTGTCGATCACCGCGCCCGGTGCCGGCCGCAGCACCGCAGCCACCTCCTCGCCCCACTTGGCATCGGGCAGGCCCACCACCGCCACGCTGCCCACGCTGGGGTGGCGGAACAGCAGCTCCTCCAGCTCGCGCGGGTAGATGTTCTCGCCGCCGCGGATGATCATGTCCTTCAGCCGCCCCTCGACCGTGCAGTAGCCGCGTTCGTCCATCGCGCACAGGTCGCCGGTGTGCAGCCAGCCGTCGGCGTCGATCGCCGCGGCGGTGGCCTCGGGCATGTCGAAGTAGCCGTGCATCACGTGGTAGCCGCGGATGCAGTACTCGCCGATCTGGCCGACCGGCACGGTGGCGCCCGTGGCCGGGTCGATGATCTTGACCTCCACGTGCGGCATCGGCGCGCCCAGCGTCTCGGCCTTGTCGCGCAGGCTGTCGTCGGGCCGCGTCATCTGCGCCACCGGCGAGCACTCGGTCTGGCCGAAGACGATGGTGAAGGGCGCGCCCAGGGCCTCTTCCAGCCGCGTGACCAGGGCCGCCGGCACGGTGGAGCCGCCCGCGCAGATGGCGCGCACGCTGGACAGGTCGGTCTGGGCGAAGCGCGGGTGCTCCAGCATCGCGATCAGCATGGTGGGCACGCCGACCATGGCATTGCCCTTGCAGGTCTCGAACAGCTCCAGCACCAGGCCGGGGTCGAAAGCCTCCAGCAGCACGTTGGTGCAGCGGCGCGAGACCGCGCCGATCACGCAGCAGACGCAGCCGCCGGTGTGGAACAGCGGCATGGTGGTGATCCACACCGACCCGTCGTCCACGCCCATGCGGTCGGCCGTGTGGGCGCCGTTGTTGGCCAGGCCCTGGTGGTGCAGCAACGCACCCTTGGGGAAGCCGGTGGTGCCCGAGGTGTACTGGATCATCACCGGGTCGCGCGGCTGCACCTCGGGGAGCGTGACCGAGGCGTCATCGCCGGTGGCGATGAAGGCGTCCCAGTCCTCGAAATGCAGCACCTCGCGCAGGTCGGGGCACGACGGCGCGACCGCCTGCACCGTGGCGCACATCGGGTTGCCACGGAACTGCTCGACGACGAAGACGCCGGCTGCGCGCGACTGCTGCAGCACGTACTGCACCTCGTGCTGGCGGAAGGCCGGGTTGACGGTCACCAGCACCACGCCGGCCAGCGCACAGCCGAACTCCAGCATCACCCACTCGGGCCGGTTGGCCGACCACACGGCCACGCGCTCGCCGGGCTGGAAGCGCTGGCGCAACGCCCGGGCGGTGCGCAGTGCTTCCGCGTACAGACCGGCATAGGTCCACTGGCGGCGACCGGCCGGGTCCGGCGTGCCCCAGACCAGGGCGGTGCGCTGCGGCGTGGTCTCGGCGGCCCAGGCCAGCAGGGCGCCCAGGGTGATGTCGCGCAGCGGCGGGTCGGTGGGGCCGGTGGCGTGGGAGAGGGTCAGGGCCATGGCGGTCGAAGGCGGCGGGTTGGCAGCAGGGCCACCATTGGAAACCGCCGCCCGCCCCGGTGCGCTCGGGACAAACGCCGGTCAGCGCCCGCGCCCCGGCGGCCGACGACCGGTCCTCAGAACCGCGGCGTGGCGCCGGTGAAGGCCGGGTCGTACTTGCGCATCTGCGCCAGGTCGTCGCGCTGGCGCACGCCGCAGGCCAGGTACTGGGCATGCAGGTCGGCCAGCTTCGTGCGGTCCAGCGTCACACCCAGGCCGGGGGTGCTGGGCACCCGCACCGCGCCGCCGTCGAAGGCGATGCGCCCGCCTTCGATCACCTCCTCCTCCTGCCAGGGGTAGTGGGTGTCGCAGGCGTAGGTCAGGTTCGGGATGCTGGCCGCCACATGGGTCATCGCCATCAGGCTGATGCCCAGGTGCGAGTTGCTGTGCATGGACATGCCCAGGTCCCACAGCGCGCACATGCGGGCCAGCGTGCGGGTGTAGCGCAGGCCGCCCCAGTAGTGGTGGTCGCTCAGCAGCACCTTGACCGCGCCGCTGGCCGCGCCGCGGCGGAAGTCCTCGGGCGTGGTGATCACCATGTTGGTGGCCAGGGGCAGCGTGGTGTGGCGCGCCAGCTCGGCCATGCCGTCCAGGCCCGGGCAGGGGTCTTCGTAGTACTCCAGCACGTCGTCCAGTTCGCGCGCCGCCGCAATGCTGGTCTGCAGCGACCAGTTGGCGTTCGGGTCCAGCCGCAGCGGACAGCCTGGCAGCGCGGCCTTCAGCGCCTGCATGCAGGCGATCTCGTGCGCCGGCGCAAAGACGCCGCCCTTGAGCTTGATGCTGCGAAAGCCGTAGAGCGCGATCATGCGCCGGGCCTGGGCGACGATCTGCTCGGGTGTCACCGCCTCGCCCCAGGCGTCAGCGGCGTAGGGCTTGTCGATGTGCTCGGCGTACTTGAAGAACAGGTAGGCGCTGTACGGCACGGCATCGCGCACCTGGCCGCCCAGCAGGTCGACGATGGGCGCGCCGACGACCTGGCCCTGCAGGTCGAGCATCGCCACCTCGAAGGTGCTGATCACCTTGGCCGCGTTCTTGGCGGTGTGCGAGCCCGGCGCCAGCTCGAACTCCACCGCGCCCGGCGCCGCCTTCACCGTGGCGCGCACGCGCTGCTCCATCACATTCAGGTCGAACGGCGACAGGCCGATCACCAGCGCCCGGGCCTGCTCCAGCGCAGCGAGCATCGGTGCATCGCCATAGGTCTCGTTGATGCCGACGCGGCCGTCGCTGGTCTCCAGCTCGACGATGCTGCGCAGCGCCCAGGGCTCGTGGATGCCGGCGGCGTTGAGCAGCGGGCCGTCGCGGAAGGCGATCGGCGTGATGCGCACGGCGGTGATGCGGATGTCGCGGGCCATCGTCGTCTCCGTCGGCATCAGTTCGCGGAGGCGCCCGACTTCTTGACCAGCGCCGCCCAGCGCGGGATCTCGCGCGCCATCAGCGCGGCCAGCTCGGCCGGCGAGCCGCCCACCAGCTCCATGCCCAGCTGGCCGCCCAGCTTGGCCTGCACGTCGGGCAGCTTCAGCGCCTTGGCGATCTCGGCATGCAGGCGCTCGACGACGGCCTTGGGCGTGCCCGTGGGCGCGTACACCGCCTGCCACGACGCCATCTCGAAGCCCGGGATGCCGGCCTCGATCATGGTCGGCGTGTTCGGCGCCAGCGCGATGCGCTTGCCCGTGGTGACGGCCAGCAGCTTCAGCTTGCCGGCCTGCAGCAGCGGCACGGCGGCGGTCATCTGGTCGAACATGAAGGTGACCTGGCCGGCCGACACGTCGACCATGGCCGGCGGCGTGCCCTTGTACGGGATGTGCTGCAGCGGCACGCCGATCAGGTCGGCGAACAATTCGCCGGCCAGGTGGGTGGACGTGCCCGCGCCCGACGAGGCGAAGGTGCGCCGCTTCTCGTCCTTCTTCAGCAGCGCGATCAGGTCGGCCACGCTGTTGACGCCCAGGTTGGGGTCGACCAGCAGCACATTGGGCAGCGTGGCCACCAGGGCCACCAGCTCGAAGTCCTTCACCGGGTCGTAGGGCAGGTGCTTGTACAGGCTGGCGTTGATGGCGTGCGTGCTGATCGTGCCGCCGAACAGCGTGTAGCCGTCGGCCGGCGCCTTGGCGACGAAGGCCGCGCCGATGCCGCCGCCCTGCCCCGGCTTGTTGTCGACCACCACCGTCTGGCCCAGCGCGGCCTGCAGCTTCTCGGCCAGGGTGCGGCCGACCACGTCGGTGGAGCCACCCGCGGTGAACGGCACCACGTAGGTGATGGTCTTGGCCTTGGGCCAGTCACTGCCCTGGGCGGCCGCTTGTGCGGCGGACGGCAGCGGCAGCCCCAGGCCGGTGGTGGCGGCCGAGGCGCCGAGGGCGAGCAGGTGGCGTCGTTGCATGGGGGTCTCCGGTGGATTCTGGTGGGCAGACCGCAGTAAAGCACTAATGTATTAGTGCGTCAATGCGCCGCATCGCTAGCATGGCGGCATGAACCTGGCCGTCCCCACCCTGCAGCGCGACCGCTCCCGCCAGGCCGCGCCCCAGGTCTTCGAGCACCTGCGCGAGCGCATCGTCGGGCTGGACCTGGCGCCCGGCACCGTGCTGTCGCGCGCCGACCTGGCAGCCGCCTATGGCCTGAGCCAGACACCGATCCGCGACGCCCTGCTGCGCCTGGGCGACGAGGGCCTGGTCGACATCTTTCCGCAGCACGCCACCGTGGTCAGCCGCATCGACCTGGCCGCCGCCCGCGAGGCGCATTTCCTGCGGCGATCCATCGAATGCGAGGTGGCCCACACCCTGGCCGGCGCACCACCGGCTGGCCTGGTGCAACGGCTGCGGGCGCAGATCGACGTGCTGGCCGCGCTGACCGGCGACGCCGCCCGCCACGACTTCATCGACGCCGACCGGCGCTTCCACCAGCTGATGTACGCGGCCGCCGGCGTGCCCGAGTTGTTCGACCTGGTGCGCCGCCGCAGCGGCCATGTCGACCGCCTGCGCCTGCTGCACCTGCCCAGCGCGGGCAAGGCCCAGGCCGTGCTGCGCGACCACGCGGCCATCGTCGACGCGATCGAGGCCGGTGATGCCGCCGGTGCCCAGCAGGCGGTGCGCCAGCACCTGTCAGGCACGCTGGGCCAGGTCGACGAGATCCGCCAGCGGCATGGGGATTGGCTGGCGGGGGAGTGAGCGGGCACCGCTCGGGTTGATCGCTTTCTTTAATGTAGCTACATTAAAGCGTGCTGATCGAATTCGACCCGCTCAAAGACCAATCCAACCAAGCCAAGCACGGCATCTCGTTGACGTTGGCTGCTGAACTCGCTTGGGATGATGCGCTCGTCTGGGTCGACGATCGGTTCGCGTACGGTGAGTGTCGAATGATCGCCCTGGCTCCTCGTACGGGTGTCCTCTACTACGTGGCGTTCGTCGATCGCAATCGCGTGCGCAGAATCATCAGCCTGCGTCGCGCCAACCGTCGTGAGGTGAAGCACTATGTCCAAGCCGAGTAAGCGCGCCAGCATCGTCATGCCAACGGTCGAGGAAGACCGCGCCATCTCCGCGGCGGCCAAGGCTGATCCCGACGCGCCGCCGCTGACCCCAGCTCAACTCAAGGCCATGGTGCCCGCACGCGCCCTGCGCGGCAGGCCGCCGCTGGAGTCCAAAAAGCAGCTGGTCTCCATCCGCTACAGCCCCGAGGTTCTCGCGTACTTCAGGTCCACGGGTGAAGGCTGGCAGTCGCGAATGGATGGTGTGCTCAAGCAATACATCGCCAGGCGCAGCCGTCGCGCATCGAGCGGTGCGTGAGCGCCAGCACTCTTCACCTGCAGTAAACAATGCCTTGAATGCCGGCGCGGTCCGGCCCGGCACGGTGCTTCTAGAGTGGGCAGCCTCTGACCAACCACCTGCAGCGCCCGCCATGAAGACCTATCGCATCGCCACCATTCCCGGAGACGGCATCGGCAAGGAGGTGGTGCCCGCCGGCCGCCAGGTGCTGCAGGCCGTGGCCGATGCCTGCGGCGGCTTCGGCTTTGCCTTCACCGACTTCGGCTGGGGCGGCGACTGGTACCGCGCCCATGGCGAGATGATGCCCGCCGACGGCCTGGACGCCCTGCGCGGCCAGGACGCGATCCTGTTCGGATCGGCCGGCGACCCGCACATCCCCGACCACGTCACGCTGTGGGGCCTGCGGCTGAAAATCTGCCAGGGCTTCGACCAGTACGCCAATGTGCGGCCCACGCGCATCCTGCCCGGCATCGACGCACCGCTGAAGCGCTGCGCCCCGGCCGACCTGGACTGGGTGATCGTGCGCGAGAACAGCGAGGGCGAGTACGCCGGCGTCGGCGGCCGGGCCCACCAGGGCCATCCGATCGAGGTGGCGACCGACCTGTCGATGATGACCCGCGCTGGGGTCACCCGCATCATGCGTTATGCCTTTGCGCTGGCGCAGCGCCGGCCGCGCAAGCTGCTGACCGTCGTCACCAAGAGCAATGCCCAGCGCCATGCGATGGTGATGTGGGACGAGATCGCGGTGCAGGTGGCCGCCGAGTTCCCCGACGTGCGCTGGGACAAGGAGCTGGTCGACGCGATGACCGCCCGCATGGTCAACCGCCCGGCCAGCATCGACACCGTGGTGGCCACCAACCTGCATGCCGACATCCTGAGCGACCTGGCCGCCGCGCTGGCCGGAAGCCTCGGCATCGCGCCCACCGGCAACATCGACCCCGAGCGGCGCTACCCCAGCATGTTCGAGCCCATCCACGGCTCGGCCTTCGACATCATGGGCCAGGGCCTGGCGAACCCGGTGGGCACCTTCTGGAGCTGCGTGATGCTGCTGGAGCACATCGGCGAGCCGCAGGCCGCGCAGCGGCTGATGCAGGCCATCGAGACCGTGACCGCCGATGCGGCCCTGCACACCCGCGACCTGGGGGGCTGCGCCACCACCGCCGACGTGACGCAGGCCGTGTGCCGCCAGCTGGCCGCCGCCGCCCGCTGAGCCATGCGCAGGAGCCCCACGATGCGCCGCCCCGTCCTGCTCGCCGCCGCCGCTGCCGCCCTGCTGCTGGCCGCCGGCCCCAGCCTCGCCCAGCTGGCGCCCGACCGCCCGGTCACCCTGGTCGTGCCCTTTCCACCCGGCGGCACCACCGACGTGCTGGCCCGTGCCCTGGCCGAGAAGCTGCAGGGCGCCCTGGGCCAGCCGGTGATCGTCGAGAACAAGCCCGGCGCCGGCGCCACCCTGGGTGCCGACATGGTGGCCAAGGCCAAGGCCGACGGCCACACCCTGCTGGTGGGCGCGGTGCACCACACCATCGCCACCAGCGTCTACAAGAAGCTGGGCTACGACTTCCAGAAGGACTTCGCGCCGCTGACGGTGATCGCGATGGTGCCCAACGTGCTGACGGTGGCCGCCACCTCGCCGGCCAAGACCGTGGCCGAGCTGGTCACCCAGGCCAAGGCTGCCAAGCCCGAGCTGAGCTACGGCTCCAACGGCAACGGCACGGCCCAGCACCTGATCGGCACCCAGTTCCAGAACCAGACCGCCACCACCCTGCTGCACATCCCCTACAAGGGCAGCGGCCCGCTGACCACCGACCTGATCGGCGGCCAGGTGACGATGAGCTTCGACACCATCACCCCGGTGCTGCCGCACATCCAGGCCGGCAAGCTGCGCGCGCTGGCGGTGACGACGGGCAAGCGCTCGTCGGCCCTGCCCAACGTGCCCACGCTGGCCGAGGCTGGCCTGGCCGGCTTCGACATCGGCACCTGGTTCGGCGTGCTGGCGCCGGTGGCCACGCCCAAGCCGGTGGTCGCCAGGCTGAGCGAGGCGATGCAGAAGATCATCCGCTCGCCCGAGTTCGGCAAGCGCATGGCCGAGATCGGCGCCGAGCCGGTGGGCAACACGCCCGAGCAGATGGCGCGCCAGATCAAGGACGAGACCGAGAAGTTCGCGAAGCTGGTCAAGCAGGCGAACGTCACGCTCGACTGAGCGGCGGTGGATGGCGCCGGTAGAGTGGGCGCGACGCCCACTCCATCCCGCAGGCGCAACCGCATGGCCCACGACATCCAGCCCGCCGACCTGGGCTTCTTCTGCGCGCTGGCCGCGGCCGGCAGCCTGAGCGCCGCCGCGCGCGAGCTGGGCATCACCACGCCCGCCGTCAGCAAGCACCTGGCGCTGATGGAGGCCCGGCTGGGCATCGCCCTGGTGGTGCGCACCACCCGGCGCATGAGCCTCACGCCCGAGGGCGAGCTGTACCTGGACCATGCGCGGCGCATCCTGGCCGAGATCGACGACCTGGGCCAGCTGCTGGGCGCGGCCAAGGGCCGGCCGACCGGGCTGCTGCGGGTCAATGCCACGCTGGGCTTCGGCCGCAGCCATGTGGCGCCGCTGATCTCGCGCTTCGTGCACCAGCACCCCGAGGTGCAGGTGCAGCTGCAGCTGTCGGTGAACCCGCCGCCGCTGACCGAGGACAGCTTCGACGTGTGCGTGCGCTTCGGCGCGCCGCCCGATTCACGCCTGGTGGCGCGCCGCCTGGCGCCCAACCGCCGCCTGCTGGTGGCCGCGCCCGCCTACCTGGCCCGGCGCGGCACGCCCAGGGTGCCCAACGACCTGGTGCGCCACCAGTGCATCGGCATCCGCCAGGGCGAGGAAGCCTACGGCCTGTGGCGCCTGACCAGCGGCCGTGGCCGGACCGCGTCGACCCAGGCCGTCAAGACCCGCGGCAACCTGGCCACCAACGACGGCGAGATCGCGGTGCGCTGGGCGCTGGACGGCCACGGCATCCTGATGCGCGCCGAGTGGGACGTCGCCGCCCACCTGGCCAGCGGCCGCCTGGTGCAGGTGCTGCCGCAGTTCCACACCCCCGACGCCGACATCTACGCCGTCTACCCGCAGCGCCACCAGTCGGCAGCGCGGGTGCGGGCGTTTGTCGACTTTCTATCGCAAGCGTTTGCGCAGCCGGCGAGCGAAAGCGGAGCTTGAGGTGATGCAGGCCGGGCGCCGGGGTTCAGGCGGGCGCCGGTTCCACCGCCTGCAGCCGGCTCGGGTCGTCCGAGGCGAACGCCTTCGCCAGCAGCGCCTGGAACGCAGCTTCAGCCTTGGCGGTTGCTTGGTCTTGCTGCACCCGCAGGGCAAGCACGTCACGGCATCGAGCCTCGAAGCGCACTTGCACATCGAGGGCAGGCAGCGGAATCCGAAAAGCCCGAAGCTCGCGGCTGTTGATGTTGGCCTGGCCGATGGCGCCGCGTGCGGTCTCGAAGAGGACGCGTTTCATGTGGGGCGTGTTCATGAACGCCCAGACGAAGAACGGCCGGGCCAGCCGTTCATCGACGCGCAGGCGTATGAAGTACGAGGCGAGGATGGCCTCCCGGTCACCGATCCACAGCCCGGTCTTGCCGACCAGCTCCTTGCTGTTCGTTCGGTTGAACAGGATGTCGCCGCCCTTGAGGCCGAAGCGGGCAACGTCATCGGGTGGCAGGTCGACGTACTTCAATGCGGCAAGATCGACGTTGCCCCTGTAGTCCACGTTGCCCATGCGAATCATGGGCAGGCCGATTTCTTCGTCGCCGGCCTTCGCGCTGCTGCCGTAGTCGGCGCCTGCCAGGACATCACCCAGCGCGACAACATCCAGTCCCTTCGGATTCGTCGCCGGGTCGCCGAACATGTCGACGAAGATCGCCGGGATCAGCGCGGCGGCCTTCTGCTGGGCCTGGCGGCGCAGGCGGACGATGCCTTCGGCGCGGGAGAGCAGATCGACCATGCGACGCTGCTCGCTAAGGCTGGGTAGCGGTAGTTCCTGATCCAGAACTTGGGAGTCCGTCACTGCAGGGTACAGCGCGCCGGCAACCAGCCCGGCCAGAGCATCCATGAAGCGTTGCGAGCGCACGAAGTAAAACAGGTACTCAGGCAGTACCAGGCTCGGCACAGCCCGAAGCACACAGAAACCCGTGCTGCCGACTTGCCCATCGAGTTCGCTCGGAACCAGCGCTACAGCGTTCAGGTTCGGCCGAACCGTCGAGACCAGAACATCATTGGCCCTGAGCAGCTTGCGCGCACGGCTCGGTGCCTCAGTTCCCAAGAGCAACCTGGCGCCGTTGATGATCTTTTGCTGGGTATCGATGGCAGAGACGTCGACGTAGGTGAACTCGTCGTCAGGCTGCACCGCCGGATTGCGTGTGCCCGTCGACTTCTCGACGACGTCGCGCAGTGATCCGACTCTGGTCATGCCGCTTCGCCTAGTGCCAGTCTCAGCGCTTCCACCTCTTCCGTGATCTCGGTCTCGATGGCGGCCAGTTCGTCCAGCAGCTCGCGCGGATCCTGATGCGCCGCCTGCACCTGGCTCATCGGTCGGTAGCGGCCGGCAGAAAGGTTGAAATCGTTGGCCCGCAGCGCGGCTGTCTCGGCAAACCACCAAGGCGCAGTCCACTCCGCCTTGGGGTCACGCCCGCTCCAGGTCTGCAGCCGGGCCTCGCGGTCCCGATAGGCTGCTGCCAGGCCGGGCAAGTCGTCGGCCTCGATGGGCGTGTCGTGGTTGGCGTCGAGCTTGTAGCCGTCGTTGTCGGCGTGCAGGAACATCACCTGCTCGGTCTTGCCGCCACGGCGGAAGAACAGCACTGAGGTCTTCACGCCCGAATAGGGCTGGAAGACGCCGCCGGGCAGGCTCAGCACCGCCTCGACGCGGTTGTTCTCGATGAGCTGGCGCCGCAGTTCCTTGTGCGCGCCGGTGGACCCGAAGAGCACGCCCTCGGGCACGATGACGCCGCATCGCCCGCCCGGGCGCAGGCTGTCCAGCATGTATTTCAGAAACAGCAGCTCGGTGGCCGTGCTGGTGCCGATCTTCACGTCGTCGACGATGCGGTCCTTGTCCACGCGCCCCGAGAACGGCGGGTTGGCCAGCACCACGTGGTAGCCCTCGGCGGGCAGGCCCAGCTCGGCCTTGCGCTCGTGGTCGAAGCTGGTGGTCAGCACGTTGCGCAGCAGCACGCGCACGTTGGGCAGGCCGCGCAGCGTGAGGTTCATCGTGGCCAAGCGGATCATCTTCGGGTCCACGTCGTTGCCGAAGAAGGTCTTGTTCTGAATGGCCGAGAGCTGCGCGCTGGACAGCTTGTCGCCCAGGCCGCGTGCCTGGGTCTTGCCGTCGATCTCCACCTGATGGATGGCGCCGGGCGACGAGTTGGCCAGGCGCAGGTGGTTGTAGGCCGCGACCAGAAAGCCCGCGGTGCCGGCGGCGGGGTCGTAGACCGTCTCGCCGACCTTGGGGTCGACCATCTCGACGATGGTGCGGATGACATGGCGCGGGGTGCGGAACTGGCCCAGCTCGCCGGCCTGGCGGATCTGCCGCAGCACATGCTCGAACAGGTCGCCCTTGGTGTCGGCGTCGGAGCGGTCCAGGCGCAGGCCGTCGACCAGCGTGACGACCTGGGTCAGCACGGTGGGCTCGTCGATGACCAGCCGCGCGCCGTGCATGAAGTTGACCGCGGAGCCGCCGGCCACCTCGGTGAAGAACGGGAACACCTCGTCGCGCAGGAAGCGCACCAGCGGTTCGCCGGACAGGCCGGTGGCCCAAACCGACCAGCGGAAGCGGTCTTTCGGGATGGCGGTCTCGCCCTTGGTGGGCGCGTTGAGCGGGTTCTTCAGCGTCCAGAAACCGTCGAACATGCTGGTGTACGGCTGCTTCAGCACCTTGGCGCGCGCCTGGTTCTCGGCGTCGATGCCCTCGACCAGGTAGAAGAAGAACAGGAAGGCCAGTTGCTCGGCGTTGCTCACCGGGTCGGGGTAGCCGCCGCCAAACAGGTAGTTGCGGATCGCGTCGACATCGCGGCGCATGTCGGGGGTCAAAGGCATCAGTGCTTCTCTTGTCTCGTGGCTCAGGACGGCGCGCGGGGCTGCACGCCGGGGTCTGGTTGTGATGGGTCAGCGTTGCCAAACACGGCAGCACTGAGCGATTCGAGGATGTCGTCCAGCGCCTCGGCACCGCCGAAGACGCGCAGCGCCTCGGGCAGGCCGCCCATCAGCGTGAAGGGCGGAAAGGCGAAGTGCCCAGCGGTGAACTCGTCCCAGGTGTCGGCGTTGGCGCGGAGCTGGCTGCCGACGGTGCGCAGCCAGCGCTCTTGGTCGGGCGTGAAGTCATCTTCGCGGGCCAGGATCCAGGCCTCGAAGCGGGCGCCGACCTGTTCCTGCAGTTGCTCGCTGGCTTCGGGGAAGACCAGGTTGCCGTCTTCGTCCACCGTCACCCAGGCGCGGGTGCTGGGGTCGATGTGGTCGTCGACATCCAGCGACAGCAGCTTGCGCGGCTCGTTGTACGGCCGGGGCTTGCGCTCCATGACGACGCCGCCCTCGCCTGGGGCCTCGTCGTCGCCATGGAAGTCGGTGACGCCGACGAAGTCGAACATCGTGAAGACCGGCTTGCCCCGGGCCTTGCGGGTGCCACGGCCGCGCATCTGCTGGTAGAGGATGGTCGATCGTGTGAACCGCGCGAAGACCAGGTTGACCACCTCGGGGCAGTCGAAGCCGGTGTCGAGCATGTTCACCGAGACCAGGATCTGGGGGAGCGGCTCCTTCTTGAAGCGCCTGATCTTGGTCATGCCGTCGACCGTGTCGTCGTCGCCCATGCCGGAGACGACGTAGTCGGCGTAGCGCACCTCGGGCGAGGGCTTCTTGTCGGCGAAGGCCTGGTCGAACATGGTGGCCAGGGTCTCGGCGTGGCGCTTGGTGACAGCGAAGACGATTACCTTGCCCAGCAGCGGCTTGCGCAGCACGCCCTTGGCGTCGAGGTAGCCGTTGTCCATGACCTGGCGGAACTCGCGCACCATGGCTCGGTTGCGCTCGGGGATGGTGATCTTGCGTTCCAGGGCCGCCGGGTCGATGGTGATGGTCTTGGCACCATCGAACATCTGCTCCAGCTCGGCTCGGGTGGTGGCGTCCATCGCGGACCAGTCCAGTTCGTCACGCCCCACCTGGAACCCGCCCTCGGCCGCCGTCTTCACCGTCTGGGCCTTGTAGATCTGGTAAGGCACCAGGTAGCCCTCGCGGATGGCGTCGCGCATCCTGTAGCTGAAGGTCGGCCGGTCGACCTCGAAGAAGCGCAAGGTGTCGCGGATGGCGAGCCGGTCATCCGCGTCGTCGAACGTCGCTGGATCGGCGACGCAGGGCGTGGCCGTGAGGCCCACCTGCACGCCGTCGAATTGCTTGAGCACGCCGCTCCACTTGCCGTAGATCGAGCGGTGGCACTCGTCCGAGATCACCAGGTCGAAGTAGCCGGCCGAATACTCGTGATAGATGTTCACCATGCTCTGCAGCGTGGTGATGGTGATGCGCTTCTCGTCCTGGAAGCGGCGCCCGGCGCGCAGCACGTAGGCCGGGAAGTCGCTCAGGTGTTCGGCGAAGGCGTCTTCGGTCTGCTTGGCCAGCGGGATGCGGTCGACGAGGAAGAGCACGCGGGTGATCGCGCCGGCCTCGAACAGGCGCTTGATGAAGGCCGCCGCCGTGCGGGTCTTGCCGGTGCCGGTGGCCATCTCGACCAGGAGCTTGCGGCGGCCGGCCTGGATCTCGCGGCACAGGGTGTCGATGCACTCGGTCTGGTAGTCGCGCTCGACGATGTGCTTGTCGATCTCGACCGACAGCAGATCGCGCTTCACCCGGGCCGT
This sequence comes from uncultured Aquabacterium sp., assembly GCA_937864045.1. Taxonomy (GTDB): domain Bacteria; phylum Pseudomonadota; class Gammaproteobacteria; order Burkholderiales; family Burkholderiaceae_C; genus Pseudaquabacterium. The sequence goes on along the minus strand of CALMIF010000375.1, from coordinate 1,924 downwards.
GGCGGCGCGTCGCTCGAGGTCGGCCTGCGAGAAGAAGGTCTTGACCAGGCGCGGGAACGCCTCGGTCTGCCACTGCCAGAAGCGGATCTCGTTGCCGTTGGCCAGGAAGATGTAGGGCACGCCGAGCTGGGTGGCGTAAGCCTTGGCCTGGTCTTCGGCTTCGGCCGGGTTGATGGCCGCCTTCTTGGCCTCGACGACGGCGAGCGACCGCCCATTGCGGTCGCACAGCACGTAGTCGGCCTTGGTGCGGTCGGGCAGCACGTACTCGAAGCGCACGGCGTTCGTGTTCGTGATCTCCCAGCCCTGGTCGCGGAGCTGTGCGTCGATCTTGACGCGCGAGAACGCTTCGTTGGTCATGCGCCTTGCCCTTTGCTTCTACCGGATGAGCACGGCCGTTTCGGTCAGGTCGTAGCGCATCAGGTCGATGCCGTTGCGCTGCAGGGCCTGGGCCAGGTCAGGCGCGAGCTTGTCCTTGCCGGGCAGGACCATGACGCGCTTGCAGGTGGGCGTGTCGCCATGGACGAACAGTTGCCCGATGGCGGTGTAGACGCTTTGACGGTCGACGCTGGTCTTGACCTCGTAGACCTCGACCGGCTGGCCGCTGCGGGTTGCCACGCCCAGGTCGATGAGCACATCGTTGAAGAGTTGCTGGCCGGCCCGCAGGCCGGCGGCCTGCCGCCAGTCACGCAGCGCCTGCACCACCTCGCCGTGGCGCGAGACGTAGTCGATCCTGCTGCTGCGCCGGCCCTGGCGCCGGCCATGGGACTCACCATAGAAGGTGCGCAGGCGGTTTTGCCGCGCCAAGAAGGCCTTGGTCGTGGTCTTGCCCTCGCGCACGGCGCGCTTGAAGTCGGCAATGCTGTCCACGTACCGAACGGCCGGGCGCGCTGCGCCCAGGCCCTCAACGGGCATGACCAGCACACCTTCGCGGGGCTTGCCGCCGGCGTCGAAGACTTCGACCAGGCGGTGGCCTGTCCAGGTCAGGAAGGGTTCTTTAGAAACGCCCTTGGTGCCGCCGCCGACGCGGGCGGAGTGGAAGAGGTAGACCTGGCCCGAATCGTTGTCGCGACCAAAGAAGCCGGCGAGCCGATTGTTTCGGCCTTCGTATGGCGTGTTGATCTCGACGGAGATTTCAGCCCCGGGGCGACCCGCTGGCGGCATCAAGCCAAACAAGTTCAATCGACACGGGCTCGCGGTGTTTGCATGCGAACGGTCGCCAGCCCAATACCAGAGGCGGCCATTCGTGACGACCTTGGCGTCGTGCAACGTTCCACTGCGGTCGCCGAAGTCGACGATTGCCTTGGTCTTGAAGGATTGGCGAATGGCGGCCTCCAGCTTGCGCTGGGCGCTTGCGATCTCGGCCTTGGACTCCAGCAGCGAATACATGTCTCTCCCTGGTGATGTTTTCTGCCTCATTCTCCGATGAGGTCAGCGGTGTCGCCCCCTGGCGGGGTTGGCTATGGTGCGTGCAGCGCCTGCTCGACCGTGGCCAGCATCAGGCACAGGGTCACGGGCTTGAGGGGTGACTCGATGAAGCCGGTCGGTGGGCGCGGGCGGCTGGTCGTCACGGGTTCCAGGGCTGCAGCCATGGCTTGCCCCCTCACGTCTGCCGTTTGTCATGTCGCCAATGTAGGCCATGCATCCATGCAAATAGGCGCTGCAGCCGACAGGCCGCACCCGGGCTGACATACTCCGCGCCCCGGCCCAGGCGGCCGCCCTCGCCCTCTTCCCGCCATGTCCTCCGCCACCCGCCAGACGCTGGCCGGCATCGCCTGCGTCGTCGGCGCGGCCAGCTGCTTTGCGACGATGGACACCGCCATCCGCTACCTGGGCGCCCACTTCTCGGTGGCCCTGGTGCTGTGGGCGCGATACGGCCTGCACGCGGCCATCATGACGGGCTGGCTGGCGCTGTCGCGGCGCTCGT
>CALMIF010000374.1 GCA_937864045.1 uncultured Aquabacterium sp. | reverse complement strand
CTGAACCACAAGTGCGGCTGGCGCGGCACCACCAACACGCTGCTGAACTTTGGCGAAGGCAAGTTCAGGCCGGGCGGCCAGGCGGGTGCGGTCGGCTACCTGGTCGGCAGGCCCGGCGAGGGTCTGCGCTGCATGTTCCACATGATGAACGAGGCGCGCATCGGCGTCGGCATGGCGGCGACCATGCTGGGCATGGCCGGCTACGAAGCCAGCCTGGACTACGCCCGCCAGCGGCCGCAGGGCCGGCCGGCCGGGCCTGGCGGGAAAGATGCCGCCGCGCCGCAGGTGCCGATCATTCAGCACGCCGACGTCAAGCGCATGCTGCTGGCGCAGAAGGCGTACGCCGAAGGCGCGCTGGCGTTGGAGCTCTACTGTGCCCGCCTGGTCGACGAGCAGCACACCGGCGAGCCCGCCGCGGCGAAGGACGCGGCGCTGCTGCTGGAGGTGCTGACCCCCATCGCCAAGAGCTGGCCCAGCGAGTGGTGCCTGGAGGCCAACAGCCTGGCGATCCAGGTGCATGGCGGCTACGGCTACACGCGCGACTTTCCGGTCGAGCAGTACTGGCGCGACAACCGGCTGAACATGATCCACGAGGGCACGCACGGCATCCAGGCGATGGACCTGCTGGGCCGCAAGGTGGTGATGGATGGCGGCGCCGGGCTGCAGCTGCTGGCCACGACCATCAACGCGACCATCGACCAGGCAGGGCAGGTCAGCGGCCTGGCCGAACATGCCGCCACGCTGGCCGCCGCGCTGCAGAAGCTGGGCGCCGCGACCAAGGCCGCCTGGTCCACCGGCGACCCGCAGGACGCACTGGCCAATGCCACGCCCTACCTGCAGGCCTTTGGCCACGTGGTGCTGGCCTGGGTCTGGCTGGACGTGGCGCTGGCGGCCCGGGCCGCAGGGGATGCGGGCCGGGTGGCCGCCGACTTCGTGCAGGGCAAGCTGGCCTGCTGCCGCTACTTCCACGCCTACGAGCTGCCCAAGATCGACGCCTGGCTGGCAGTGGTCGCCACCCGCAACCCGGTGTGCCGGGACATGCAGGACGCCTGGTTTTGAGCGGCTGCGGCGTGGGGGCATCGGCGGCGGGTGCATGCTAGGGGCATGAAAACCTCCACTGTCGAAGCCCTGGTCTGGGTGCTGGTCTATGGCGGCCTGCTGTTGCTGTGCCTGGGCGTCTTCGTCGCGCGCAGCGATGCGCCGCTGGGCTGGCTGCTGGGCGGGGCTGGTGGTGCCATCGCGGCCGGCGGTGTCGCGCTGATCTATGTGCGCTCGCGGATGGGGCCTTGATCTGCCCGCGCGGTCGCTTCTGAACTTCTGTCGAACGAGGATTGATCCATGGGAACCCCCATCCAACAACTGCTGGACCTGAGCGGCCGTGTGGCCCTGATCACGGGTGGCTCGCGCGGCCTGGGCCTGCAGATGGCCGAGGCGCTGGGCGAGGCCGGCGCCAAGGTGATGCTGACCGCCCGCAAGGCGCATGAGCTGGAAGAGGGCTGCGCCCACCTGGCCGAGCGCGGCATCGATGCGCGCTGGATCGCCGCCGATGCGTCGAAGCCTGAGGACGTGAGGCGGGTGGTGGCCGAGACCCTGGAGCGGCTGGGGCCCATCGACATCCTGGTGAACAACGCCGGCGCCGCCTGGGCCGCACCGGCCGAGACCCATCCGCTGGACGGCTGGGACAAGCTGATGAACCTGAACGTGCGCAGCCTGCTGGTCTTCGCGCAGGAAGTGGCCAAGGCCTCGATGATCAGCCGCCGGCGCGGGCGCATCATCAACATCGCCAGCATCGCCGGCCTGGGTGGCAACCCGCCGGGCATGGAGATGGTGGCCTACAACACCAGCAAGGGCGCGGTGGTGAACTTCACCCGCGCCCTGGCCGCCGAATGGGGCGAGCACCAGATCACCGTCAACGCCATCGCGCCGGGCTTCTTCCCCAGCAAGATGACGCACACCACCATCGCCCGCCTGGGCGAGGCCGAGATGGCCGGCAAGGCGCCGCTGGGCCGCCTGGGCGACGACGACGACCTGAAGGGCGCCGTGCTGCTGTTCGCCAGCGACGCGGGCAAGCACATCACCGGCCAGATCCTGGCGGTGGATGGCGGCGTGAGCTGCTACGTGCCGCAATGACGGTGGAGAAGAAGAAGCCGCCGCGCTCGGTGCGCCACAAGGCGTCGCCGGTGCCGTTTCCGGTGGTCGTGCCCTTTGTCGAGAGCCTGGGGATCGAGCTGCACGGCTGCAGCGACGGCCATGTCGAGCTGCGGGTTGACCTGGACGAGGCCCACCTCAACGCCTGGGAAGTGGCCCATGGCGGCGTGCTGATGACGATGATGGATGTGGGCATGGCCATGGCCGCCCGCAGCGCCACCGGCCACGGCGGTGGCGTGGCCACCATCGAGATGAAGACCAGCTTCATGCGCCCGGCCCAGCACCAGCTGCGGGCGGTGGCGAAGCTGCTGCACAAGACCGCCACGCTCGCGTTCTGCGAGGCGGCCGTGTTCGACGACGAAGGCAAGCTGTGCGCCACGGCGAACGGCACCA
>CALMIF010000373.1 GCA_937864045.1 uncultured Aquabacterium sp. | reverse complement strand
GCCATGGTCGACGGCGCGTCCAGCCTGATGAGCATCTTCTTCGGCATGATGGCCAGCGGCGCCTGGAACACCAAGGAGCGTGCGGCCAACATCCTGGACGGCGGCACGCCCTTCTACGACACCTACCAGACCAGCGACGGCCAGTGGGTGTCGATCGGCTCGCTGGAGCCCAAGTTCTTCGCCGAGATGGTCGAGCGCGTCGGCCTCGACCCGTCCTACGTGAAGCGCCAGCACGACAAGCGCTGCTGGCCGCAGATGCGCGCCGACATGGTGGCCAAGATCGGCGCCAAGACCCGCGACGAGTGGAGCAAGCTGCTCGAAGGCACGGACGTCTGCTTCGCCCCGGTGCTGCGGCTGGACGAAGTCGCGAACCACCCGCACGCGAAGGCCCGCAACGCCTACATCGACCTGGGTGGCGTGCTGCAGCCGGCCCCGGCCCCGCGCTTCGGCCGCAGCCAGCCGGCGATGCCGACGCCGCCGGTGCAGGCCGGTGCGCATTCGGGCGCGATCCTGGCGGCGGCCGGCTTCAGTGCGGACGAAGTGGCCGCGCTGCGCGCATCCGGCGCGGTGATGGGCGAGTGAGGAGGTCGCGACATGCCGATGACGCTGCTGGCCGGCCCGCGGGCCGAGCGCCGGGCCGCTCCCAAGCCGGCCCGCATCCCCTCGGGGGATCGACCGGCGTACCCGCCGGGCGAGGGGCTCCAATGACGACCGAGAACCGCCCCTACCTCGATCTGCCGGCGCCCAAGGAGCCGCCCAAGCCGCGCCAGGCCGCGTCGCTGATCGTGCTGCGCGACAGCCCGCGTGGCATGGAGGTGCTGATGATCCGCCGCGCCGAGCGGCCCGGCGACCAGAACAGCGGCGCCACTGTCTTCCCCGGCGGCCTGCTCGATGCCAGCGACCGCGGCCACTACGAGCGCTGCAACGGCCTGGACGATGCCGCGGCCAGCGCCCGCCTGGGTCTGCCGGCCGACGGCCTGCACTACTGGGTGGCGGCGGTGCGCGAGTGCTTCGAGGAAGCCGGCCTGCTGTTCGCGACCGACGCCGCCGGCCAGACCGTCGACCTGGACGCGCTGCCGCCCGACGAGGTGGTGGCGATGCGCCGCAAGCTGCACGCCAACGAGATCGGCATGGCCGAGGTCTGCGCCCGCTTCAACGTGCGCCTGGCGACCGACCGGCTGGCCTACTACAGCCACTGGATCACGCCCAAGGGCCTGCCCAAGATCTTCGACACCCGCTTCTTCGTGACCGAGGCACCGGCCGGCCAGACCGCCGTGGCCGACGCCACCGAGACCGTGGACCTGCTGTGGATGACGCCGGCCGAGGTGCTGGACAAGGGCAACGGCCTGCGGCTGATGAACGTCACCGAGATCACGCTCAAGCACATCGCGACCTTCAGCAAGGCCGCCGACGCCGTGGCCTGGGCACGGGCGCAGGCCACGGTGCCGGTGAACCGGCCGCGCATCGGCATCTCGGCCAAGGGCAAGCGGCCGCTCAACCGCGGTGATTGGGCCTATGCCGAACTGGGCCGGCTCGACCCCGACGGCCATGGCACGGCCAGCATCGAGCTGGTGCCCGGCCAGGGCGTGTGGCTGAGCCCGCGCGTGCTGCGCGTGACCGCCAACAACGGCAGCATGATGACCGGCCCCGGCACCAATGCCTACTTCATCGGCGCGCCGGGTTCGGACAGCTGGGCCCTGCTCGACCCCGGCCCGGACGACGACGCGCATGTGAAGGCCCTGCTGGCGAATGCGCCGGGCAGGATCACCCGCATCCTGTGCACCCACACGCACAAGGACCACTCGCCCGCCGCCGCCGCCATCGCCGCAGCCACCGGCGCGCCCACCTTCGGGCAGGTGGCCGATCACCCCGAGTGGCAGGACCAGAGCTTCCAGCCGACCCACGTGCTGAACGACGGCGACGTACTCAAGCTCGGCGAGGGTGTCACGCTGCGCGCCATCCACACGCCCGGCCATGCCAGCAACCACCTGTGCTTCCTGCTCGAAGAGGAGGAACTGCTGTTCACCGGCGACCACCTGATGCAGGGCAGCACGGTGGTGATCAACCCGCCTGACGGCGACATGGCGGTCTACATCGCCAACCTGCGGCGCCTGCTGGACATCCCGCTGCAGTGGCTGGCGCCGGGCCATGGCTTCCTGATCGACGAACCGCACGCCGTCGTCAGCAAGACCATCGCCCACCGCCTGGGCCGCGAGGCCAAGGTGCTGGCCGGGCTGCAGAAGCTGGGCAGCGCCGCACCCACCGACGAGGCCGCGCTGGTGGCCGAGGTCTACGCCGACACCCCCAAGCCGCTGCACGCGATGGCGCTGCGCTCGCTGCGGGCGCACCTGCAGAAGCTGCAGGCCGAGGGGCGCGCAACCCGGCATGCGGGCGACCGCTGGCAGGCAGCATGAGCGGCGCTTTCGAGGCGGCACACGCCGTCCTGCAGGCCGAGGTCGACGCCGACCGCCTGGTCGGCGTGTCCTGCGCCACGCTGCGCCACGGCGAGCTGATCGACAGCTTCTGCACCGGCCTGGCCGACCGCGAAGCCGGCGTGCCGATGCGGCCGGACACCATCCACCGCGCCTTCAGCAACACCAAGCTGTTCACCACGGTGCTGGTGCTCCGGCTGATGGAGCTGGGGCACTGGCAGCTCGATGATCCGGTCAAGCGCTGGATTCCGGGCTTCGGCAGCCTGCGCGTGCTGCGGGCCGGGGCCACGGCGCTGGACGACACCGAGCCGCTGCAGTCCGACATCACCATCCGCCAGCTGATCACGCACACGGCGGGCTTGCAGCACGGCGTGTTCGACCCCGAGAGCCTGCTGTTCAAGGCCTACATGGCCACCGGCGTGCGCGGTTACCAGACGACGCTGGCCGGGCAGATGGACCAGCTGGTCACGCTGCCGCTGGCCACCCAGCCGGGCACGCAGTGGGAATACGCGCTGGGCATCGACGTGCTGGCGCGGCTGTGCGAGATCGCCACCGGCCTGACGTTCGGCGAGGCGCTGCAGCAGCACATCACCGGTCCGCTGGGGCTGGCGGACACCGGCTTCGTGCTGCGGCCCGACCGGGTGCCCCCGCAGTTGCCACGTCTGGCTGCCCTCTACAAGGGCGACCTGGCCGACCAGATGCGGCCGGGCCTGGAGCGGCTGGAAGGCACACCCTGGCCCGAGGCCTACCTGAAGCCGGTGCCGCGCCAGTCGGGCGCCGGCGGCCTGGTCAGCACCCAGGCCGACATGCTGGCCCTGCTGCGGGCGCTGACACCGGGCCAGCCCGGCACGCTGCTGCAGCCGGCCACGCTGGCGGCGATGTTCACCGACCAGTTGCCGCCGGCGCTGTGCGTGCAGCTGCCGGTGGCGGGCCAGATCCCCAGCCTGGGCTTTGGCCTGGGTGGCGCCATCGTGCGCAGCGCCTCGCGGCTGGAGCCGCCGGGCGCCGTGGGCGAGCTGCAATGGGGTGGCCTGGCCGGCACGCACTGGTTCATCCACCCCGCCAGCGGCCTGGCCGGCGTGGTGATGTGCCAGCGCCACTTCGGCTTCTGGCACCCGTTCTGGTTCGCCTACAAGCGCGCGCTGTACGCGGCGGCCTGAACCGGCCGCGTCACTGGTCGACCTGCTTGACCAGGGCGGCCACCTCGGACTGGCGCGGAAACTTCGCGCCCAGCGCGGTCAGGGCGCTGAGCTCGGCGCGTGCGCCGACCTTGTCGCCGGACTGCAGCAGCAGGCGCGCCAGCCCCAGCTTGTAGGCCGGCGCGTCCGGCGCCAGCTCCACCGCCTTCTTCTGCACCTCGACCGCTCGTGGCAGCTGCTGCTCGGCAGCCAGGGCGGTGGCCAGCGTGTCCAGCACCGCCGCGCTGCGCGGCGCCAGCTGCGACGCCTTCTGGGCCAGCGCCACGGCACCCGGCTTCTTCTGCGAGGCCAGGGCGTAGGCCAGGTTGTTCAGCGCCAGCACCGACTCGGGCAGCCGGTCCGCCACCTGGCGGTAGGCGGCCTCGGCCTGTGCGTACTGGCCGGCGACCATGGCCTGGTCGCCCAGGCTCTGCACGAAGGCCATGTCGTCGGGGTTCTTCTTGCGCCAGTCCTGGGCGAAGGCCTCGGCCTCGGCGGTCTTGCCGCCCCCCAACAGTGCGGCATACAGGCGCTGCGGCGCGTCGCCGGGGCGGCCCAGGGCCACGGCCTTGCGCAGCACGGTGGCGGCGGCCTCCCAGTTGCGGCGGCGCAGCTCCACGCCGCCTTCCATCGTGTAGCCCAGGGCCTCGCCCGGTGCCTTCGCCTGCGCCTTGCGGGCGATGGTCAACGCCTGCTCGGTGCGGTCGTCCAGCAACGCCTGGTTGAGCTGCGCCTGCATCACCAGCAGGTTGTCCGGTGCAATCTCGCCCGCCTTGCGCACGGCCGCCGCCGCAGCCACCGGGTTGCGCGCCCCGGCCTGGGCCTCGGCCAGGCGCAGCTGCGGCACGGGCGAGCGCGGCAGCAGAGCGGCCAGCTTGTTGTAGCTGGTCACCGCCTGCATCGGGTCACCGCTGGCCATCAATGCACGGCCATGGCGCTCCAGCAGGTCGGGGTTGTCCGGTGCGGCGGCCAGGCCGGCGCGGGTGGTTTCCACGGCGGCCTTGGCCTGGCCGGTGGCCAGCTGGTGGTCGGCCAGCATGATGCGCGGCGCCACGCTGGCAGGGTCGGCGGCCACGGCGTCGGCCAGCAGCTTGCCCACCTCGGCCGGTGTGCCGCCCGTGCGTGCAGACAGGTCGGCCAGGGCCAGCAGCGCGGGCATGTTCTTCGGGTTGCGCTGCAGCAGCGCCTCGAAGCGGCCCTTGGCGGCAGCAGGCTGCTTGTCGGCCAGGTCCAGGCTGGCCAGGCCGGCCACGGCCGGCATGTAGTCGGCCTGGCGCTTGAGGGCCTCCTCGAAATGGCGGCGGGCCGCAGCCACATCACCGGTCTGCATCGCGATGCGCCCGCGCAGCTGGTCGGCCAGCGGTTCGTTGGGCAGCTTGGCGGCCACGCCATCCACCGCCTTCAGCGCGCCGGCGTTGTCCTTGGCACGCATCAGCACGTCGATCAGCGCCAGGTCGGCGGTGGTGCCCTTGTCGGCGGCGGCCACGGCGCGCAGCTCGGCCAGCGCGGGCGCGCCCTTGCCCTTGGCCACGGCCGACAGGGCCATCGCCAGGCGCACCTGCAGGTCGTTGGGCTTGAGCCGCGCGGCGCGCGCCAGGCTGGCGTCGGCGGCGGCGCCATCGCCCTTGGCCAGCTGGGCCTGCGCAGCCAGGGTCAGCGCCTCGGCGGTGGCGCCGTTGCCGTCCAGCAGCGGCGCCAGCGTCTGCAGGGCCTTGTCGGTCTGGCCGGCGCGCAGCTGGGTGGTGGCCAGCTGGTGGCGCAGCACGATGTTGCCCGGCGTCTGCTGCAGGGCCTTCTGGAAGAGCGCCTCGGCCTGCTGCAGGTTGCCCAGGTTCAGCTCGGACTCGCCGCCGATCATCAGCGCCTGCGGGTGCTCGGGCATGCCGCGCAGCAGCTGCTGCGACAGCTCGCGCGCCCGCTTGTAGTCGCCGCGCCGGGCCGACAGGGCCGCGTCGTACAGCACGGTCTGCGGATGCTGGGGCGCGGCCTTCTGCATCGCCTTCCACTGCGCCTCGGCGCCCGGCGTGTCGCCGTCTGCCAGCAGCAGCGCCACCAGCGAGGCCTGCGCGCCCACCGCTTCCGGGCGCAGCTTGATGGCCTCGCGGTAGGCCGCGATGGCGGGGGCGGCCGGCTGCCGCGTGGCGCCGGCCGTGATGCTGGCGGCCTGGCGCAGCAGGTCACCCTTGAGCTGCCAGGCCTCGGCGTTGTCGGCATGGCTCGCCAGCAGCTTCTCGACCAGGGCCAGCGCCTCGGCAGGCTGGCCGCTGGCGGCGGCCAGGCGCGCACGCAGCAGCGCGGCGGGCTGGTCACCGGGCCGGGCACGCAGCACCGTGTCGATGCGGGCGATGGCGGCCGGCAGGTGGGCGCTGGCCGCCTCGGCCGTGGCCAGCAGTGTCTGCAGCCGGGCATCGGCCTCGGCGTCGTCCAGCCGCTGGCTGCCGAACTGCTGCAGCACGGCGCTGCCCTTGTTCTGCGCCAGCATGGCGGTGGCCAGCAGCGGCACCACCTTGGCCTTGGGATGCTGCGCCTCCAGCGCCCGGCGCAATTCCACCTCGGCGCCGGTGGCGTCGCCGCTCTCCAGCAGCAGATGGCCCAGCAGGAAGCGCGCCTCGGCGTTCTCGGGCTGCTGCTGCAGCACGTTCTTCAGGCTGATGCGGGCCGCATCGCCCTGCTTCTTGGCGATGGCCTCGCGCGCCGACGCCATCAGGGCGGGCACATCGGGTCCACCGCAGGCGGCCACCAGGGCCGCCACCACCAGCGTCAGCGCTGCTGCCGTCGCCCGCCGGCCGCCACCCGGCAAACCGGCACCGCCGCCCATCCGTCGAATCATGCGCAACCCCTGCTCCAAGGCATTGCCGGCCGGCGGCCGGCAAACCTGGGCAGTATCCACCGCGCCAGGGTCGTGACCGGCCCCGCGTTGGCTTGAAGAGGCTCAGGCCTGTGCAGGAGTGCCAGCCAGCAGGGCCGCGTTGCCGCCGGCCGCAGCGGTGTTGACCGTCAAGGTCTGCTCGGCGCAGAAGCGGTAGAGATAGTGCGGCCCGCCCGCCTTGGGCCCGGTGCCCGACAGCCCCTCGCCGCCAAAGGGCTGCACGCCGACCACCGCCCCCACCATGTTGCGGTTGACGTAGACGTTGCCCACCCGCGCCTGGTCGGCGATCTGCTGCGCCCGGCTGTCGATGCGCGTCTGCACGCCCAGCGTCAGGCCGTAACCCAGGCGGTTGATGCGGGCGACCAGGTCGCCCACATCGCCGTCCCAGCGCAGCACATGCAGCACCGGGCCGAAGACTTCCTGCTTGAGATCCTCCACCGCGCCCACCTCGAAGGCCACCGGCGCGATGTGGCTGGCGGCGAAGGCTGCGGCCATCGGCGCCCGGCCCAGCAGGCGGGCCTCGCGTTCCAGCCGCTGGACATGGCGGCTCAGCCCGGCATGGGCCTCGGCGTCGATCACCGGGCCCACGTCGGTGGCCAGGTCCGCCGCGTCGCCCACCCGCAGCCCGGCCAGCGCGCCCTGCAGCATGGTGGCCACGGTGTCGGCGATGCCGCTGTGCAGGCACAGCAGGCGCAGCGCCGAGCAGCGCTGGCCGGCCGAGCGGAAGGCGCTCTGCACCACCGCGTCGACCACCTGCTCGGGCAGGGCGCTGCTGTCGACCACCATCGCGTTCAGTCCGCCGGTCTCGGCGATCAGCGGCACGATGGGCCCGTCGCCCGCGGCCAGGCTGCGCTGGATGGCCTTGGCGACCTGGGTGCTGCCGGTGAAGCAGACGCCGGCCACCGCGGGGTGGGCGACCAGGCGCGCGCCCACCGTCTCGCCCGGGCCGTGCAGCAGGGCCAGGGCGTCGGCCGGCACGCCGGCGGCGTGCAGCAGGTCGACGAAGGCCGTCGCCACGCCGGGCGTCTGCTCGGCCGGCTTGGCGGCCACGCTGTTGCCGGTGACCAGCGCCGCCACCACCTGCCCGGCAAAGATCGCCAGCGGGAAGTTCCACGGCGAGATGCAGACGAACACACCCCGGCCATGCAGGCGCAGGGTGTTGCGCTCGCCGGTGGGACCGGGCAGGTCGACGGGCTGCAGTTTCTCCAGCGCCTGCTGCGCGTAGTAGCGGCAGAAGTCCACCGCCTCGCGCACCTCGGCCACCGCGTCGCCCCAGGTCTTGCCGGCCTCCTTGACCAGCAGCGCACAGAAGTGCGGCAGCGCATCCTGCAGCCGGTCGCCGGCGCGGGCGATGGCCGCGGCGCGCTCGGCCAGCGGGCGGGCGCTCCAGGTCTCGAAGCCAGCCTGCAACCGGGCCATCGCCGCGTCGCAGGCGTCGACCGTCGCCTCGGCCACCGCCGGCACGGTGGATGTGGCCAGCGCCGCCAGCAGCGGCGTGCGCTGCTCGGGCACGGCCAGGTCCAGGCCGCGGCTGTTGGCGCGGCCGGGGCCGTACAGCGCCACCGGTGCCGGCTGGCCCGGCACCTGCGCCGGCTGCAGCGGCGAGCGCAGCAGGTCGTCGGGCGCCACGCTCGGGTCGGCCAGCTGGTGCACGAAGGACGAGTTGGCGCCGTTTTCCAGCAGCCGGCGCACCAGGTAGGCCAGCAGGTCGCGGTGCTCGCCCACCGGCGCGTAGATGCGCAGCGGCAGCGCCGGGTGGGCGGCCAGCACCTCGCGGTAGACCGCCTCGCCCATGCCGTGCAGGCGCTGCATCTCGAAGCGCACACCCGGGCGACTGGCAGCCATCTGCAGGATGGCGGCGATGGTGCCGGCGTTGTGGGTGGCGAACTGCGGCAGGATCACCTCGGCATGGCCGATCAGCGCCTGGGCGCAGGCCAGGTAGCTGATGTCGGTGTGGTGCTTGTGGGTGAACACCGGGTAGCCGTCCAGGCCCAGCTCCTGGGCGCGCTTGATCTCGCCGTCCCAGTAGGCGCCCTTGACCAGGCGCACCATGAAGCGCAGGCCGCGCGCGCGGCCGATGGCCGCCACCGCGTCGATCATGGCCCGCGCCCGGGTCTGGTAGCTCTGGATCGCCAGGCCGAAGCCCGACCAGCCCGGCGCGGTGGCCGCCACATGGTCGGCCAGGGCCTCGAAGACGGTCAGCGACAGCTCCAGCCGGTCGCTTTCCTCGGCGTCGATGGTGAGGTTGATGTCGGCGGCGGCGGCCAGGTCGATCAGCGTGGTGACGCGCGGAAGCAGTTCGGCGTGCACCCGGTCGAGCTGGTGCTCCTCATAACGCGGATGCAGCGCGGACAGCTTGATCGACAGACCGTCGCGCTCGGCCGGGTTGGCGCCGCGGGTGCTGGCGGCAATCGCCTGCAGCGCGGCCACGTAGGCACCGTGGTAGCGCAGCGCGTCGGCATCGGTGCGCGCACCCTCGCCCAGCATGTCGAACGAGAAGCGCAGCTGCGGCGCTGCGCGGCGCTGGGCATGGGCCTCGCCCAGCGCGCTGGCGATGGTCTGGCCCAGCACGAACTGCCGGCCCAGCAGGCCGATGGCGCGCACCGTGGCCGCGACCACGGTCTGCGCGCCCAGGCGGTCGATCAGGCCCGGCTTCTCCCCGCCGGTCGGCAGCATGCGCTTGGCCAGGCCCAGCGCGCTGGCCGAGATCCCCGCCAGCAGCGTGTGCTGCGAGCCTTCCACGGCGCCCTGCGAAAAGTCGGCCCGGCCCAGCTGGTCGGCCGTCAGCGCGATGGCGGTGGCGGCATCGGGCACGCGCAGCAGGGCCTCGGCCAGGCGCATCAGGGCCAGGCCCTCGGCGCTGCTGATCGGGTACTCGCGCAGCAGCGACTCCATCGCCCAGAACGGCGCCGGCTTGGCCCGCACCGCCGCCACCCAGGGCTCGGCCATGCGGATGACGGCGTGCCAGTCGAACGGGCCGTCGCGCCGCAGGCCGGCCAGCAGGCCCTGCAGCACGGCAGCCTCGTCGCGGCAGGGAGCGGGCAGGCGCGACGCGGTGGGCAGGTGGGTGTTGGCGGGCATCGTGGTCTCCTGGCGGCGCAATCGAAGAAGTCGCCAGCGTATCGGTTGATCCACCGGATTTCTGCGCATCCGATGGACAATCTGCCGACGAAGATTCGGCAGCCACCGATCGGTGGGTGCTGACCGGCAGGCGACATCGCCCGCCGCCGGCCGGCCGCTAGAGTGCATCGGCATGACCGCGCCCCTGCTCTTCACCCCGCTGGACTTGCGTGAACTGACGCTGAAGAACCGCGTCGTCGTCGCGCCCATGCACCAGTACGCCGGCGAGCGCGGCTTTGCCACCGACTGGCACCTGATGAACGCCGGCCGCTATGCCGCCGGTGGCGCGGGGCTGTTCATCGTCGAGTCGACCAAGGTCGAGCGACGCGGCTGCGGCACGGTGGGCGACCTGGGGCTGTGGGACGACGCCTTCATTCCGGGCCTGCGGCGCATCGCCGATTTCACCCGCGCCTGCGGCGCGGCGGTGGGCATCCAGCTCGGCCACTCGGGCCGCAAGAGCCGCGGCGCCCGGCCCTGGGAAGGCGGCAAGCCGCTGACGCGCGAACAGGCCGAGGCCGGCGGCACACGCGACTGGGACGCCTGGGAGCTGATCGCACCCAGCGCCATCGCCCCCGATGCCCGCTCGCCCGTGCCGCGTGCGCTGGAACGCGCTGAGATCGCCGGCGTGGTCGACGCCTTCGCCCGCGCCGTGGCCCGCGCCGATGCCGCCGGCTTCGACCTGGTGGAGCTGCACGGCGCGCACGGCTTCCTGATCCACCAGTTCCTCAATCCGCAGAGCAACCAGCGCGGCGACGACTACGGCGGCAGCCTCCAGAACCGCATGCGCTTCGTGCTGGAGGTGGCCGAGGCGGCACGCGCGGCCTGGCCGGCGCACAAGCCGCTGGCGGTGCGGCTGTCGGTCGACGACGGCACCGGCTGGGACCCGGCCAGCAGCGTGGTGCTGGCGCGCGAGCTGAAGGCGCGCGGCGTCGACCTGATCGACTGCTCCGGCGGCGGCATGCTGCCCGGGCCCATCCCCGGCACGCCGCCCGGCTACGGCTACCAGGTGCCGTACGCGGCCCGACTGCGCGCCGAGGCCGGCATCCCGACGATGGCCGTCGGCCTGATCGTGCAGGCGGCGCAGGCCGAGGCCGTGCTGCAGGCCGGCCAGGCCGACTGCGTCGCGCTGGCGCGCGAACTGCTCTACAACCCGAACTGGCCGCTGGACGCGGCACAGAAGCTGGGCGCCGACCCGCATTTCCAGCTGGCACCGCCGGCGGCCGGCTGGTGGCTGGAACGCCGTCGCGCCGGTGCGCCTGGCGTCCAGCCGTCCACCTTTCCTTCCCCGACCTGAGCCGTCCACCGATGCCCACCCTGCACGACCCGTTGACCTTCACCCGCGGCCCGGCGATGGCCAACCGCTTCATGCTGGCGCCGCTGACCAACTGGCAGAGCAACCCCGACGGCACGCTGAACGACGTGGAATACCACTGGCTGACGATGCGCGCCCAGGGCGGCTTTGCGCTGACGATGACCTGCGCGGCCCATGTGCAGCGCGGCGGCCAGGGCTTCCCGGGCCAGCTTGGCGTGTGGTCCGACGACCACCTGCCGGGCCTCACCCGCCTGGCCGCCGGCATCCATGCCGCGGGCAGCGGCTCGTCGCTGCAGATCCAGCACTCGGGCCGGCGCAGCGACCCCAAGCTGACCGGCGAGCCCGCGGTCTGCCCCTGGGACGACGCCGAGACCGGCGCCCGGGCGATGACCACGGCCGAGGTCGAGCAGCTGATCGAGGACTTCATCGGGGCCGCCGTGTGCGCCGAGCGGGCGGGCTTCCACGGCGTGGAGCTGCACGGCGCCCACGGCTACCTGCTGGCGCAGTTCCTCGAAGGCGAGCTGAACCACCGCACGGATGGCTACGGCGGCAGCTTCGACCACCGCTGCCGCGTGCTGCGCACGGTGATCGACGGCGTGCGCGCCCGCACCCAACCCGGCTTCCAGCTCGGCCTGCGGCTGTCGCCCGAGCGCTTCGGCATCACCATGCCCGAGTCGCTGGCGCTGGCCGGCGAGATGCTGCAGAGCGGCAAGCTGGACTACCTCGACATGTCGCTGTGGGACTGCTTCAAGCCGCCCCAGGAAGCCGCCTATGCCGGCCGGCCGCTGATCGACCACTTCGCCGCACTGCCCCGCGGCAACACCCGCCTGGGCGTGGCCGGCAAGATCATGGACGCCGCCACCGCGCAGCGCTGCCTGGAGCACGGCGCCGACTTCGTGCTGATCGGCCGCGGCGCGATGCTGCACCACGACTTCGCCCGCCGGGCGCTGGCTGACAGCGGCTTCAAGTCGATCGAGCGGCCGGTGACGCGGGCCTACCTCGCGAACCAGGGCCTCGGGCCGGTGTTCATCGACTACGTGGCCAACACCTGGAAAAACTTCGTGACTTGACCCACCCCCTACGGCCTTCGGCCGCCCCCTCAAGGGGGCAACGCCAGCGGCCCGGCAAAGCCGGCTCCGCGGCGTTTGCTGGGTTCACCCCAACAACTGCAAGGAGAGCGCCATGCCTGACTACGAC
Organism: uncultured Aquabacterium sp.; assembly: GCA_937864045.1. Taxonomy (GTDB): domain Bacteria; phylum Pseudomonadota; class Gammaproteobacteria; order Burkholderiales; family Burkholderiaceae_C; genus Pseudaquabacterium. Next base: position 7,934 of record CALMIF010000373.1, on the reverse strand, counting down.
CTGATCATCCGCGGCGGTTCGTTGCACGACGGCCTGGGCTCGCCGGCCCGCACGGCCGATGTCGCCATCAAGGACGGCTGCGTCGCGGCCATCGGCACCGTCACCGGCACGGCCGCCGAGACCATCGACGCCACCGGCCTGCTGGTGACGCCCGGCTTCGTCGACGTGCACACGCATTACGACGGCCAAGCCACCTGGTCGCAGCGGCTGCAGCCTTCGTCCAGCCACGGCGTCACCTCGGTGGTGATGGGCAACTGCGGCGTCGGCTTCGCGCCCTGCAAGCCGGCCGAGCGCAACCTGCTGGTGGAGGTGATGGAAGGTGTGGAGGACGTGCCCGAGGTGGTGATGGCCGAGGGCCTGCCCTGGAACTGGGAAACCTTTCCCGACTACCTCGATGCGCTGGCCGACCGGCAGTTCGACGTCGACGTGGCCGCCCAGCTGCCGCATTCGGCCCTGCGGGTCTACGTGATGGGCGCGCGCGCCGCCACCGGCGAGGCGCCCACCGCCGACGACCTGGCGACGATGCGGCGCCTCACCGCCGAGGCGGTGCGCGCCGGTGCCATCGGCGTCAGCACCTCGCGCAACCTGATGCACCGCACCAAGGCCGGTGAGCTGGCGCCCAGCCTGCATTCGGACGAGGCCGAATTGCAGGCCCTGGCCGATGGGCTGAAGGATGCCGGCGGCGGCGTGTTCCAGATCATCCCGGCACCGATGGGTGACGCAGCATCCGAGTTCGCGCTGATGCGTCGCCTGGTCGAGCGCAGCGGCCGGCCGCTGTCGTACAGCCTGATCCAGATGCCCACCGGCGACCGGGCGGCCTGGCAGACCTCGCTGGCCGCCCTGAGCGATGCCGCCGCCGCCGGCCTGCCGATGCGCGCCCAGGTGGCGCCGCGGCCGGTGGGCATGTTCTACGGCCTGGACCTGAGCTTCCACCCCTTCGCCTACCACCCCAGCTACAAGGCGATCCGGCACCTGCCGCTGGCCGCGCGCGTGGCGGCGATGCGCGACCCGGCGATGCGCGCCCGCCTGCTGGCCGAGCAGCCCGAGGACACCAACCCGGTGAACCTGAAGACGGTGAAGAGCTTCCAGTACAGCTACGCGTGGCAGGACCAGGCCGACTACGAGCCCGACCTGTCGCAGCGCCTGGACCGGCTGGCCGATGCCGCCGGCCAATCCATCGAGGCATTCAGCTACGACCTGCTGCTGGCCGACGAGGGCCGCGCCATGTTCTACCAGCCCGGCGCCAACTACCGCGACGGCAACCTGGACGCGGTGCGCGCCATGCTCACGCATCCGCAGGCGGTGGTGGGCCTGGCCGACGGCGGCGCGCACTACGGGATGATCTGCGACGCCAGCTTTCCGACCTGGTTCCTGGCGCGCTGGGCGCGCGACGCGGCGCCCGACCAGCGCCTTCCGCTGCCCCAGGCCATCGCCGCGCTGACCAGCGTGCCCGCCGAGCTGGCGGGCTTGAGCGACCGCGGCCGGCTGGTGGTCGGCGCCAAGGCCGACGTCAACGTCATCGACCTGGCCCGGCTGACCGTGCGGGCGCCCACCGTGGTGCACGACCTGCCGGCCGGCGGCCGGCGCATGCACCAGGCGGCCGACGGCATCGTCGCCACCCTGGTGGCGGGCACCGTCACCTACCGCGACGGCCAGGCCACCGGCGCGCTGCCGGGGCGGCTGGTGCGGCGCACGCAGGCGGCCACGACCGGCGCCTGAATCGCGCTCAGGCCAGCGGCAGCGCCAGCGTGAAGCGGGCGCCCTCGCCCGGCCTGGATTCCAGCGTCGGCGTGCCGCCCATCAGCCCGGCCAGGCCGCGGCTCAGCGCCAGGCCCAAGCCGGTACCGCCATGCTGGGACGACACGCTGGCGTCGGCCTGGCGGAAGCGCTCGAACACCGTCTCGTGCAGGTGGGCCGGAATGCCCGGCCCGGTGTCGGCCACGGTGATCAGCAGGCGGCCGTCCTGCGGGCCCAGAAGCAGCGTCATGCTGCCCTCGGTGGTGAACTTCAGTTTGTTGGACAGCAGGTTGTTCAAGCTCTGCTTGAGCCGCAACTCGTCGGTCGACACCAGCTCGGGCAGGCGCCGCTCCATCAGCTCGGCAACGCCGCGGATGCTGGTCAGCGGCGTGCGCAGCTCATGCGAGATGGCGGCCAGGAACTCGGTCTTGGCCTGGTAGCTGGCATGGGCGCGGGCCTCGCTGGCGCGCAGCGCGGCATTGCTGGCCTCCAGCTGGCGCACGCCCAGGCCCAGCAGCACCGAGCCGCGCAGCACCGCCAGCGTGAACAGCGCCGCCAGCGACAGCGCCATCGTGCGCGCACCGCGCCAGCGCGCCATGGCCTCGTCGGTCTGGCGCAGCACGGCCACGGACAGCGGGTAGTCGCCCACCCGCTCGAAGGCCACCAGGCGGTTCTCGCCGTCGACATGGCTGAACGATTCGAAATGGCCGCGCGGCCCCTGCAGCTGGCTGGGCTGGCCCGCCACCCGGGTGCTGGTGCCGATGCCCTGCGCCGCACCGCCCACCACCCGTGCCCGCACCACCTCGTCGACGCCGATCAGGCTGACGCCGCCGTGCTGGCCCAGCTGGACGCCGCGGTACAGATCCTCGAAGTCACCGGCGTCCAGCGAGGCCACCACCACGCCCAGCACCCGGCCGTCGGCCGCAGCGATGCGCCGCGACAGCTGGATGGTCCATTTCTTCGACACCTTGCCCAGCACCGGCTTGCCGATCAGCAGGCCGTTGGCCGACAGCGGCGGCGCATCGACCATGCCGGCGGGCCGCAGGTGCACCCGCACATGCCCGCGCTCCGACAGGTCGACAGGGCCCGACTTGCTGCCGTCGGGGTCGAGGTTGCTGCCCTGGAAGTGGCCGTCCGGCCCGATCAGCGACAGCTGCAGCAGGATCTTGGGCGCCAGGCCGGTCTCGTTGGCCAGTTGCACCGTGTCCTCGGGCTTGAAGGCGCCGTCGCGCACCGCGTCGCGCAGGCGGATCATGGCCTGGTCGCTGGCGGCCAGCACCCGCACCGTCTGCTCCTGCAGGATGGCCGCCAGGTTGCCGCTGTGTCGCTGCTCGTCGTCGATGGCCTCGCGCCAGCGCAGGGTCAGCAGGGTGCCCACCGTCAGCCAGGCGGCCAGCAGCGCCAGCCCGGCGGCCCAGCCCAGCACCGCCACCAGCGAGCGCCGGCCCAGCCAGCGCAGGGCGTGCGGCGTGGGAGCGGTGGCTTGCAGCGTGGGATCGGTCAGGGTGGCCATGCGGAACACGGGCGCGCCGACGGCGACAGGCTGCCGGAGGACGCGCATGGCGGGTCTTCGAAAGGGCCGGCGAAAACTGGAGTGCGCCGCGCCACGGGGCTGCGCCTGCGGCGCGGCGCGCGGCGTCGGGACGCCGGTCAGCGGTCCAGGGCCTTGTCTGCCCCTTCCTTCGGGTCGCCCACGGCCTTGAGGCCCTTGCCCTGGATCTGCTTGGCCACGCCCTTGGCGATGGTGCTGGGGCTGTCGACCGGTTCACCGGCCTTCTGCTGCACCTTGCCCGCCGCTTCCTTGACGGCGCCCTTGATCTGTTCCTTGTTCATGGCCGGTCGTTTCAGCGCGCTGTGCGCGCGACGGGTTGGCACCGCGGCAACCGCCGGGCAGATCGATCACCGATCGATGGCCCTGATCCTGATGCGCCAACGCGGCCCGCGCAGTCGTCGCATGGCCCGTTCAGCTGTGGACCTTGGCCTACAGCGCGGCTGGCGCCGGTCACCGGCGCGGCCCCGGACGACGTGGCGGTTGCGCTGGCTGATGTCTGCACAGTCGAGACAGCGCACACCGGCAACGGCTAGCATTCAACGATCCGATTTTATCTTGATTCCGATAAACTACCGCTTCAGAGGATAGAAGAGGGTAGTCGCATGATCGCGTACCACCGCGCCGCGCTGGCGCAGCAGCTGGTGCAGGCGCTGCAGGGGCGTGCACTGTTGGGTGATGCGCACAACGGCCTGTTCCTGGCCGCGCCGCGCCGCACCGGCAAGAGCACCTTCCTGCAAGGCGACTTGGCGCCCGCCCTGCAGCAGGCCGGCGTGGAGGTGGTGTACGTGGACCTGTGGGCCGACACCCGGCGCGACCCCGGCAACCTGATCGCCGAGGCCATCGCCCAGGCCCTGCAAGTCCACCTGGGGCTGGTGGCCCGCACGGCCAAAAAGGCCGGCCTGAAGAGCGTGAAGCTGGCAGGTACGCTGGACATCGACACCAGCAGGATCGGCCAGGTCGACGGCCTGACCCTGGTGGACGCGCTGCGCAACCTGCAACAGGCGGCCGGCAAACCCGTGGCGCTGATCATCGACGAAGCCCAGCACGCGCTGACCAGCGAGGCGGGCGAGGTGGCGATGACGGCGCTGAAATCGGCACGCGACCAGATGAACCGGCCAGGCCAGGTCAACCTGATGCTGGTGATGTCGGGCTCGGACCGCGACAAGCTGCTGCGCCTGGTCGTCAGCGCGGGGGCGCCGTTCTACGGCTCGCAGATCCAGGCGCTGCCGCCGCTGGACACCGACTTCATCGCCCATGTGGCCGGGCTGGTGGAAGCCCAGCGGCCCGATCTGGTGCCGGTCGACCGGATGGCCCTGCAAGACGCGTTCACCGCCTTCGGGCACCGGCCGCAATTCTTCATGGCGGCCATGGGAGCCGTGCTCAGCCCGCTGTCGGGCCGCAGAGGGCGGTTCGAGCCGGCGCTGCAGCAGGCCGCGCGGGACCAGCAGGCGCAGGACGAGGCGCAGATGGCGTCCGATTACCTGGGCCTGAAGCCGACCGAGCAGGTGGTGCTGTGGCGCATGCTGGACCAGGGGCCGCGCTTTCGACCGTATGACGCCGAGGCACTGCGCTTCTACCGCGACAAGCTGGGCCGCCCGGTGAGCGTGCAGCAGGCGCAGAAGGCGCTGGAGTCGCTGCGGCAGCGCACACCGGCCCTGGTATGGAAATCGGCGCGCGGCGAGTACGCGGTGGAGGACGCCGCCATGCCCCGCTGGTTTCAGGCGCGCCGGGACGCCGAGCGGTGGCCGCCCTCGCCCGTGCAAGGCAGCCTTCCGCTGGAACGGGACTGAGGTCGGCACACAGATCCTGATCGGTTGGAATAAGGTCTGTCGGACTCTTCCCAGGTGAGGCACCAGAGTTTTGAAGGCCTCAAGACCTGTCGAACGCGCTGACATTGTCCCGCCCGACATGCAGCGTTTAAATAAGGTCTGTCGGGATCTGTAACAGGCGCGTTTGCGCACGGCGCAGGGGAACCTCCGGCGCCGCGAACCTAGGCGATGCCGGAGGCCGACCGAGCGCGAGCCCTGCTCGTCGCGAAGTGCCCGCGCAGCGCGCGGATGATTAATAGCGCACGGCTGCCGCCGAGCCCTTCGTGCTCTCCATCACCAGCGCCTTCTCCGCCGCCAACCAGCTTTGCACTGCGGGGGGGGAGTGGCGTCGCATGGAAAGGAAGACCGAGGCGCCCGTAGCTCTCGGCGTTTGGGACCAGCCCTTGGCGTCCCACGGCGGCGCCATTCAAGTTCCGAGCGTCTCCCCCGTTTCGCGAGGTGAAGCTCTGCAAAGTTCGCCCTTTGCTGTGGACGATCAGCCTTTTACGATATATCTTAGATGCATCATGAAGACGGATCAGACGATGTTGAGCAAACACACTCTTTTTGGTTTTTCCGCCCGCCACTGCGGCCCCCAGCGCGCCGACCGGGCTGAGCGCCCCATGCGGCACGGCATGCCGGGCGGTCGCTCGGCAGGGCACGGTCACCATGCGAGCGGCGGCATGGGCCGACACGGTGGTGGCGCTGGTGACGGTTCGGGGCATGGTGGCCGCGGTGGTCGCATGTTCGAGCAGGGCGCCATCAAGCTGCTGGCGCTCAGCCTGGTGGCTGAGCGCCCTTGCTACGGCTACGAACTCATCAAGCACATCGAAGGCCTGGTCGGCGGCGACTACAGCCCGAGCCCGGGCGTCGTCTACCCAACGCTGACCTATCTGGTCGACATGGGCTGGGCCACGGTCCAGGACGGTGAAGGCGGCCGCAAGCAGTACACCATCACACCGGCAGGGCTGGACCAACTGGCGCAGCAGAGTACGGAGCTGGCCAGCCTGAAGATGCGGCTGCAGCAGGGCCGCGAGCGCATGGCCGCCCGCCGCTCGCCAGACATCGAACGCGCCATGGACAACCTCAAGGCTGTCCTGCACCAACGGTTGGCCGAGGGCCAGTCCAGTGCGGCGCTGACCCGCCGCATCGCGACCGCCATCGACGAGGCCGCCTTGGCCATTCGGCAACTGGAGGCCTGACGATGCAACGCCGCACCTTCAACCTCAGCCTGCTGGCCGGCTTTGTTGCCAGCGCGGGCGGCAGCGCCCACGCTGCCAGTACGGCAGAAGAGGCCTTGCAGCCTGATCTGACGCGCTACGCCACGCAGGAGATCAGCGTTGGCGGACAAACCATACGGGTGCGCGCCTATGAGGGGCTGCCCACGGTGGCCAAGGCTGTTGAGCCCGGCTACCAGGCCCTGAATCTCTACATCCCCGAAGCCTACTTCCAGGGCGGCAGCATTGAGGGCTTCACGGCCCGCACGGCGCCCATCTTCCTGCCCAACGGCGTGGGCGGATACATGCCCGCCAAGCCCGGAACCTTGACCAACCGCATGCCGGGACCACCGGGCCAGGCGCCCGCGCCCAGCGCCAGTGCCATGGCCTTGGCCCGCGGGTTCGTGGTGGCCGCGCCGGGCGCGCGGGGGCGCACACTGCAGGCGGCTGACGGCCGCTGGACCGGCAAGGCACCGGCCGCCATCGTGGACCTGAAGGCCGCAGTGCGCTGGCTGCGGCACAACGCCGACCGGCTGCCCGGCAACACCGAGCGCATCGTCTCCAACGGCACCAGCGCCGGGGGGGCGTTGTCTGCCTTGCTGGGTGCCAGTGGCAACCACCCCGATTACGACGCGGAACTGCGCACGCTCGGCGCAGCGCCTGGCCGTGATGACGTCTTTGCCGTCAGCACCTTCTGCCCCATCACCAACATGGCCCATGCGGATGAAGCCTACGAGTGGCAGTTCGAAGGGCTGCGCGAGTACCGCAACGTCGCCATCTCGATGCTGGATTTCCGGGTCCAGCGCAAGGAGGTCGTTGGCCAGTTGAGCGAGGCCCAGCTGGGTCTGTCCGCCGAAATGCGTAAGGCCTTTGTGGCCTACGTCAATGCCCTGGGCCTGAAGGCGCCCGACGGCAGTCTGTTGGCGCTGGATCCCAACGGCCAAGGGACATTGCGCGAGCACATCGCCGCGCTGTTGCAAGTCTCGGCCCAGCAGGCGCTGGACGGCGGCCGGGACATGTCTGACGCGCCCTGGCTCCGGATTCAAGGTGGTCGCGTGCAGTCGGTGGACTTCAGCGCCTACGCGCGCGCAGTCGGCCGGATGAAGGCCCAACCTGCGTTCGACGGCTTCTCCCTGGAGACGGGCGAGAACCAACTCTTTGGCGATGCCCGCACGGACAAGCGCCATTTCACCCCGTTCTCGCTGCGTCACACCACAGCGGCCGATTCAACTCTGGCGGACGCCGGTACGGTCAAGTCGATGGACGCGATGCAGCAGTTGCTGGACGCCCGCTCCCAAGTCTCGCGGCACTGGCGCATCCGACATGGCAGCGTGGATCGCGACACATCGCTGGCGGTGCCCACATTGCTGGCCGCTGCCGCCAGGCAACGCGGTGCCGCCGTGGACCTGGCCTTGCCTTGGGGACGGCCGCACAGCGGCGACTATGAGTTGGACGGCCTTTTCGATTGGGCGGTCGCCGCGGTCCGCTAGACCCCATGAAGGCGCCTTTCAGCGTGGAGCAGTCGTCCGGTCGGGGTGCAGTTCAGCCTTCGTCAATCGCTGGGGTGATGCTCGTATCAAGGTCCGTCGACTGACCACACCCTAAGTGGTTGATCCTGCT
>CALMIF010000372.1 GCA_937864045.1 uncultured Aquabacterium sp. | reverse complement strand
CGCGGTAGGCGATCTCCTCGGGGCAGGCCACCTTCAGGCCCTGGCGCTTTTCCAGGGTGGCGATGAACTGGCCGGCTTCGAGCAGGCTGTCGTGGGTGCCGGTGTCCAGCCAGGCATAGCCGCGGCCCATGATCTCAACGGCCAGCTGCTGCTGCTGCAGGTAGGTGGCATTGACGGTGGTGATCTCCAGCTCGCCACGGGCGCTGGGCTGGATGGACGCGGCGATGTCGCACACCTGCTGGTCGTAGAAGTACAGACCGGTGACGGCGTAGTTGCTCTTGGGCGCCTTGGGCTTTTCTTCGATGCTGAGCGCACGCTTGTGTGCATCGAACTCGACCACGCCGTAGCGCTCGGGGTCGGTCACGTGGTAGGCAAACACGGTGGCGCCATCAGGCCGGTCGTTGGCCTGGCGCAGCAGGCTGGCGAAATCGTGGCCGTAGAAGATGTTGTCGCCCAGCACCAGGGCGCTGGGGTGGTTGTCGACGAACTGCCGGCCCAGGATGAAGGCCTGCGCCAGGCCGTCGGGGCTGGGCTGCACGCAGTACTGCAGGTTCAGGCCCCAGCGGCTGCCGTCACCCAGCAGGGCCTCGAAGCGCGGTGTGTCCTGCGGCGTGCTGATGACCAGGATGTCGCGGATGCCCGCCAGCATCAGCGCGCTCAGCGGGTAATAGACCATCGGCTTGTCGTACACCGGCAGCAGTTGCTTGCTGATGGCCAGGGTGGCCGGGTGCAGCCGGGTGCCGGAGCCGCCGGCCAGGATGATGCCTTTGCGTTGCTTGGTCATGGGTTGGCCGGCGGCTTGATGATGGTGGTCTTGCCGTCGGTGGTGACGACCCAGACTTCAATCGCTCCGGCCTGCATGTACAGGCCGGCCTTCATGTGCATCTCGGCCCAGGTGTTCCCGGGCGACATCACTTCGACGCAGATCTCTGGTGCGGTCGGGAAGGGCGTCACCCAGCCCATCTCCTTCAGGCGCTTGTTCGACAGCCATGCCACGTCCGCCACCCGCACGCCGTCAGTGGTCTGCACGCTGCATTCGACGATGACCTTGCCGCCGCGGCGCTTGCGCAGTGTGCTCGCCACGTCGACCTGGACGGCGCCATGCCGGTTGCCAGCCGGGCTCATCTCGATCCTGCCCCAGCGGTTCAGCTCAATCTTGAACGGCAGGTTCTGCAACCACGGGTTGTCGATCACTTCAGCCCATTGCATGTGCTTGCTCCTTCCGCCGCTGCTTCAGCCGTACTGGCGGCTGACCCACTCGCGGTAAGCACCGCTCTGCACATTTTCCACCCACCCGGCATTGGCCAGGTACCAGGCCACCGTCTTGCGGATGCCGGTGGCGAAGGTCTCGGCCGGGCGCCAGCCCAGCTCACGCTCGATCTTGCGGGCGTCGATGGCATAACGCCGGTCGTGGCCGGGGCGGTCGGTCACATGGGTGATCAGGCGGGCATAGGGGCCGGCGGGGTCGGGGCGCAGCTCGTCGAGCAGGGCGCACACGGTGTGCACGATGTCGATGTTGGCCATCTCGTTCCAGCCGCCGATGTTGTAGGTCTCGCCCACCCGGCCGCCGGCCAGCACGGCGCGGATGCCGCTGCAGTGGTCGCCCACATAGAGCCAGTCTCGGATCTGCTGGCCGTCGCCGTACACCGGCAGCGGCTTGCCGGCCAGCGCGTTGACGATCATCAGCGGGATCAGCTTCTCGGGGAAGTGCAGCGGCCCGTAGTTGTTGCTGCAGTTGGTGGTCAGCACCGGCAGGCCGTAGGTGTGGTGCCAGGCGCGCACCAGGTGGTCGCTGGCG
>CALMIF010000371.1 GCA_937864045.1 uncultured Aquabacterium sp. | reverse complement strand
TCTGGTTCACCGCCGTGCTGCCGCCGCTGCCGACCGTCGGCACGGCCGGCGATGCCGGAGACGCCGACGCTGGCGCTGCGCCCGCCGCCCCGGCCGACCCGCGCCCGCTGCACGGGCTGCGCCTGCTGCTGGTGGAGGACAACGACACCAACCGCCTGGTCGCCCGCATCTGGCTGGAGCGGCTGGGTGCCGTGGTGCAGCAGGCCGCCCACGGCGCGCAGGCGCTGGCCTTGCTGCAGGGCGGCAGCACCCGGCCCGATGCGGTGCTGATGGACATGCACATGCCGGTGATGGACGGCCTGGAAGCCACTCGCCGCCTGCACGCCGACCCGGCCCTGGCGGGCCTGCCGGTGATCGGCATGACCGCCGCCGCCCTGGCCGAGGACCGCCGCCAGTGCCTGGACGCCGGCATGGTCGACCATGTCACCAAGCCCATCGTCGTCGAGCAGCTGGTGGCCACCCTGCTGCACTGGACCGGCCGCCGCCCGCGCACCCCGCCCGCCCCGGCCGAGGTCCCACCGCTGACCACGCTGCCCGGCTTCGACCTGGCCGGCCTGCGGGCCATGCTGCCCGGCAACGAGACCCTGCTGCTGCGCATGCTGGCGATGTTCGTGGCGCAGGAGTCCGGCACCGGTGCCGAGCTGGCGGCGCTGCTGGCTGCCGGCGACATCGCCACCGCCTGCGGCCGCCTGCACCAGTTGCGCGGCGGCGCCGGCGCGGTGGGCGCGCTGCAGGTCACCGCCGCCGCCGCTGCCCTGGAGCGGGCGTTGCGCGCCGGCGAGCCGGCCGACGACGCCCGGACCGCCTTCGACCAGGCGCTGGCGGCGGCGCTGGCCGCGGCGCGGCGTTGGCTGGAGGGTGACCGGCCCTGAGTGGCGTGCCGGTCAGCGCTTCAGTCGCGCGTGACCCGCAGCACCTCTTCCAGCGCCGTGATGCCTTCGGCCACCAGGCGCTCGCCGTCCTCGCGCATCGGCACGTAGCCGTTGGCGCGGGCGGCGGCCTGCAGGTCGCTTTCGGCGGCACGGTTGTGGATCAGGTCGCGCACGGTGTCGTCGACCACCATCAGCTCGTAGACGCCCGTGCGGCCCTTGTAGCCGGTGTGGCCACAGTCGGCGCAGCCCACAGGGTGCCAGCGGCCTTCGCCGTCCTGGCGCTTGCAGGCGCCGCACAGCTTGCGCACCAGGCGCTGGGCCTGGGCGCCCAGCAGGCTGCTGCTCAGCAGGTAGGGCTCCACGCCCATGTCGATCAGCCGGGTGATGGCGCTGGGTGCGTCGTTGGTGTGCAGCGTGGCCAGCACCAGGTGGCCGGTCAGGCTGGCCTGGATGGCGATCTGCGCGGTCTCGAAGTCGCGGATCTCGCCGATCATGATCACGTCCGGGTCCTGGCGCAGGATGGCGCGCAGGGCCTTGGCGAAGCTCAGGTCGATCTTGGCGTTGACCTGGGTCTGGCCGATGCCGGGCAGCTCGTATTCGACCGGGTCCTCCACCGTCAGCACATTGGTGGTGGCGGTGTCGATGCGGCCCAGGCTGGCGTACAGCGTCGTCGTCTTGCCGCTGCCGGTGGGGCCGGTCACCAGCACGATGCCGTGCGGCTGGTGCACCAGGCGGTTGAAGGCGGTGAGCACGTCGCCGCTCATGCCCAGGGCTTCGAGGGTGAACTTGCTCTCGGTCTTGTCCAGCAGGCGCAGCACCGCCCGCTCACCGTGGGCGCTGGGCAGGGTGGACACGCGCACGTCGATCGCCCGCCCGCCGATGCGCAGCGAGATGCGCCCGTCCTGCGGCAGGCGCTTCTCGGCGATGTCCAGTTCGGCCATGATCTTCAGCCGGCTGATCAGCGCCGCATGCAGCGCGCGGTTGGGCTGCACCACCTCGCGCAGCGTGCCGTCGACGCGGAAGCGCACGCTGCTGGAGCGCTCGTAGGGCTCGATGTGGATGTCCGAGGCGCCGTCCTTCGCCGCCTGCGTCAGCAGGGCGTTGAGCATGCGGATGATGGGCGCGTCGTTGGCGGCCTCCAGCAGGTCCTCCACCGCCGGCAGGTCCTGCAGCAGGCGGCTCAGGTCGACGGCGCTTTCCACCTCGCCGACCACGGCGGCGGCGCTGCCCTCGCCGCCGGCATAGGCGCTGGCGATGCGCTCGGCCAGTTGCGCCGGCTCGGCGGGCTCGACGCGGCTGACGGCATGCAGGCGCAGCACCTCGCCCAGGGCGCTGAAGGTGGCGCCGGCGGCGGCGGCATCCGCCGGCACGGCAGCCCACAGCACGCGCTCGTCGCCGGTGTCCTCCAGCAGCAGGTTGTGGGCCTTGGCGAAGCCGTAGGGCAGGGGGTGGCGGGCGGCCATGGTGCTCAGTTCTTCGGGGCCTGCAGCGGCGGCGTCACCGGCAGCGGCTGGCCCTTGCCGGGCACCGCCGGCAGCACCGGCGCGTCATTGATCGGCAGCAGCGCCTTGGGCGCGGGCTGGGCGGCCTGCTGCTGGGCGCGGATGGCCTCGTAGCGGTCCAGCGACAGCGCACTGGCGGCCTGGCCGTCGCGGATCACCACCGGACGCAGGAACACCAGCATGATGCTCTTGCTGCGCTCGCGGCTGGCGCTCTTGAACAGGTTGCCCAGCGCCGGCACGTCGCCCAGCACCGGCACCTTGTTCTCGCCGTCGGTGTAGCTTTCCTTCATTTGGCCGCCCAGCACCATGATCTGGCCGTCGTCGGCGACGATGGTGGTCTCCACCGAGTTCTTGTTCGTGGTCGGGCCGTTGGTGTTGGTCAGCGTGGTGCCGACCACGCTGCTGTTCTCCTGGAACACGGTCATGCGGATCACGCCGCCCTCGCCGATCTGCGGCTTGATCTTCAGCGTCAGGCCCACGTCCTTGCGCTCGACGGTCTGGAACGGGTTGACCGTGGCGCTGGAGCTGCCGGTGTTGGTGAAGCTGCCGGTGACGAAGGGCACGTTCTGGCCGACGACGATCTTGGCCTCCTCGTTGTCCAGCGCCACGATGTTGGGCGTGGACAGGATGTTCGAGCCCTCCACCTTCTCCAGGAAGCGCGCCAGCGCGCCCAGCGTGGTGACGCCGTTGACGCGCTGCAGCAGGCCCAGGTTCAGCCCGGTGCCGGGCAGCGCCGTGGTGGTGCCGGTGGCGCCGGCGATCGACAGGTTCAGGATGTTGTTGCCGCTGGCACCGAAGTTGGTGCCCGCCGCCAGGCCGAAGCGGTCGCCGCTGCTGCCCAGCAGGCCCTGCCACTGGAAGCCCAGCTCGGCGGCCTTGCTGGCGTCCATCTCGACGATCATCGATTCGACGAACACCTGGGCGCGGCGGCCGTCGAGCTGGTCGATCACGGCGCGGATCTGGCGGTACAGCGGCTCGGCGGCGGTGATCACCAGCGAGTTGGTCGCCGGGTCGGCCTGGATGAAGCCGCCGGTGGACGGCTGGGCCGACTGCGCCACCGGCGTGGTGGCCGCGGCATTGCCCGCGCCGCCGCCGATGCCGCCCTGGTTCAGCCCGGTGCCGCCGGTGCCGGACGCGAGGCTGCCCGTGCTGCCGCCGCCGCCCCCACCACCGCCGCCGCCGCCGAAGGCCGCACGCAGCACCGACGCCAGCTTGGTGGCGTCGGCGTTCTTCAGGTAGACCACGTTGATCTGCCCGGCCGGCCCGCCGATGCCGGGGCGGTCCAGCTGGGCGATCAGGGCCCGCACGCTGGCCAGCCGCGCCGGATTGCTGGCGCGCACGATCAGGCTGTTGCTGCGCGCATCGGCCAGCACCGTCATGCCGGCGCCGCCGGCCACCGGCACGCCCGGCACCGCCGCGATGCCGCCGCCGTCGCCCAGCTTCTGCACCAGGGCGGCCATGTCGCTGGCAATGGCGTGCTGCAGCGCGACCACCTCCACCTCGGTGGCCGCCGGCTGGTCCAGCGCCGCGATGATCTTGCCCAGCCGCGCCAGGTTGTCGGCGTAGTCGGTGATCACCAGGGTGTTGTTGCCCGGGTTGGCGTTGATGGTGTTGTTCGGGCTGATCAGCGGGCGCAGCACCGCCACCAGGTTGTTCGGGTTCTCGTGGCTCAGGCGGAAGATCTGGGTGATGACCTGGTCGCCGCGGGCACCCACCTCGCCCACGCTGACCGTGCCGGCCTGCAGCTTGGCGTCGGGCTCGGGCAGCACCTTCAGCAGGCCCGACACCTCCACCACGGTGAAGCCCAGGCCACGCAGCGCCGCCAGGTACTGCAGCCAGACCTCGCGCAGCGGGATCGCCTGCTCGCTGTAGACGGTGATCACGCCCTTGACGCGCGGGTCCACCAGGATCTGGCGGTCGAGCATGGCGGCCATGGCACGGGTCACCGCCTCGATGTCGGCGTTGACGAAGTCGGGCCGCACCGGCGTGCCGCCGGTCATGCCGCCGCGGCGGCTGCTGCCGGGCTTGGGCACGTCCTGCGCGTGCACCGGCAGGGCGGGCAGGATCAGGGCCAGGGCCAGCAGCAGCGGCAGCAGCCGGGGCTGGCCCGGGCTGGGCAGGCGATGACGCAGGGTCGATTGCGGGGTCATGGAGGTCATCCGATCGAAATGACGGACAGCGCGCCCTGGCGCCGGCCGATGATGTTGAGCAGGTTGGCCAGCGCGGCGTCCTGGCCGGCGTCGGCCTGGGCCGTGCCGCGAAAGCGCAGCCGCGCACCGGTCCACTGGCCCTCGCCCTGCAGGCGCAGCGGCCCTTCGCTGCTGGACAGGCGCAGCGTGACCGGCTCGTCGGCGCGCCCGCCGCCCTGCAGCAGCAGGCCGTAGCTGCCCAGCGCGGGCAGCGACGACAGGCGCGACGAGGCACTGCGCAGCTGCAGCTGCAGGTCGCCTGCCAGCTGCCAGCGGCCGGCGGCCGACTGCAGCGCGAAGCCGCTGCTGCTGAGCTGCAGCTGGCCGCCGAGCTGCAGCGTGTTCCAGGGCGTGCCCAGGCCCGCCAGCCAGCTGGCCGGCCACTGGCCGAGCAGGCGCGGCGCGGCGCCGGCGCCCGCCGGTGCGGCGTCGTCCAGTGCCAGGCGCAGGCCGCCCAGGCCGGGGCGCAGCGTCAGGTGCAGGCCGCCGGGCAGGCAGCAGGCCTGCTCGGCCCGCAGGCGCAGGCCGCCGGCCGCGGGCCGCAGCTGCCACTGCAGGCGGCCGGGCAGCACCGCGGCGTCGCGGCTGCCGGCACCGCCGGTCAGCACCAGCAGGGCGCTGCCGTCCCACAGGCTGCCGCGGGCCTCGGCCAGCAGCAGGCGTCCGCCGGTGGCCGACTGCAGGCCGTCGGCCAGCCATTGCGCGGGGGCCTGGCTCACCAGCCCGGCGGCCACGCCCAGCACCGCGCCCCAGGCCGCCCAGCGGCGGCCGGCGCGCAGGCCGCGCAGCCAGCGGCCGTCGCGCCCGGCGCCGCCAAGGCCCGGCGCCGGAGCGGCCGTGCTGCGGGCCGGGCCGCGGCGGCGCAGCAGCGTCACCGCGCCGCTCCCAGGGCCAGGGTCAGGCTGCCGTCGTAGCGGCCCGGGCCGGCCTGGCGCAGGCTGGCCTCGACCACCCGGGCGCGGGCACCGGCGCGGGCCTCGCCCAGCCAGGCGGCCAGCTGGTCGCTGCCGATGCCCTTGAGCGTGACCACCGCGCGCTCGCCCTGCAGGCTGAGCCGGGCGGCCTCGCCCAGGCGGCCGGTGGCGGCCGTCAGCGCGGCCTGCGCCTGTGCCATCGGCACCGGCGCCACCGCACGCAGGCCGGCGGCCTCGGCGGCCAGGGCCTGCATGCGCTGCACCTGGGCCTCGGCGGCGGCCAGCTGCGCGGGCGCGGTGCGCAGCGTGCGCAGGGCCGGCGCCACGGCCAGCGTCCACAGCAGGAAGGCCGCCAGCACGGCGGCGCCGACGGCCAGCAGCCGGCGTTCGCGGTTGCCCAGGCCGGCCCACCAGGCGCGGGCCGAGGCGCGGGCGGTGCTGAGGGGGGAATCGCTCATGGCTTGGGGGGCATCGGGTTGGCGGCGGTGCCCGCGGCGGGCGCAGGCGCGGCCGCGCCGGGGGCGGCCTTGCGGATCACCAGCTCGGCCTCGACCTGCTCCAGCGTCCAGCCCAGGGGCTGCAGGCGCTGGCGCAGGGCCTCGACCTGCGGCGCGGGCCAGGCGGCGCCGGGCAGGGCCAGGCGGCCGGCGTCGAAGCGCAGTTGCGCGGCCGGCGGCTGGCCGTCGGGCCAGGCTGCGGCGGCAGCGGCCAGCACGGTCTCGAAGTCGTCATCGCCGGGCACGCCGGCGGCGCTGCGCAGGGCGGCGGTCTCGCGCTGCATCTGCAGCGGCGCGTCCAGCACCGCGCGCACCTGCGGGTGGGCCTGGCGCAGCAGGGCCTCCTGGCTGACGCGCAGCTGGTCCAGCGCGTGGCCCTGCTGCCAGGCGCGGGCATTCAGGCCCACCAGCTGCACCGCCACCAGGGCCGCTAGGCCCCAGCGTGCCGGCGCCCAGCCCGGGCCCATCAGCGTGCGCCACAGGTTGCCGGCGGCCAGGCTGCCGCGGTGGCGCGGCGCCAGGTCGAACTGCAGCAGGTTCCAGGGCGAGCGCACCGCGGCCAGCGCGATGTCGGCGTCGCTGCGCACCACCACCGGGCCGCCCAGCCAGCGCTCGGCGGCGCCGGCGGCGGCGGGCGTGGCGGTCCAGATGGCGTCGCGGGCCTGCCAGGCGGCGAGCTGGCTGCGCGCCAGGCCGCCGGCCACCGGCAGGTCGGCCGCGCCCTGGGCGTCGGCCCAGGCCAGGTGCAGCACCGGCTCGCCGCCGGCGCTGGCAACCCCATCGGCCAGCTGGAAGTGGCCGTTGGGCGGCGGCTCGGTGCCGTCGGCTGAATCGACCGCGTCGCCCAGCGGCGCCAGCGCCGGCACCAGGCGGTCGACCACGCGGCCGGCGGCGGCCAGCTGGTCCAGCCAGCGGCGCAGCCAGGGCTTGTGCAGCGCGGCCACCCACACCGGGCTGCCGGCCACGGGCCGCGGGGCGATGGCCAGGTGCAGGTCCTCGTCCTCGGCCAGCAGGCGTTCCTCCAGCAGGCCGCCCAGCGCGGCGCGCAGCCGGTTGGCCGGCGCCTTGGGGCACACCGGCCGGTGCCATGCCGCCGCGCCCGCGGGCGCCACGGCGACGATGCTGTCGGCCGCCGGCAGCTCGGCAATGGCGTTGCTGCCGCGCTGCCGCACGGCCAGGCCGTCGGGGCTGAGCAGCCAGTCCAGCGTGGCCGGCTCGGGCGCCAGCGTGGCGTCGGCACGCAGCGGCGCGGGCAGCAGGATCACGAGCAGGGTCATGGACGGGGCAGCGGCTGGGGCGACGGGATCGACGGCATGGCGGTGGTTGGCGGACGCGCTGGTCCGGCACCGGGACGGCACGTGCACGCGCCGGCATTGTGGGGCAGCGTCCGGCCCGTCATTCGGGGGAAGTGGCCGGCGAACCGGCCGGGGATGCCGCCATCTGCCTGCGTCATGCGGTCAGGGCGCCGCACGCACCAGGCTGGCCTGCTGCTGGCGCCACACCACCACCAGCTCGCGGTTGCCGCGGCGCTCCAGCAGGCTGCGGCTTTCCAGCACGCGCGATTCCAGCCGCAGCCGGCCGCGCACCTCGAAGAAGGCCGACTTCACGTCGACATCGCGGTCGTTGAGCTTGGGGCCGGCGCCGACGATGGCGGTGGCATCGCCCAGGTTCTGCAGCGCCCGACGCTGGCGCGCGGCCACCAGCCGGTCGGCGCTGCCCAGGTCCAGGCCCTCGACCACGCCGGCCAGCACCTCGCGCGAGGCCGTGTTCAGGTTGACCGGCGTGGGCGCCGGCAGCAGCACCGCCACCTGGGCCAGCCGCGCCAGCACCTCGGGCGGCAGGCCCACCCAGGCCAGGTCGTCCAGTTGCTGCGGCGGCAGCGGCACCTCGCCGGCATCGCCTTGCTGGCTGGCGAGCAGGCTGGCCGACAGCAGGGCCGCGGTGTCGGGCCCCAGGCCGACGCTGGTGCACAGCCGCTCCAGGATCTGCTGCTGCTTCGCATCGACCTTGTTCTCGACGATCAGGTTGCGCAGGTTGTAGCGCGCCTGCGCGTCGCTGATCGCGCCGGCCAGGAAGGCCTCGGGGCCGGCGTCGGCGTTGTTGTCGCGGTCGGCGGCCAGGAAGCTGGACAGGCGGGTCTCGGCCAGCGGCGAGGCCCAGGCATCGTTCAGGCTGACCGGCGTGGCCCGGGCCTCGCGCAGGATCAGCCGCGCCCAGTCCTCGGCGCCCAGCAGCAGCCAGCCGGCCTGCGTCCGGGCCCGCACGGCGGTCTCCACCTGCACCGCCCGCCACTGCTGCCACACCATGCCGGCGGCCAGCGTGGCCACCACGCTGAGCAGCACCAT
>CALMIF010000370.1 GCA_937864045.1 uncultured Aquabacterium sp. | reverse complement strand
TCGACGGCTACCTGCCCACCGCCGGCATCGCCTTCCTCGACGAGGTGTTCAAGGCCAACTCGGCCATCCTCAACGCCCTGCTCACGCTGCTCAACGAGCGCGCCTTCGACAACGGCGCGCAGCGCCTGGCCGTGCCCCTGGTCAGCGTGGTGGGCGCCAGCAACGAGCGGCCGGCCGACGAATCGCTGCAAGCCTTCTTCGACCGCTTCCTGCTGCGCGTGCCGGTGGCGCCGGTGGGCGATGCGGCCTTCGGCGCCCTGCTGCAACTGGACGACGCCGCCGGCCCGGCGCTGCCCGACCCCATCACCGCCGGTGAGCGTGCCGCGCTGCAGTTGGCGGCCGCCGGCGTGGTGCTGGACGGTGCGACGCTGGCGGCCTTCACCGCGCTGCGGGCCGAGGCGGCCCGGCTGGGCCTGGCGGTGTCCGACCGGCGCTGGCGCCAGCTGGTCGCCCTGCTGCGCTGCGCCGCCGCGGCCGAAGGTCGCGCCACGCTCGACCCGCTGGACCTGTGGCTGGCGCCGGTCGTCATCGGCGACAGCGACGACAGCCAGGCCGCGCTGGCCGCCTGGGTGACGAGCACCCTGGCGCAGGCCGAGCCGCAGCCGCTGCCCTGGCTGGACCATGCGGTGACCGCCTTCGAGAAGCAGCTGGAGATCGAGCAGCGCCTGCCCGCCGACGAGGGTGGCAGCGCGGACGATGACGCCGGCAAGCTGGCCCTGGCGCGCAGCCTGGGCGCGCAGGACGGCGGCGAGGCCAACGGCGGCATGCAGCGCATCCTGTCGGCACGGCTGGAAGACAAGCTGCGCCGCCACTTCAGCCCGGTGCATGTGGCCGCGCGGCTGGCGCAAGTCGATGCCATCGCCCGGCGCGCCGGCGACGCCACCGCCGCGGTGCAGGCGCAGCACGATGCGCTGGCGCAGCGCCTGGCCCATCGCCTGTGGCTGCCGCCTGCGCTGGCCGAGGGCTGGCTGGGCGCGCACCGGCAGACGCTGGCCAAGCTGGCCGGCTTGAGCGAACGACTCGCCGCCACGCGTGCCGGCTTTGCCGCGCATCCGGTCGACGAGGCCCTGCCGGCAGTCGCCCCGGCGCCGGTGGCGCTGGCGGCCTGAACACCGTGACCGGCGACGCCACGCCCGCGGCGTCACTGCTGGAGCGGCCCTACGACCGCCTGGCGGCGCTGCCGCGCACGCTGTGGCTGCCGGCACTCACTTGCAGTGCCGGTCCGGTGGAGGACCCGCAGGCCGATGTGAGCCCCCAGCGCCTGGCCGACCTGGCGCGCTGGCGCGAGGCGCTGGCCCGCGGTGAACTGCCACCGTCCGACGCGGACTTCGGCAGCCCGGATGCGATGGCCGCGCTGCGGCAGGCCGCCGGCGACCTGAACCTGGCCGCCACCTGCTTCGGCGCCGCGATGATGAGCGAGCAGCTGCTGCGCACCCTGCTGTGGCACCTGGACCGCATCGCCGACCTGCAGCCGCGGCTGTCGCGTGCGCAGGCCATCGCCCAGGTCACCGACGAGTTCACCGCCGCGTGGGCACTGATCAAAGGCGATTGGGACGCGGTGCAGGCCCTGCTGCAGGGCCTGGGCGACCAGACCAACCTGCGCTGGGACCAGGTGCGCGGCCTGCTGTCGCGGCGTGAATGGGTCGAGGCCCAGCGCATTGGCGAGGTGCTGAAGCAGCTGCCCGAGCTGGCGGCGCTGATCCGCCGCCTGGGCCGCGCCGAGCGGGCCGCGCAGGCGCAGGCCCTGCCGCCGCCCCCGGCCGAGGACCGCCGGCCGCCGCAGCTCGGCCTGAAGGCGGTGGAGACGCGCCTGCCTGACGCGCCGGGCGAGTTGCGCGGCATCCGCCACAGCGGCCGCATCGACCACATGCTGGGCAGCGAGGCCATGCTGCTGCGCCACCCGGTGGGCCACAAGCTGTGGCGCGCCCGCCATGCCGAGGCGCGGCTGCTGACCTACGACAGCGAGGCGGTGCTGGTCGACTGGCGGCCCGACCCCGCTGCGCCGCCGCGCCGGGCGCCCGCACCGCCGCAGCCGCAGGCGCTGGAGCGCGGGCCGGTCATCGTGTGCCTGGACACCTCGGGGTCGATGCGGGGCGCACCCGAGGCCATCGCCAAGGCGGTGGTCCTGCAGTCGCTGCGCACGGCGCATGCCGAGCAGCGCGGCTGCCTGCTGATCTGCTTCGGCGGGCCGGACGAGATCATCGAGCGCGAGCTGGCCGGCGGCCGGGCCGGCACACCCGGCCACGGCCTGGACGGCCTGCTCGACCTGATGGGCCAGGGCTTCGACGGCGGCACCGACCTGCAGGCACCGATCGAACGCGCCATCGCCCTGGTGCACCAGGCGCGCTGGGCCAGTGCCGACCTGCTGGTGGTCAGCGACGGCGAATTCGGCTGCACGCCGGCCATGCTGCAGGCGCTGGACACCGCCCGGGCGCAACTGGGCCTGCGGGTGCAGGGCGTGCTGGTGGGCGACCGCGAGACCATGGGCCTGATGGAGGTCTGCGACGACATCTTCTGGGTGCGCGACTGGCGCCGCCACGCCCCCGGCCAGGGCAAGCCCGCCGCCGGCTTCAGCCCGGTGCACAGCAAGAGCCTGACGGCGCTGTACTTCCCCAACGCGCTGTCGGCGCGGGCGGCGCGACACAGGCCGGGGTGACGGCTTGGGGCTCATTGCGGACGTTCCTGCCTGGCGTTTTGTCTTGCTGACGCTTCGCAGCG
>CALMIF010000369.1 GCA_937864045.1 uncultured Aquabacterium sp. | reverse complement strand
TCGTCCAGGATCTCGGCCACGCGCATGCGCGGGTCCAGGCTGGCGAACGGGTCCTGGAAGATGATCTGCACCGCCTTGCGGGCCTCGCGCAGCGCGGCGCCGTCCAGGTCGAACAGGTTGCGCCCGTCCAGCAGCGCCTGGCCCTCGATCAGCGCCTGGCCGCGCAGCAGCTGCACGATGGCCTTGCCGGTGGTGGTCTTGCCGCAGCCCGATTCACCGACCAGGGCCAGCGTCTGCCCCGCCGCCACCTGGAAGGACACGCCCTTGACCGCGTCGAAGCGCGGCGGCTGCTTCTGCAGAAAACCCTTGCGCAGCTGGAAGCTGACACTCAGGCCGCTGACCTGCAGCAGCGGCATCCCCGCGTCGTCCCGCGGCACCGGGGCGGGCGCCGCAGCTGCGGTGGGATCTGCCGGGGTCGCGGTCACCAGGCCCGGGCCGCCCGGTTCCAGCAGCACGCAGCGCACCTGGTTGCCGGCCTCGCCGGTCAGCGCCGGCGGCTGCGCCAGGCAGGCCGGCTGGGCATACCCGCAACGTGGGGCAAAGCGGCAGCTGCCGAAGGCTTGCGTTAGCGGCGGCACCGTGCCGGGAATGGCCGCCAGCGGCTCGCCACGCCGCCCGGCGTCGGGCAGCGCGCGCAGCAGGGCCTGGGCATAGGGGTGGCGCGGTTTGGCGAAGAACTGTGCGGCCGGTGCCACCTCGATGATCTGGCCGGCGTACATCAGTGCCACATGCTGGGCCATGCCGGCCACCACGGCCAGGTCGTGCGTGATCAGCAGCAGGCCCATGCCCTGCTCGCGCTGCAGGTCGCGCAGCAGGTCGAGGATCTGCTTCTGGATCGTGACGTCCAGCGCCGTGGTCGGCTCGTCGGCGATCAGGTAGTCGGGCTCGGCAGCCAGGGTCATCGCGATCATCACGCGCTGCTTCTGGCCGCCGCTCATGCGGAACGGGTAGTCGTCGATGCGGCGCTCGGGCTCGGGAATGCCGACACGCCGCAGCCAGTCGATCGCCTTGGCCCGCGCCGCCGCGCCGCGCAACGGCGTGTGCGTCTCGATGGTCTCGCGCATCTGCTGGCCGACGGTCAGCACCGGGTTCAGGCTGGTGCCGGGCTCCTGGAAGATCATGCCGATGCGCCCGCCGCGCACCGTGCGCATCGCCGCCTCGGGCAGGTCCAGCAGGTGGTCACCGTCCAGCGTGATGTCGCCCGCCGTCACCGCGCCGCTGTCGGGCAGCAGGCGCATCAGGGCGAGTGCCGTCATGCTCTTGCCGCAGCCTGACTCACCCACCAGGGCGAAGGTCTCGCCGCGGCGGATCGCCAGGGCCAGGCCGTCGATGGCGCGCACGATGCCGGCCTCGGCCTCCAGTTCCACCTGCAGCTTGTCAATGGCCAGCATCGTCAGCCTCCCGCTGCCGGCTTGCGCACGGCCAGCCGCGGCCGCAAGGCGCGGGCACGCGGATCGAAGGCGTCGCGCACGCCGTCTGCAAACAGGTTGGCCGACAGCACCAGGGCCACCATGAAGCCAAAGGCGGCGGCGAAGCTCCACCAAACGACCGGGTCGCGGCTCATCTCGCTGCGCGCCAGGTTGATCATGCCGCCGAAGCTGCTGGTGCTGGGGTCGACACCGACGCCGACGTAGGTGAGCACCGCCTCGTAGAGGATCAGGTCGGAGAAGTTGAGCACCGTGGTGATCAGCACCAGGTGCAGCACGTTGGGCAGCAGGTGGCGGGCCATGATCCTGGTCGGCGGCACGCCGAAGGCGGTGGCGGCCTGCACGAACTCCAGTTCACGCAGCTTCAGCGTCTCGGCCCGCACCAGGCGGCACAGCGTGGCCCATCCGGTGGCGCCCAGGATCACGCACAGCAGGAAGACCTTCAGGTCGGCCCGCTCGGCCCCGGTCTCGAACCACTCGGGGTGCTTGTCCAGCGCCACCTGCACCATCAGCACGCAGGCGGCGATCAGCAGCACGTTGGGCACGCTCGACAGCGTGGTGTACAGGTACTGCACCACCTCGTCGACCCAGCCACGGTACCAGCCGGCGAGGATGCCCAGCACCACCGCGATGGGCAGGGTGGCCAGGGTGCTGAGCATGCCGATGACGAAGGCCGTGCGAATGCTCTTGAGGGTGAGCACCAGCACGTCGTTGCCGGTGCGGTCGGTGCCGAAGACGTGGTAATGGCCCATCAGCGCAATGACGGCGCCGGCGCACACGAACAGCAGCGTGGTGGTGACCAGCAGCGCCCGCACCGGGTAGCTGGTGCGGTCGGCCAAGATGGCCCGCGCGGCGCCGCCAACGCCGCCGTGGCTGCGCGCCAGCAGCGTCGTCGTGCCCAGCGCCGCGAGCAGCGCCGCGGCCAGGCCCGCCGCCGCACCGCCCAGGCTGCGTTGCCACACATCGGCCTGCCACTTGCTGGCCGGGTCGGCGAGGTGCGCGCCGCCGTGCACCAGGCGCGGGTACTCGCGCAGCGCCTGGCCGTCGCGCTCGACGCTCTGCTTGGTGATGGCCAGGTAGCCCAGCGGCGCCGAGTACGAGACCTCGCGCATCGCGATCTGCCGCGCCAGCACCAGGTCGAGCAGGCTCTCGGTGCGCGTGTCGTAGAACACCTTGCCAGGCGCCTGGCCCTCGGCTGCCGGCAGCGCGCGGCGGAAGTGCACGCTGTCGATGAGCGTCACCCCCACGAACAGCAGCAGCACGCCGGCAGCGCACAGCGCCGGCGTGTCGCGCAGCACCCGGCGCCAGGTGGCGCGCAGGTTGTCGTGGCGGGCGACGCGGATCGCATAACCCGCAATCGCCGCGAACAGGGTCCACAGCGCGACGTCGGTCCACAACACGACGAACTTGAACGGGATCATGAGAGGCGGACGCGGGGATCGACCCACGTGTAGGCGATGTCGATCAGCACGTTGCTGGCGATGTACAGCGCCGCACCCAGGAAGACCATGGTGCGCACGATGGCGAAGTCCTGGCCCGAGATGGCCTCGATGACGAAGGCGCCGAGGCCGGGAATGCCGAAGAAGCTCTCGAACACCAGGCTGCCCATGAAGACGTAGGGCAGGTAGGCGCCGGCGCTGGTGATGATGGGGATCAGCGCGTTCTTCAGCACGTGGCGGAACAGCACGACCGATTCACCCAGGCCCTTGGCGCGGGCGGTGCGCACATAGTCGCGGCCGATCTCCTCCAGGAACATCGCCCGGTACAGCCGTGCCTCGCCACCCAGCCGCGCCAGCAGGCTGAGGAACACCGGCAGCGCCAGGAAGCGCACCGCGTCCAGCCCGGCGGCGAAGCCCGAGATCGGCACCAGGCGCAGCACGCGGCTGAAGAAGTACTGGCCGACGATGATGTAGAACAGGCTGCTGATCGACAGCATCAGCACGCACAGCACCACGCCCCAGAAGTCGATGCGGCTGTGCCGGAAGTACACCAGCCCCAATGAGAAGCTGACGCTGACGATGAGCTGCAGCAGGAACAGCGGCAGCGCCAGTTGCAGGCTCACGCCCATGCGCGTGGCCACCTCGTGGCCGATGTCGGTGGAGCGCGCCGAATCGCTGCGGCCGAAGTCCAGCAGCATCAACGAGACGCTGCGCTCCCACAGCACGGTGCGGGTGACTTTCTCGCTGCCCTGCGCCTGCTCATTGAAATACAGCGGGCGGTCGTAGCCGCGCTCGGCCTTCCACTTGTCGATCTGTTCCTGCGTGATGCGCTTGCCGCCGATGTTCAGCCGCGCCATGTCGTCGGGCGTGTTGACGGTGAAGAACAGGAAGAAGGTCAGCAGGTTGACGCCGATCAGGATCAGCAGGCCATAGCCCAGGCGGCGCAGGATGTAGCGGA
>CALMIF010000368.1 GCA_937864045.1 uncultured Aquabacterium sp. | reverse complement strand
AGCTCCACTTGCCGCGCTTGACGTCGTACTCCTCCGGCGCCTTGATCTCCACCAGATGGCCCACGGCCGAGCTGACGACGTAGCGCTCGTTCTCGAAGTGGTCCTCGTGCTTGTCGAACTTGCCCGCCACGGGGGTCAGCGCACGCACGATGTCCTGTGCCACGCTGGGCTTCTCGGCAATGATGAGGGTCTTGCTCATGTGTCCAGTGTCGTCCCGTGAGGGTGGCCCGGTGCCCGGATGAAGCCTCCAGGCCCGTGCCTACAATCCGCTGCGCCGTACGCGCGTTCACGCGCGCCTGCCCACCTGTGTGTGCACGCGCGCGCCCATGAAATCACTTTAACCAATGACAAACGACGTGCAAGCCGACCGCAGGAAGGCCGCCGGCCCCGCCTCCGCCAAGGGGCCGGCCCGCAAGCCGGCACCCGGCACCGTCAAGGGCCGGCTGCAGGTGCGCGCCAGTGGCGTGCACGGCAAGGGCGTGTTCGCGCTGGTGCCCATCCCGAAGGACGAGCTGGTCATCGAGTACGTCGGCGAGGTCATCACCTGGGACGAGGCGCTGCGCCGCCATCCGCACGACCCCAGCCAGCCGGACCACACCTTCTACTTCCACCTCACCGACGAGCTGGTCATCGACGGCAATGTCGACGGCAACGCCAGCAAGTGGATCAACCACAGCTGCGATCCCAACGTCGAGGCCGACGACGAGTCGGGCCAGGTCTACCTGATGGCGCTGCGCGACATCCAGCCCGGCGAGGAACTGTTCTTCGACTACGGCCTGGTCATCGACGAGCGCTACACGCCGGCGCTGAAGAAGCGCTTCGAATGCCGCTGCGGCGCCCGCAAGTGCCGCGGCACGATGCTGGCGCCCAAGCGCGCGAGCAAGGCCGAGAAGGCGGCGGACCAGGCCAAGGACAAGCCGGCCGGCAAGAAGGCCGACGGGAGAACGAGCAAGAAGGCCACCAAGACCCAACGCGCATCCGGCGCGTCCAAGGCTTGAGCCAGGGCCCCGACCAGCCGGCGGCCGCGCCCCCGCTGCGCTGGGGTGCCGAGGCACTGTGGCAGCAGCTCGAACCGCAGCTGCCGGGCCTGACCGTCGAGATCGTCGCGCAGATCGGCTCGACCAACACCACGCTGCTGGAGCGTGCGCGCCAGTCGCCCACCGATGCGCTGGTGCCGGCCCTGCTGGTGGCCGAGCAGCAGACCGCCGGGCGCGGGCGCCAGGGCAAGACCTGGCACACCGGCATCGGCGATGCGCTGACCTTCAGCCTGGCCCTGCCGCTGGCGATGCGCGACTGGTCGGGCCTGTCGCTGGCCGTGGGCCTGGCCCTGGCCGACGCGCTGGACCCGATCGTCGACGCGGCCACTGCCGGCCAGCCACCCCGCCTGGGCCTGAAGTGGCCCAACGACCTGCTGCTGCGCGACGCCGACCCCGGCTCGCCGACCATCGGCCGCAAGCTGGGCGGCATCCTGATCGAGACGGTGCAGGCCGGCGCCCAGCGCATCGCGGTGATCGGCATGGGCCTGAACGTGCGCGTGCTGCCACCCGAGGCCCTGCCGCCCGGCCTGAGCTGGGGCCGCGCCGCGGTGCAGGAACTGTGGCCCGGCGCCGACGCGCCCGCGGTGCTGGCGCGGGTGCTGCCGCCCCTGGTGCAGGTGCTGCGCAGCTTCGAGCGTGACGGCTTCGCGCCGCTGCGCGCCGGCTTCAGCCGCCGCGACGTGCTCGCCGGCCGCGCCGTCACCACCACCCTGCCCGGCCTGCCGCAGGGCGTGGCCGATGGCGTCGATGCCAGCGGCACGCTGTGGCTGCGCACGGCCGACGGCGCACGCCACCCGGTGGCCAGCGGCGACGTGAGCCTGCGGCCGGCGACGTCCACACCACCGGTCGCCGGCTGAGCACCGCCATGCTGCGCACGCTGTTCCTGGTGCTGCTGCTGGCCAATGCGCTGCTGCTGGCGGCCACCAGCGGCCTGCTCGACACCGGCGGTGACAGCGAGCGCGAGCCCGAGCGCCTGCAGCGCCAGCACCAGCCCGGCCTGGTGAAGCTGCTCGATCCCCAGGCCGCCAGTGCCGCGCTGGCCGCCGCCAGCGCTGCCCGTGCCGCCAGCGCCGCGCTGGCCGCCGCCATCTGCACCGAGACCGGCCCGCTGGGCACCGCCGACGCCGCCGTGGCCGAGCGCCAGCTGCGTGAGCTGGACCTGCCGCCCGGCACCTGGCAGGCGCTGCGCCGCGACGAAGGCGGCGCCTGGCTGATCTACATGGGCCGCTTTGCCGACCGCGGGGCCATGCAGCGCAAGCTGGCCGAGCTGGCCCGGCTGAAGGTCGATGGCGAGGAGGTGCTCAACGCGCCCGACCTGCAACCCGGCATCAGCCTGGGGCGCTTCGAGGATGCCGAGGGCGCCCGCGCCGCGCTGGCGCAGCTGGGGCGGCACGGCGTGCGCACCGCCCGGGTGATCGCGCTGCAGGCGCCGCAGACGTTGACGGTGCTGCGC
>CALMIF010000367.1 GCA_937864045.1 uncultured Aquabacterium sp. | reverse complement strand
GATCTCGTTCCAGAGCATGTAGTCCATGAAGGTGAACTGGCCGCCCAGCATCAGGCCCGAGGGGAACAGGTACATGTTGACGATGCTGTGTTCGAAGCCCATGTAGAAGAACACCAGGATCGGCATCCACATCGCGATGACCTTGCCCGAGACGCTGGTCGACATCATCGCCGCCACCACGCCGGTGGAGACCATCCAGTTGCACATCACCGCACGGATGAACAGCGTCAGCATGCCGCCCGCACCGTGGGCGGCATAGCCCACGGTGCGGCCCTCGCCGATGTGGCCGATCTTCTGGCCCACGGCATTGGGCGCCTCGGTGAAGCCGCTGGTGAAGATGATGGCCATGAACACCGCCACCGTCAGCGCACCGGCGAAGTTGCCGACGAAGACCAGGCCCCAGTTGCGCAGCACGCCGTTCCAGGTGGCACCGGGGCGCTTGTCCAGCACCGCCAGCGGTGCCAGGGTGAACACGCCGGTCAGCAGGTCGAAGCCCAGCAGGTAGAGCAGGCAGAAGCCCACCGGGAACAGCAGGGCGCCGACCAGCGCATTGCCGGTGTTGACGGTGACGGTGACGGCAAAGGCGGCGGCCAGTGCCAGGATCGCGCCGGCCATGTACGAGCGGATCAGCGTGTCGCGGGTGGACATCAGCAGCTTGGATTCGCCGGCGTCGACCATGCGGCTGACGAATTCGGCGGGGGCGAGGTAGGCCATGCGGGTTCCAGTGGGGACAGGGAAGAGGGAGACGTTCAGTTCAGCGCGACCAGCACCTGGCCACCGTCGCAGCGCACGGCATGCGCGGTGACGCTGCACTCGGGCAGCTCCAGGCAGGCGCCGGTGGCCAGGTCGAAGTGGTTCTTGTAGAGCGGCGAGGCGACGACCTTGACGTCACCCAGGTTGCCGACCAGGCCACGCGACAGCACGCTGGCGCCACTTTTCGGGTCGACGTTGTCGATGGCGTAGAGCGCGCCGTCGGCCAGGCGGAACACTGCCACATGGCGGCCCTGCACCCGGGCGCAGACGCCCGTGTCGGGCAGGATGTCATCGAGCGCGCAGACGGCGGTCCAGCCGGCGGATTGCACGGCGCTGGTGTCGGGCGGGTTGGTGGTCATCGTGGGCTCCGGTGGGTGATCGATCAGGTGATGTCGGCGGGGCTGCGCTCGTCGCGTTCGTCGCGGGTGGCCGGGCGGATCTGCCCGCGCTCCTCGACGAAGACGATGTGCTCGTCGGGTGCATCGCTGTTGACGAAGCTGCGGAAGCGCGCCCGCACCGCGGGGGTGGTCACGGCGGTCTTCCACTCGCACTGGTAGGTGGCCACCACGTGGGCCATCTGCGCTTCCAGTTCTTGGCCCAAGCCCAGGCTGTCGTCGATCACCACGGCCTTCAGGTAGTCCAACCCGCCTTCGAGGTTGTCGCGCCAGGTGCTGGTGCGCTGCAGCCGGTCGGCGGTGCGCACGTAGAACATCAGGAAGCGGTCGATCAGCTGCACCAGGCGCGCTTCAGTCAGGTCGCTGGCGATCAGTTCGGCATGGCGCGGCTTCATGCCGCCGTTGCCGCAGACGTAGAGGTTCCAGCCCTTGTCGGTGGCGATGATGCCCACGTCCTTGCCCTGGGCCTCGGCGCATTCGCGGGTGCAGCCCGACACGCCGAACTTGATCTTGTGCGGCGCGCGCAGGCCCTTGTAGCGGTTCTCCAGCTCCACCGCCAGGCCCACGCTGTCGTCCACGCCGTAGCGGCACCAGGTGCTGCCCACGCAGCTCTTCACCGTGCGCAGGCTCTTGCCGTAGGCGTGGCCGCTCTCGAAGCCGGCGGCGATCAATTCTTCCCAGATCGCCGGCAGCTGCTCGACGCGGGCACCGAACAGGTCGACCCGCTGGCCGCCGGTGACCTTGGTGTACAGGCCGTACTTCTTGGCCACCTGGCCCACGGCGATCAGCCCGTCGGGCGTGACCTCGCCGCCGGGCATGCGCGGCACCACGCTGTAGCTGCCGTCCTTCTGGATGTTGCCCAGGTAGTAGTCGTTGCTGTCCTGCAGCTTGGCCAGTTCGGGCTTGAGCACGAAGGCGTTGTGGCAGCTGGCCAGGATGCTGGCCACCGCCGGCTTGCAGATGTCGCAGCCCAAACCCTTGCCGTGTGCGGCCAGCAGGTCGTCGAAGCGCTCGAAGCCGCCGACGCGCACCAGGTGGTAGAGCTCCTGGCGCGAGTAGGCAAAGTGTTCGCAGAGGTGGTTGTTCACCGCCATGCCGCGCCTGGCCATCTCGGCCTTCATCACCTGGGTGACGAGCGGCACGCAGCCGCCGCAGGTGCTGCCGGCCTTGGTGCAGGCCTTCAGCGCGCCGATGGTGGTGGCGCCGTCGCCCACGGCGCTGCAGATCTGCGCCTTGCTGACGTTGTTGCAGCTGCACAGCACGGCGCTGTCGGGCAGGGCGTCGACGCCCAGGGCCGGCTTCACGCCGTCGCCGGCCGGCAGGATCAGCGCCTCGGGGTGCGCCGGCAGCGGCAGCGCATTGGCCACCATCTGCTGCAGGGTGCCGTACTCGGCCGCGTCGCCCACCAGCACCGCGCCCAGCAGGGCCTTGCCGTCTTCGCTGACCACGATCTTCTTGTAGACCTGGTTCAGCTCGTCGGTGAAGTGGAAGCTGCGGCTCTTCGGCGTGCGGCCCTGGGCGTCGCCGGTGCTGGCCACGTCCACGCCCATCAGCTTGAGCTTGGTGCTCAGGTCGGCGCCGCTGAACGTGGCACCCGCCTCACCCGCGATGTGGCGCGCCGCGACGCGGGCCATGTCGTAGCCCGGTGCCACCAGGCCGAAGACCTGCTCGTTCCAGCTCGCGCATTCGCCGATCGCGTAGACATGGCGGTCGCTGGTGCGGCAGTGCGCGTCGATCACCACGCCGCCGCGCGGGCCGATGGCCAGCACGCATTGCCGCGCCAGCTCGTCGCGCGGGCGGATGCCGGCGGAGAACACGATCATGTCGGTGTCCAGGTGCGTGTCGTCGGCGAACACCATGCGGTGCCGCGCCATCGCGCCGTCGGTGATCTGCAGCGTGTTGCGGTTCAGGTGCACCTGCACGCCCAGCGCCTCGATCTTGCTCTTCAGCACCCGGCCGCCGCCCTCGTCGACCTGCAGCGCCATCAGCCGCGGCGCGAACTCGACCACATGCGTCTGCAGGCCCATGTCGCGCAGCGCCTTGGCGCATTCCAGGCCCAGCAGGCCGCCGCCCACCACCACGCCGCTCCTGGACCTGGCGCCGCTGTCCTGCATCGCCTTCAGGTCCTCGATGGTGCGGTAGACATGGCAGTGGTCGCGGTCGCGCCCCGGCACCGCCGGCACGAAGGGCACCGAGCCGGTGGCCAGCACCAGCACGTCGTAGGCCAGCACCTCGCCGCCTGCGGTGGTGACGGTGCGGTCGCGCCGTTCGATCTTCACCGCCCTGGCGCCCAGCCGCAGCTGGAAGCCGGTGCGCTCGAAGAAGCCCGCTGGCACCAGCGACAGGTCGTCGGCGGTCTTGCCGCTGAAGAACTCCGACAGGTGCACGCGGTCGTAGGCCGGGCGGGGTTCCTCGCACAGCACGGTCACCTGCACGTCGCGCAGGCCGGTCTCGGCGAGGCTTTCGAGGAACTTGTGGCCAACCATGCCGTGGCCGATCAGGATGATGTGCATCGCGTGGGTGTCTGCGGAAGGGGTGAGGGCGGACGCCAGGCGCCGGGGGGGCGCGGGGGCGGTGGGACGTCTGCGATGAAGCCTGCCCCGGGCGTTGCCGAAGGCAGTCCCCAGCATCCGGCGCAGGGCGAGGGCCTGTGCCGGGCCCGCTGGGCGGGCCGGACCGTCATCGTCAACGGCGTGCTGGACCGGCGGCCTGGTTGCCGCTGCCGGTGCCGGGTCTGACGCAATGGTCGTGCCAGTGGTGAAAGCGCGGTTCGGCCGGGTTTCGGCACGGCCGCAGTGCCGATGCGCCCTGATTTGGGGCAAGCCGGGCCCGCTGGCCCTGGCGGGGCGGGCGCGCTGTTGGTGCATCGCAGCATGGCCGCCAAACGCCAGGGTGGGCCCGAGAGACCCGCTGTTAGCATCCGCCGCCTATGGTGGCCCCCCCTTCCGAACCGGCGCGATGAACTGGCCCTATGAGTGGCAGATCGGCTGGCGCTACACCCGCGCCGGCCGCGCCGGGCGCCGCAACGGCTTCATCTCCTTCATCTCCCTTGTGTCGATGCTGGGCATCGCCCTGGGGGTGGCGGCGCTGATCATCGTGCTCAGCGTGATGAACGGCTTCCAGAAGGAAGTCACCGACCGCATGCTCAGCGTGGTGGCCCATGTCGAGGTGTTCGACGTCCAGGGCAACGCGCTGCCCGACTGGCGTGCCACCGCCGCCGCGGCGCAGAAGAACCCGGCCGTCGTCGGCGCCGCGCCCTTCATCGCCCAGCAGTCGCTGATCGCCCGCGGCGACACCATGCGCGGTGCCATCGTGCGCGGCATCGACCCGGCCGAAGAGCCCAAGGTGACGCCGCTGGCCGCGCAGATGGCGCAGGGCGGCCTGCTGAGCCAGCTGCAGCCAGGCGCCTGGCGCATCGTGCTGGGTGGCGAGCTGGCGCGGCAGCTGGGCGTGCGCCCCGGCGACAGCGTCACCCTGGTGGCGCCGGGCGGCCAGGTGACGCCGGCCGGCACCGTGCCGCGCCTGAAGAGCTTCACCGTCGCTGGCACCTTCGACGCCGGCCACTACGAATACGACAGCGGCCTGGCCCTGATCCACGTCGACGACGCGGCGCGCCTGTACCGCCTGGACGGCCCCAGCGGCGTGCAGCTGAAGCTGGCCGACCTGCACCAGGCCCGCGCCATCGGCCAGCAGCTGGCCGACGCCCTGCCGGCGAACCTGCTGGTGCGCGACTGGACCCGCACCAACCGCAACTGGTTCGACGCGGTGCAACTGGAAAAGCGGCTGATGTTCATCATCCTCACGCTGATCGTCGCGGTGGCCGCGTTCAATCTCGTCAGCACCCTGGTGATGACGGTGACCGACAAGCGCGCCGACATCGCCATCCTGCGCACCCTGGGGGCCAGCCCGCGCTCGATCATGGGCATCTTCGTGGTGCAGGGCGCGGCCAGCGGGGTGATCGGCACGCTGGGCGGCGTGGTGTTCGGCCTGCTGGTGGCCTTCAACATCGGCACCCTGGTGCCGGCGCTGGAACGGCTGCTGGGCGTGGCCTTCCTGCCCGGCAGCATCTACGTGATCAGCCGCATGCCCAGCGACCCGCGCCTGGGCGACGTGCTGCCGATCACGCTGATCGCGCTGCTGCTGGCCTTCATCGCCACGCTCTACCCGAGCTGGCGCGCCAGCCGCGTCAACCCGGCCGAGGCGCTCCGCTATGAGTGAGCCCGTGCTGCGCTGCGAGGGCCTGACCAAGCGCTTCACCGAAGGCGGGCTGGACGTGCCGGTGCTGCAGGGCGTGAGCCTGTCGGTGCAGCCGGGCGAGACGCTGGCCATCGTCGGCGCCTCGGGCTCGGGCAAGAGCACCCTGCTGCACCTGCTGGGCGGGCTGGATGCGCCCACGGCCGGCCAGGTGACGCTGGCCGGGCGTGAGCTGGGCACGCTGGGCGCGGCCGAGCTGGGCGCCTGGCGCAACCGCCACCTGGGCTTCGTGTACCAGTTCCACCATCTGCTGCCCGAATTCACCGCGCTGGACAACGTGGCGATGCCGCTGCGCATCCGCCGCGACACGGTGGCCAGCGCCCAAGCCGCCGCCCGCGAGGCACTGGCGGCCGTCGGCCTGGCCGCCCGGACGGCGCACCGGCCGGCGCAGCTGTCGGGCGGCGAGCGCCAGCGCGTGGCCATCGCCCGCGCCCTGGTGGCGCGCCCGGCCTGCGTGCTGGCCGACGAGCCCACCGGCAACCTCGACCGCAGCAGCGCCGACGCGGTCTTCGCGCTGATGCTGGACCTGGCGCGCGGCCACGGCACCGCCTTCGTGCTGGTCACGCACGACGCCACGCTGGCCGCGCGCTGCCAGCGGGTGCTGCGGCTGGAGCAGGGCCGCCTGGTCTGAGCGGCCCGACCGGCGCGGTCCCGGGGCCGGCGGTCAGGCGTCGCTGCTGCGTTCTCCGCCCCTCGATCCACTCCCGAATTGATAAAACTCAGGTGCGCCCCCGCGATCGCGGGATGCACGCGCAAAGGCCTGAGTCATACCGTGGTCATCAAGCGGTTGCCAGCGCCGACAGGCGGGCAACCCGGCCTGAGGTGGCAGTCTTTTGCAAGGGGTGCGATCCATGAAGTCCTCCGTGTTCCGTCGCGTGGTGCTTGGTGCCATGTTCGTCAGCAGTGCGGCCATGGCCGCACCGTTCGCCAGTGCGCCGTCGATGGCGCCCGTCGGCCGTGCGATCGAGATCACCGGCGGCGGCTTCCAGCCCGGCGCGTTGATCACCGTGCGCGTCGCCGGGCCGGGCAATGCCGTGTCGGTGGCGGCGGTGGTGGTGGCGGCCGATGGCCGGCTCGCCCACACGCTGACAGCCACGCAGGACGGCGCCCACCGCGTCCAGCTGCTGCAGGCCGATGGCCGCGAGGCTGTGCCGGCGATGCTGTTCCAGGCTTCGCGCTGAGCCGGACGACGCCATGATGTTCTCCAGGCGTGCCGCCGCGCAGACCCTGCTGTGCCTGTGCTGGCCGGCCATCGCGCTGGCCGCTGCGGACACCAAGCCGGCCCCCGGCGCGGCCGGTCCCGGCGGCGAGGTGATCTACACCTCGATGCGCAGCGGCAGCTCGCAGATCTTCCGTGTCGATGCCGACGGCACGACCGAGGTCCGGCTCACCAGCACCGAGCACAGTGAGCTGCAGCCGGTGTGGTCGCGGCAGGGCCGCATCGCGTTCGTCTCCACCCGTTCGGGCGGCGGCGATGTCTACACCATGGATGCCCACGGTGGCGACCTGCGCCGCGTGACGTCGCGGCCCGGGCTCGAGCAGAGCCCTGCCTGGTCGCCGGACGGCCAGCAGATCGCCTACATCGCCGACGGCGAACGTGGCACCGAGCTGCGCGTGGTGCGCGCCGATGGCAGCGACGACCGGCGCATTGCCGCCGACTTGCAGGAGCTGGGGGCGCCGGAATGGTCGCCCGACGGCAGCAGGATCGCGCTGGTCGCCCAGATCGGCGGCAAGTCCCGGATCGTGGTGGCCGATCTCGCCAGCGGCACGGCCCAGCCCATCACCGACAGCAAGGGCGGCGAGTTCGGGCCGGTCTGGACCCCGGATGGCCGCGGCATCGTCTACGTGCATGCCGGCGGTCGGACCGAAGGCGTCAACCTGCGCAAGGTGCAGCTGGGCGACCGGACTTCGGTCGCGCTGACCGAGGGCGCCTACGTGAACAGCCAGCCCCGGTTCTCGCCCGACGGCAAGAAGCTGCTCTTCCTCAGCAATGCCGGCAGCCAGGGCGGCCCGATGAACGTGCATCTGATGAATGCCGACGGCAGCGGCATCGTCAACCTGACGCGCTGGGAACACGCCGACATGGGCGCCAGCTGGTCGGCCGATGGGCGCCATGTGTTCCTGATGAGCTTTCGCGACTGGCCCGGGCAGATCTACCGCATCGCCACCGACGGCTCAGGCCTGCAGCGCCTGACTCGGTCGACTGCGCAGGAAGGCTTCCCGATCGGCCGGCCGGCTGCTGCCTTGGTGGCAGCAGCCGGCACGCGATGACCCGACGGCCACGACGCCCCCCCGACGACCCGATTGTTTCGAGGACAGGAGAGCAACATGCGACAAGGACACCGTGACCTTCGCCCCCAGGGCAGTGCGTTTCGCCAGTGGATGGGCCCGGCGGTGGTCACCGCCGGGCTGCTTCCGTTGCTGGCCCAGGCCGGGGTGGTGGTCTACACCAACGACGCCGACTTCTCGCTGGGCGTGCTGTCCGGGGTGAACTTCAACGCCCCGAACAGCAACCAGCTGCAGCTCAACCTGGTCGGCACCACCTTCCCCGTGATGTGGATCGCCAACGCGGGCGAGGACTCGCTGTCCAAGATCGACACCACCACCGGACGTGAGCTGGGCCGCTACCGCACCTGGTTCGGCAGTGGCGCGTTCAGCAACAAGGGTGCCTTCAGCGGTGCGGCGCCCTCGCGCTCGGCGGTCGACATCGACGGCAACGCCTACATCGCCAACCGGCACTTCGACAACCGGCCGCCGATGGTGATGAAGGTGCTGGCCGAGAGCAGCATCGCCCGGCCCGGCCAGACCGGCACCTCCACCGATGCCGACAACAGCGGCACCATCAGCGCCGCCGAGACCAAGGCGGTCGTCAACGGCACCGGCGCCAACTTCGACTGCAACGCCACCAGCTGCGAGAGCCAGGACGAACGCGTGGCCTGGACCAGCACCCTGCCGAGCTCCGAGAACGGCCAGCTCGGCCGGGCGCTGTGCATCGGCACCGACGGCAACCTGTGGCTCGGCGTCTTCAACTCACGCCGCTACTACAAGCTGAGCGCGGCCGACGGCAGCATCATCGGCGGCCCGTATTCCGTGCCCTGGAACCCCTACGGCTGCCTGGTCGATGCCAACGGCATCCTCTGGAGCGCGTCGCTGGGCCGAACCCTGGGCCGCATGGACACGACGGCCGCGAACCCGGCCGCGACCGCCACCGCCTTCAACGACAACAGCGACAACTACGGCATCGCGCTGGGCAACGGCAAGGTCTACCTGGCCTCGACCAGCGGCCTGGGCTACCGCGAGTTCACACCGGGTCCGAACACTTTCACCACGCCCGGCGGGTCGAAGGGCCTGTCGTCGACCGGCATCTCGGTCGACGGCTTCGGCAACATCTGGACCGGTCCCTACACCACCGGCGGCGTGCGCAAGTACGACAAGACCACCGGTGCGCAGCTGTGCAGCGGTCCCAACCAGTTCGCGGGATCGATCGAGACCCGGGGCGTGATCGTCGACGCCGACAACAACGTCTGGCAGATCAACCGCTTCACCAACAGCGTCGCCAAGTACCGTGGTACCGACTGTGCGCCGCTCGGCACCTTCCCGGTCGGCTTCGACCCGTACACCTACAGCGACGCCACCGGCTTTGCCGCACGCAACACCACCACGCCCACCGGCACCTGGACGGTGGTCAACGACAGCAGCATCGGCGGCCAGACCTGGGCGAAGATCGGCTGGAACGCCTCGACGCCGTCGGGCACGAGCGTGACGGTGTCGGCCCGCGCCAGCGACGTGCAGGCCAACCTGACCGGCCTGCCGTTCGTGCCGGTGGCCAATGGCGCCAACCCCGGCCTCACCGGGCGCTTCATCCAGGTGCAGGCGCGTCTGAATGCGAACACCTCGGGCACCACGCCGGTCCTGTTTGACCTGACGCTGACCAAGCCCGACCTGACCTGCGACATCGACCGGGACGGCGACATCGACTCGGCCGACGTCAGCCTGGTCCGCGCCGGCATCGGCCAGACGCCGGCCAGCGGCGATCCGCGTGATGCCAACGGCGACGGCAAGATCACGATCAACGACGCCCGGCAGTGCGTGCTGGCCTGCACGCGGCCGAACTGCGCCACCAACTGAGGTACCCCGACCGAGGCGCGATCCAAGGCGCCTCGGTACTTCCAGACATCCGAAAGAGAGGTCCACGATGAAACATGTTCTGCTCGCTCCGGTGGTCGCTGCCGCCGTCTTCTCGGCTGCGCCGGCCTCGGCCGCGGTCGTGGTCAGCATGGATCCAGCATCGCAGAGCGTCGCCGTCGGCGACACCATCATCGTCGACGTCCGCATCAGCGGCCTGGGTACGGACATCCTGTCCGCGTTCGATCTGGACGTGGTCTTCAACACGGGCCTGACCACCGGGGGCGGTGCCAGCCTGCTGGATGCCGAGTTCGGCGGTGCCAATGCCGGCTTCGATGCCGACGCCAGCACGCCCGGTGTGCTGAAGACCGTCGGCTACTCGCTGCTCAACGATGACGACCTGGCTGCGGTGCAGACGAATGGCGCCTTCACCTTCCTGCGCATGAGCTGGACGGCCGCGGCCGATGGGGCGTTGCTGCTGAACTTCGGTGCCAGCCCCGATTTCGCGCGCAATGTCGTCGGCCGCGACTTCCTGTCGCTCGATGCCAGCTTCGCCGGGGCCTGCGTGGCCATCGGCACCGGCATCTGCAAGGTGCCCGAGCCGGGCAGCTTCGGCCTGGCCGGCCTCGCCCTGTTCGGCTGCGCTGCAGCGGTGCTGCGCCGGCCGCGGCGCGGTGCCGCCACCACCGCCGCCACCACCCAGGCCTGACCCCGCCGTCTGCCGGGCTACAGCACCCGACCGAACCACCAGACGCTGAGCCCGGCGGCCAGCACCACCAGCAGCGCGCCCGCGGCGGCGAACAGCGCGCTGACCTCGGTCTCTTTGGTCTCCACCACCAGCCGGCTGGAGAGGCCCTGGTAGACCTGCTTCAGGTCCTCGGCCGTGCCGGCGTAGAAGTAGTTGG
>CALMIF010000366.1 GCA_937864045.1 uncultured Aquabacterium sp. | reverse complement strand
TCAGCGAGCCGGCGGCGATGTCCCAGGGGTTCAGGCCGGTCTCGAAGAAGCCGTCATACCAGCCGGCGGCCACGTAGCACAGGTCCAGCGCCGCCGCGCCCGGGCGGCGCACGCCGGCACAGGCGGCCATCACCGTCTCGAACATCTTGAGATAGCGCTGGAAGTTGTCGCCCTTGCGGAAGGGGAAGCCGGTGCCGATCAGCGAATCGGCCAGCCGGGTGCGCTTGCTCACCCGCAGGCGCTTGTCGTTGAGGAAGGCGCCACGCCCGCGCGAGGCATAGAACAGGTCGTTGCGGCACGGGTCGTAGACGACAGCCTGCTCGACCTTGCCGCGGAAGGCCAGCGCGATGCTGACCGCGTAGACCGGGAAGCCGTGCAGGAAGTTGGTGGTGCCGTCCAGCGGATCGATGATCCAGACGAAGTCGCTGTGCTTGGCGCCATGGGCGCGGCCCGATTCCTCGGCCAGGATGCCGTGCCCCGGGTAGGCGGTGAGCAGGGTCTCGATGATGGCCTGCTCGGCCAGCTGGTCGATCTCGCTGACGAAATCGTTCGGGCCCTTGCTGCTGATCTTCAGGATGTCCAGGTCCTGCGAGCCCCGGTTGATGATCGCCCCCGCGGCACGCGCGGCCTTGATGGCGATGTTGAGCATGGGGTGCAGGGTCTGCGACATGGGTGGCGGTCCTGTTGATCCGGGAAGGGGTGGGGCAAGGCGGCGGAGAGAAAGAGCGGCCCATCGGGGGGATGGGTCGACAACGTCGACAATCCCCGGGCAAACTCTGGAGTCTACCCGCTCGTGACCGCCAACACACCACTGCCGACGAACGACGGCACCCGTTTCGTGCTGTTGAACACCAGCCATGCCGGCAACGTGGGCGCCGCGGCGCGGGCGATGAAGGTGATGGGCTTCTCCGACCTGGTGCTGGTGGCGCCGCGCCATGCCGACGTGACCAGCCACGAGGACGCGGTGGCGATGGCCAGCGGCGCGGCCGACATCCTGGTGCGCGCGCGCATCGTGCCCACGCTGGCCGACGCGCTGGACGGCATCAGCTTCGCCTGCGCCACCGCGATGACGCCGCGCGACTTCGGCCCGCCCACGGTCGCCCCGCGGGATCGCCTGCCGGCGCTGGCCGCCGAGGTGGCGGCCGGGGCGCAGCGGGTGGCCTTCGTCTTCGGCAGCGAGCGCTACGGCATGGCGAATGCCGATGTCTGGCGCTGCCATGTGTGCCTGAGCATCCCGACCACGCCGGACTACGGCTCGCTGAACCTGGCGCAGGCGCTGCAGTGCATCGCCTACGACTGGCGCTGCGCGCTGGGCGCGTATCCGGTTCAGCCGCGCACGGCGGCCACGCTGCCGGCCGACGGCGCCGCCGTCGCCGGGGCGCTGGACCACTGGCAACAGGTGCTGGAGGCGATCGGCTTCCTCGACCCCGCCGCGCCCAAGCGGCTGATGCCGCGGCTGCAGCAGTTGATCAACCGGGCCCAGCCGACAGCGGAGGAACTGCACATCCTGCGCGGCATCGCGCGGGCGGTGCAGCGCGGCCGGTCCGCTCCCTGAGCGAAGCCGAAGGGCTGCAGCGCAGCGTGGCGCTGCTGATCAGCGCGGCTCGTCCTCGTCGCCGTCGCGCAGCACCGCCTCGCGGGCGCGCTGCTGCAGCGCCTGGTGCAGGGCCGGCAGGTCGTCCGCCAGCGCGGGCACCGGCACCGTGCCGCCCAGGCGCAGCGCGGGCGGTGGCAGGGCGCTCATGTAGGGCTCGTTGAACACCCGACCCAGGTGGCGCAGGTTCAGCATCCCGTTGACGCCGATGCCGGCGACCAGCAGCAGGCCCAGGCCGAGGTTGATCGCCCGCGGGTGCTGGGGCAGCACCTGGCGCAGGTGGGCCCGCAGCAGCAGGGTGGTGATCAGCGCCAGGCCCCACTGGCGCCAGGCCAGCCACGGCAGCGGCCAGCCTGCGGCGGCGGCGGCCAGCGGCAACACGGCGTCCAGCACCTCCCAGACCAGCAGCCAGGCCAGCGCGATGGCCGCATGGCTGGCGAAGTCGAACCCATGGCGGAACAGCTTGCTGCCCAGCGCCCACAGGCCGCACCACAGGGCCAGGCCGGTGGGCAGGCCGAGCAGCCAGGGCAGCCACTCGACGAAGTCGGCACCCGGGTCCAGCCGCAGCCAGCGGTGGCCGGCCTGCACCAGCACCCAGGCGGCCAGCATGGCCCACAGCGCGCGGCCGACGGCCACCGGGCGGGCCAGCGGCAGCTCGGGCGCCACGGGCGCGCCGGCCAGGCGCACGCGCAGGCGCTGGCCGCCCAGTTGCAGCAGTGCGCTTGCCTCGGCCAGCGGCGCCTGCGTGCCGGCCGGCAGCCGGCGTGGTCCGACCTGCACGCCGTTGCGGCTGGCGCCCACCTGCAACTGCAGCAGGCCGTCGGCATCCGGCGCCAGCGTGGCGTGGTGCGGCGCCACGTGCGGGTCGTCCAGCACCAGGGTGTTGTCCAGCGCACGGCCCAGCGACACCGGCCAGGCGTGCACGTCCAGCGTGCGGCGCACCCGGCCGTCGCGGTCGATCAGCTCGATCAGCGCGAGCCGGTCTTCGGGGCGGCCGGTGTCCAACCGAAACCCTCCAGGTAGTGGCGCGTCAGCAGCCGCGCGCTGTCCAGGCTCAGGCCCAGTGCGTCCAGCCGGCCCTGCACGCCGGTGGTCTCGCCGTCCAGCGAGGTGGTCAGCACCGTCAGGTCGACCAGGGCCGGCAGCTTCTTGTAGGCCTGCAGGCAGACCACGGCCCGCATCGGCAGGCCGCCACCAGCGGCCACGGTGCGCTCGGTGCACTGGGCGGCGACGCGGTGGCCGTCGGGGCCGCCCATGTGCTCGTTGTCGAAGCTGGCGGCGTAGCGCTGCTGGAAGCGCAGCGCACCGATGCGGCTGCCGTCGTAGGTCTCGTGGCGCACGCTGATGGCGCCGGTGCGCAGGCGCTCGTCGATGAAGACGGCGCTGTCCATCGTGCAGTCGCTGCGCTCGAACACCACCCCGCGCGCGCCGGCCGGCGCGCCGCTGCCCCAGCAGCGCGAGAAGTTCTCCTGCGGCACGGGAATGCGGTAGCGCGGATGGCCGGCCGCCCGCCACGGCTGGCCGACGAAGCGCGCCACCAGGCCATCCTGGTGCGCCAGCAGCTGGCGCTCGATCTCGGCATGCACCGGCTGGGTGATCGGCTTGGCGTTGCGTCCGCGCGCCAGCAGCGCCTGGGCCAGCGCGCCCGGCACGAGGAAGCTGACCTGCTCGCCTTCCCGCCGCGCCGCGACGTTGACGCCCACCAGCCGGCCCTGGCTGTCCAGCGCCGGGCCGCCGCTCATGCCGGCCGACAGCGAGCCGCCGAAGAACAGCGTGGGCAGGTAGTGGCGCTCGGCCAGGCCGTTGTAGGCGCCCTCGGTGACGGCGAAGCCCACGTCCAGCGGATTGCCCAGCGAGAAGATGCGCGCGCCGCGTTCGGGCTCCGCATCCGCCGGGCGGAACGGCACGGCGCCGCGGCCGCGCAGTGGCGCCGGGTCGGCGGGCTTCAGCAGGGCCAGGTCGTGCACCACGTCGATGGCCAGCAGGTCCAGCGCTCCCTGCTGGCCGTCGACCGTGGCATAGACCAGGCGGTGGCGCTGCGGCGCCAGCGCGTAGCTGCTGACCACGTGGTAGTTGGTGATCAGGTGGCCCTCGGGCGTGACCAGGAAGGCCGAGCCCACCGACGACTGGCTGTCCTGCGTCTTGAGCAAGGTGCGCACCTGCAGCAGGCGCGGCTGCATGTCGGCATAGATGCGCTGGCCGGTGCCGGAGACCGATGCCGGCGAAGCGGCCGGGCCGGGCGCTTGTGCGGCCGGCAGCGGCATCGCGGCGGCGCTGGCCGCGGCAGGCGCCGCCGACGGGTCGGCGCCGTGCCCGGTCGCCGGCCAGGCCAGCACCGCGAGGGCCAGGGCCGGCGCCAGCCACGGGGGCTGCCGTTCGGCCCGGCGGGGGCTGGCATGGGTGGTCGAACGGGGCGTGGCGGTCACACGGCCAGTGTAGGCGGCGCCTGCCTGCACGCCCGGCGGTGCCGAACTACACTGGCCGGCCCTCTGCTGGAAATCCACCATGTTCAGCCGCCTCCGAGAAGACATCGCCTGCATCCGCGAGCGCGACCCCGCCGCGCGCTCCGCCTTCGAGGTGCTGACGTGTTACCCGGGCCTGCATGCGGTGATCTGGCACCGCTGGGCGAATGTGGCCTGGCGCCATGGCTTCAAGTGGCTGGGCCGCTTCCTGTCGCACCTGGGCCGCATGCTCACCGGCATCGAGATCCACCCCGGCGCCACCATCGGCCGGCGCGTGTTCATCGACCACGGCATGGGCGTGGTGGTGGGCGAGACCGCCGAGATCGGCGACGACTGCACCATCTACCAGGGCGTGACCCTGGGCGGCACCTCGCTGACCCGCGGCGCCAAGCGCCACCCGACCCTGGGCAAGGGCGTGATCGTCGGCGCCAACAGCCAGGTGCTGGGCGGCTTCACCGTGGGCGATGGCGCCCGCGTGGGCTCGGGCGCGGTGGTGATGAAGCCGGTGCCGCCCGGCGCCACCGCGGTGGGCAACCCGGCGCGCATCATCAAGGCCGACGTGGAGGCCGTGCGCGAGCAGGCCGCGGCCAAGATGGGCTTCTCGGCCTACGGCGTGACCAGCGGCGACGACCCGGTGTCGCAGGCGATGAAGGGCCTGATCGACAACGCCAGCAGCCAGGAGCACCAGATCGCCCTGCTGTGGCAGGCGATCGAGAAGCTGTCCTCGGGTGCGCGTGAACTGCCGGGTTCGCCCTGCGTGCCGCAGGACGCGCAGACGGTCGAGCAGTTCGACGCCGAGCGGCTCAGCCGCCTCGTCAAGTAGGCTTCAGGCCCGTGGCGGTCGGATGGCCGCTCAGGCCCGCACGGGCCTGATTGCAGTTTTGGGTCGGAAGGCCTTGCAGACGGCGTCATCGGTCTCGATGTACGGCCCGCCGATCAGGTCGACGCAGTAGGGCACGGCGGCGAAGATGCCGTGCACCGGCGGCGCGGCGTCGGGCAGGCCCTGCAGCGTCTCGGCAATGCTCTTGGGCTGGCCGGGCAGGTTGATGATCAGCGCCTGCTTGCGGATCACCGCCACCTGGCGGCTCAGGATCGCCGTGGGCACGAAGCGCAGGCTGATCTGGCGCATCTGCTCGCCGAAGCCGGGCATCTCCTTGTCGGCCACCGCCAGCGTGGCCTCGGGCGTCACGTCGCGCGGCGCCGGGCCGGTGCCG
>CALMIF010000365.1 GCA_937864045.1 uncultured Aquabacterium sp. | reverse complement strand
AGGCTGCCGGTGGCCGTGGTGAGCAGCGTCTCGCTGCCGACCAGCCCGACCAGCGCACCGACGGTGATCGCGGCGTTGGTGCTGCCGTCGTAGGTCTTGGTCGCCGCGCTGCCGCCGCTGATGCTCAGCGCCTTGGGCGCGACGGTGACGGCATGCGTGGTGTCGGCCAGGGTGTAGTTGGCGGCCAGGCCGGTGCCGTCGGCCAGGGCGTAGTGCGCGGTGGCGGTGCGGCTGCCGGCGTTGGCGCTGTCCAGGGTGCCGGTGGCGGTGGTGCCCAGGGTCTCGCTGCCGACCAGGCCGGCGAGGGTGCCCAGGGTGATCGCCGCGGCGCTGCTGCCGTCGTAGGTCTTGTTCGCCGCGCTGCTGCCGCTGATGCTCAGCGCCTTGGGCACGACGGTGACGGCATGCGTGGTGTCGGCCAGCGTGTAGTTGGCCGCCAGGCCGCTGCCGTCGGCCAGGGTGTACTGCGCCGTCGCGGTGCGGCTGCCGGCGTTGGCACTGTCCAGGCTGCCGGTGGCCGTGGTGAGCAGCGTCTCGCTGCCGACCAGCCCGACCAGCGTACCGACGGTGATCGCGGCGCTGGTGCTGCCGTCGTAGGTCTTGCCGGCTGCGCTGCTGCCGCTGATGGTCAGCGTGGCGCGGCTGATGTTGGCGCTGGCCGTGACCGGGTTGCCGTCGAAGACATAGTTGCCCGCGTCGGCGCCGGCCAGGCTCACGCCGTTCAGCGTGGCCGTGCGGCCATGGCCGGCGTTGGCGCTGGCAAAGCTGGCGCCGGTGTTGCCGGTGCTGACCACGTCGCCGCTGACCAGGCCGCTGAGGCTGCCGGCGCTGGTGATGGTGGCCGCGGTGCCGCCGTCGTAGACCTTGTCGGCCACGGCGAAGCCGCTCAGGCCCAGGGTGCGCGGGTCGATGCGGCCGTCGCTGCCGGACAGGGTGGTGGCACCGCCGGCGATCATGTAGTCTGCGGCCGAGGCGCCGCTCAGCGTCAGGTTGGACAGGGTGTAGCTCTTGTTCGACAGCACGGTGCCGTTGCCGTCGCGGCTGACCGCGGCCGAGCTGAAGCTGCCGGTGCCCGAGACGCTGAGGCTGTCGCCGCCGACCACGCCCGACGCGGCCACGCCGTTGACCGCGCCGACCGCGATGCTGACGCCGCTCATCGCGGTGTTGCCGTCGTAGAGCTTGCTGATGCCGCCCGCGGCCGACACCTCGACCGGCCGGCGCAGCACCGATGCGGTGGTGGCCGCCTGGTCGGTGATGCTGTAGTTGCCGGCGTCGGCACCGCCATGGCTGCTGGCCAGCGTGATGCTGCGGCCCGCGCCGGCGTGCACGTCGGCAAAGCTGCCGGTGGGCGTGACGGTGACGGTGTCGCTGCCCAGCAGGCCGGTGCGGGTCACGCCGCTGGTGTCCAGCACCGCGCTGGTGGTCCGGTCGTAGGTCTTGTCCACGCCCACGATGCCCGAGATCGCCAGCGGCGCCGGGCTGATGGTGGCCGTGGTGCTGCCGCCGGCAGCGACCGTGTAGTTGCCGGCATCGGCGCCGGTCAGGCTGACGCCGCTGACGGTGACCGCCTTGGCCACCAGGTTGCCGCTGCCGTCGCGGGCGACATGCTTGTCGGCGAAGCTGGCGCTGCGGCTGATGCCCAGGCTGTCGCCGGCCAGGCGGTCGTCCTGGGTCGTCACGCTGGCGCTGGTGCCGGCGTCGTAGACCCGGTCGACGCCGCTGTAGCTCACGCGCAGAGGGCGCGGCGTGATCTGGCCGTCGCTGGCCGAGACGCTGTTGCCGGCCAGCCTGTAGTTGCCGGCGTCGGCGCCGTCGAGCACGATGCCCGCGACGGTGTAGCCCTTGCCGGC
The DNA here is from genome assembly GCA_937864045.1 of uncultured Aquabacterium sp. GTDB lineage: Bacteria > Pseudomonadota > Gammaproteobacteria > Burkholderiales > Burkholderiaceae_C > Pseudaquabacterium. Next base: position 23,141 of record CALMIF010000365.1, on the reverse strand, counting down.
GCCGATGCTGGCGTTCTTGTCGTCGAAGCTGCCGCTGGCGCCCAGCGTGACCGTGTCGCCGACCTGCGCGCCGGCGGCCTGCGCGTCCAGTGCCAGGCCCATCATGGCTGCGCTGGCGTCGTAGACCTTGGTCTTGGCGCCGGTGTTGACGACCGCGTTCAGCGTCGCCTGGTTGACCTGGTGCGCACCGACCACGGTCACCGTGCTGCTGAAGTTGGCGCTGCTGCCGCCCACCGGGCCGGCCAGGTCGAGCTGCCAGCTGCCCGCCCGCAGTGCGCCGCTGGTCGACATCAGCGGGCTCACCGGCGCCAGCGTGATGACCGCCGATCCGCTGGCGCCGTCATCGACCGTGAAGCTGTTGCCGCCGTTGGCGGTGATGCCACCGAGCACCACCTCGCCGCCGGCACCGCCGTTGGCGGTCGGGTCCCAGTACGAGGCCGAGGCGATGGTGTAGGCCGGCGCCGTGCCGTAGGTGCTGCTGCCATTGGCCACGCGCACCAGCAGCTGGCTCGCCGGCACGATGGTGAAGTCGCCGGCCACATGGGTGATGGCGTAGTTGGCGGCAGCGGCGCCGGCGACCTGCAGCGCGCCGGGGTAGCTGCCGCTGGCCACGTCGGTGGCGGCATTCGGCCGCGTCACCGTGGGCGTGCTGGTCAGCACCGCTGCCGTCTCGCCGTTGACGAAACCGCTGTAGCTGACGCTGAAGACCGGGTCGGCGGCGAGCACGAACCTGGCGTCGTTGTCGGCCCGCACCGTCAGCGGCGCGGGCTGGATGGTGGCGCTGCCGTTGGTCCAGGCCAGGGTGTAGTTGCCGGCGTCGGCACCGCTCAAGGCGATGCTGCCGCGCAGCAGGCCCTGGGCGATGACGTTGCTGCCGCCGTCGCGCGCGACGTTGGCGCTGGCGAAGGCGCCGCGGCCGCTCAGGCCCACCGTGTCGCTGCCCAGCACGCCGGCCAGGCTGCCGGCGCCGCTGCTCACGTAGCCGGCAACACCTGCGGGCAGGCTGTCGTTGCCGTCATAGGTCTTGCTCACCCCGCTGGCACCCGACAGGGTCAGCGTGGCCGGCGTGACGCTGGCCGTGGTCTGTGCCTGGTCGGTGATGCGGTAGTTGGCCAGCGCGCTGCCGCCCGTGGTGTAGCTCAGGCTCACCGTCTTGCCGTTGCCGACGTTCTTGGTGTCGAAGCTGCCGCTGGCGCCGGTCAAGGTCACGGCGCCGGCATCGCCGGCCACCAGGCCGCTGAGCGCCAGGCCCGCGGTGCTGATGGTGGCGGCAGTGGTGGCGTCGTAGACCTTGTCGGCGGCGGTGATGCCCGACACCGTCAGCGCCTTGGGCGTGATCGTCGCGGTGGTGGTCTGCGGGGCCAGGCTGTAGTTGCCGGCATCGGCGCCGGCCAGGGCCAGGCCGCTGACGGTGACCGTCTTGTTGCTGCCGGCGTTGGCGTCTGCGAAGCTGGCGCTGGCGCCCGCGCTGTTCAGCGTGGCGGTGTCGCCGCCGACACGGCCCGAGAGGCTGCCCAGGTTGCTGACGCTGGCCGCGGTGCTGCGGTCGTAGACCTTGTCACTGGCGGTCAGGCCGGTCAGCGTCAGCGGGCGTTGCGCCACCGTCAGCGTGCCGGTGGTCGCGCTGGTGCTGTAGCCCAGGCCCGCCAGCGTGGCTTCGCTGAGCGTGTAGCTGCCGGCGCGGATGTTGCCGCTGCTGGCGTTGACACGGCCGGCGATGGCATAGCTGGCGCTGTCGCCGTTGGCCAGGCTGCCGCTCAACGTGCCAGTCAGGCTGGGAAGGCCGTCGCCATAGGTGATGGCCTGGCTGTCCACGCCCACCGTGACGGCCGGGCGCTCGCGGAAGATCGCGTTCAGGCCCGTGGCCAGTGCGGTGCTGTAGGCGCTGCTGGCCTCGTCGCTGCCATAGCGGAAGCGGCCGCTGCCCGATGCCGGGCCGGCAAGCCCGCCCAGGCTGGTGCCGGCGATGCTGCCGGTGTAGAGGCGCGCGGTGCCGCCGGCACCGACGCTGACGCTCGGGCTGCCGCTGGCCACCAGGTTGCCGCCGCTGGCGGTGCCGGCGGCGGCGCTGCTGCCGGCATTCAGGACCAGAGCCGAGGCGCTGGTGCTGCTGGTGGCCACATTGGCCGCCAGCGTCAGGTCGCCGCTGCGGGTGGCGATGCTCACCGTGCCGCTGGCGGACACGCCGGAGGTGCCGCCCGCCGTGCCGATGGTCAGCGTATCGCTGTCGCTGTAGGTCAGGCTGCCCACACCGCTGGCGGCCAGCGTGCCGACCGCGTTGGCGGCGTTATCCAGCGTGACGTTGCCACCCTGCAGGCGCAGGCTGGCGGCGGCGATGCTGCCGCTGGCGCCGTCGGTCAGCGTGCCGGCCTGGGCCAGCGTGGCGGTGCCGCCGCTGGCCACCGCGCTGTTGATCGCCAGGCTGCCGGCCGTGGCGGTCAGCGTCACCGCACCGGCCACGTTGACCGGGCGGTCGACCGTCAGGTCGGTGGCTGCGGTGGCGGTGACGGTCCCGCTGCCGGTGATGCCGCCGGCATGCGGCAGCAGGGTGCTCAGCGACACGCTGCCCGAACGGTTGAAGGCCAGCGTGGCATTGCTGGTCACCGCGCCGCTGCCCAGCGTGCCGCTGGCGCCGCCGTTGCCCACGGCCAGCGTGCCGGCATTGGCGCTGGTGGTGCCGGTGTAGCTGTTGGCGCCAGTGAGGGTGAAGGTGCCGCTGCCGCTCTTGGCGAGGTTGCCGTTGCTGCCCGACACGATGCCGCTGAAGGTGGTGCTGGTGTCGTCGCCGCCGGTGGTCAGTGTGGCGCTGCCCAGCGCCACACTGCCGGCGCCGGCCAACGAGCCGATGCTGTCGCTGTTGCCGGCCAGGCTCAGCGTGGCGCCCGCGGCCACGGTGATGGCGCTGGCATCGGACAGGCTGTCGGCCGCGCCGCTGGCCAGGGTGCCGGCCGCCACCGTGGTGGCACCGCTGTGGCTGCTGGTGCCCGTCAGGGTCCAGGTGCCGGCACCGGTCTTGGTGATGCCGCCGCTGCCTGACATCGCGCCGCTGAAGCTGGTGCTGGTGCCCAGGCCGCCGGTGGTCAGCGTGCCAGCGCCCAGGGCGATGCTGCCGGCGCCGGCCACCGAGCCGGCGCTTTCGTTGTAGCCGTTCAGGTTCCAGGTGGCACCTGCGGCGACGGTGACGGGTGACAGGTCGGGCACGACGTTGGCCGCGCCGTTGCGCAGCGTGCCGGCGCTGACCGTGGTGGTGCCGGCATAGCTGTTGGCGCCGGCCAGCGTCAGCGTGCCGCTGCCCAGCTTGACCAGGTTCAGCGTGCCCACGCCGTTCTCGATGGTGCCGCCGAAGCTGGTGCTGGTGTTGTTGCCACCCACGCTCAGCGTGGCGGTGGCGCGGTTGAACAGCAGCTGGTGGTTCTTGGTGATCTCGGCCTGCGACAGCGCGCGGTTGTAGACCATCAGCGTGCCGATGTCGCCGCGGAAGGTGTCGTCCTGCTGCCAGTTGCTCTTGCCGATGTAGTTGTTGTTGCGCGCCACGGCCACGGGCAGCGCGGTGCTGGCGGTGGTGGTGTTGAGCTGGCCATCGCGGTAGATGCGCAGGTTGGCACCGTCGGCGGTACCGGTGTAGCTGCGCTTGACGCTGTCGGTGATCGCTGCGTTGGCTCCGATCTTGTTCTCGGATGGCGCGCCGAAGCTCGTGCCGGTGTAGATCTCCCAGTTCAGCTTGCTGCCGGTGCCTTCGCGCGAGATGACGATGTTGTGGTTGGGGTTGTTTCCCCCGGCGCCGGTGTTGCCCAGGTCGAAGACCCGCTCCCAGTTGTTGGCCGTGCCGAAGTTGGCCACGGTGAACATGGTGACGCCTGTCACCGTGTTGCCGAGGAAGCCGGCCGGCAGCGCCGGCAGCTGCACGTACTGGGCATTGCTGGTGAAGCTGAAGAGGCTTGTGCTGGCGTTGTAGACGGGCGCGCCCACCAGCGTGCCGTGGTAGCCGTTGCCCGAGAGGTCGTACCAGGTCGTGCCCGAGCCGCTGTAGGACGCGGTGTTGCCCGCGTCCAGCCACAGCACCAGGCCGTCGCGCACCACGGCGCCGTTGACGATCAGCCCGTTGCCGGCGATCGAGCCCACGCTCTCGTTGTAGCCGTTCAGGCTGAAGGTGGCGCCGGCATTGACCGTCAATGCGGTGCTGTCGGGCAGGCGGTCGGCCGCGGCCAGCGACAGGATGCCGGCGTTCACCGTCGTGCTGCCGCCGTGGGTGCTGGCGCCGGCCAGGCCCAGGTCGCCCGCGCCGTCCTTCACCAGGTTGGCATTGCTGCCCGAGATCACGCCGCCGTAGGTGGTGTTGCCGGCCTGGTGGATGGTGAGGGTGCGCCCGTTGGCCAGGGCCACGCCGCCATTGCCGGCCAGGCCGGTGGCGGCGGTGATGGCCACGTCGCCGGTGCCGGCGTTGCTGGTGGTGAGGCCGGCGTTCAGCGTCACCGTGCCGCCGTGGATGGCGATCGGGCCGTTGACGCTGGTGGCGCTGGCCACGGTGATGTCCGCGCCGTTGCCGGCCTTGCCCAGGGTCAGGCCGCTCAGGCTGCCGGAGACGGGGGCGCTGAAGCCGAGGGCGCTGGTGAAGCTGGCCGCCACCGGCTCCACGGTCAGGCGGCCGGTGCCGTTGAAGCCGCTGGTCGCCACGGTGGGCGCGTTGTGGCGCAGCACCAGGCTGCCGCCGTTGATGGCGGTGGCGCCGGTGTAGCTGCTGTTGGCGGTGAGCACGAGTTCACCCGAACCCGCCTTGGCCAGGCTGCCGCCCGTGCCCGAGAGGACGCCGCCGAAGCTGGTCGAGCCGTTGTTGGCGCCGGCGGTCAGGGTGCGGGCGTTCAGCGCGACGTTGCCGCCGGTGGTGCCGCCGCCGGCCAGCGAGCCGATGGCCAGGTCGGCCAGCAGGTTCAGGCTGGCGCCGCTGGCATTGGCCAGGGTGACGGCCGAGTTGTTGCCCAGCGCCGCGGCGTGGCTGGTGTTCACCGTGCCCGCGTTCAGCGTCGTGGTGTTGGTGTAGGTGCTGGCGCCCGACAGGCTGAGGGCGCCGGCGCCGTCCTTGCTGAGGCCGCCGCTGCCGGCGATGACGCCGCCGTAGCTGAGCGTGGCGCCGGATGCGGCGCTGAGCGTGCCGTTGCCGCTGCCCAGCTGGATGCCGCGGTTGCTGGCCAGGGTGGTGCTGGCGGTGGCCAGCAGGGTGCCGCCGTCGAGCACCAGGTGCCCGGCGGTGGCGGCGGCGGGGGCCGTGCCCAGGCCGGCATCGGCGCTGATCGCCAGCGTGCCGCCCGACACCGTGGTGGCGCCGGCGTAGGTGTTGGTGCCCGACAGGCTCAGGCTGCCCGCACCGGCCTTGGCCAGCGTGGCGCCGGTGCCCGACACCACGCCGGTGACGGCGCTGGTGCCGGCATTGGTGATGGTCACGCCCGCCGCGGCGGCCACGGCGATGGCGCCGGCGTTGAAGGCATCGGTGTAGACGCTCAGGCCGGTCAGGGCGGTGCTGCCGCCCACCGCGCCGCCGAAGCTGGTGTCGCCCGTTCCGTGGGTCTGCACCGTCAGGCGGCGTGCGCCATCGACGGTGGCGGTGGTGCTGACCGCGCCGTTGCTGGTGGTGGTGAGCACCACGTCGCGGTCGAGCGTGACCGCGCTGGCATAGGACTGGCTGCCGCTGGTGGTGACGTTGCCGCCCAGCGCCGTGCGGCCGGACACGGCCAGCGAGGCCGCGCCGCCGATGTTCGCCGCGGTCTGCAGGCCGGCATTGACGGCCACCGCGCCCAGGGCCGCCGTGCTGCCCGCGGCGCCGTTGAAGCGGACCGTGCCCGCATTGCTGCTGGTGCCGGTGACGCCGACGGTGAACCCGTTCCAGAACTCGGGACTGAGGCTGTTCCAGTTCAGCGACGAGAAGGCGTTGGCGAAGCGCACCGTGCCGTGCGGTTCGCCCGAGCCGTTGAGCTGGTAGGTGCTGCCGACCTGGCTCTTGCTGAGGGTGCCGCTGCCGTAGTAGCCGCTGCCGGCGCCGTTCGCGCCGGTGTAGGACTCGACATTGAAGTTCTGGTTGAAGCCATAGCCGTTGCCGTTGAGGCTGACCACGCTGAACGCCAGGTTCTCGACCGGCTGGCTGAAGCTGAGGCTCTGGTTGCCCGCGTAGCGCAGGGCCACGATGTCGGCGCTGGACGGGCCGTTGGCGACCATGGCGCTGGTGTACGGCGACACGGCGTTCGACGAGGTCCAGTAGTTGGTGCCTCCGCTGGTCTGGGCGAACGCGTAGCCGTTCTCGTTCGTGTAGGTGACGTTGATCACATTGCTGCCAATGGTGATCGTGCCGTGGACATGCGTCGCGTCCGCGCTGGTCCAGTCCACCCAGTAGTAGGCCGTGCCGGGGGTGACGTTCAGTGTCAGGCTGCGCGGGCTGGCGGCGCTGTCGGAGTCGACCGTCGACTGGAAGACGATGTCGCTCTGCGTGGTGTTCAGCGTCGTGTCGGCGGCCAGGCGCACCGGGCTGTTGTAGGTCTGCTGGCCGGTGGTCGTCACCACGCTGGGCAGGGTGGTGCCGGCGGCGGTGACGCTCAGCGCGGCCAGGGCCTTGCTGCTGCCGATGCGGTCGGCGAAGCTCACGCGGCCGGTGCCGGCGTTGATCGTGACCGGCGAACCCGCCAGGTTGGTCTCGCGCACATAGCCCAGCACGTTGTACTGGCTGCCCTGGTTGCTGCTGAAGGTGGTGTTGACGCCCAGGTCGTTCCACTGCCCGGCGGTGCCGAAGAACTGGCCGACGGTCTCGACGCTGCTGCGGCTGCTGTTCAGGCCGCCGTTGGGCTCGCCGGTGCCGAAGTTGGCATAGGCGCCGGCGGTCGCGCTGCCCCCGCTGCCGTTCTGGTTGAAGAACACGCGCCCGGCCTCGGGGCCGTCGGCCCAGGTCCAGGCCCAGCTGTTGGGGTCGCTGCGCCAGGCGCCGATCCAGGCGCCCTTGTAGCCGGCGGTCAGGCCCGCGATCTGGTTCTCCAGCCGCGAGCCGATGTTGACCATGTAGCTGTCGCCGATGGCGGCGCCGCCGGCCGTGCCGTTGCGGGCCGCGGTGCGCGCGCTGTCCCAGCTGCCGGTGCCGGCGCTGCCGGTCATGTCGACGAAGCTGTAGGCGTTGCCCGAGTTCAGCAGGCCGCGGAAGTTGACGTCGCCGCCGGCGGTGTCGACGCTCAGGCCGGCGGTGTTGGCGACGATGGTCTCGCCGTAGACGTTGAGGGTGCCGCCACCGGTTGCCAGGCTTTGCGCGCTGCTGCGCTGGACGAACACGTCGCCGCCGACCAGCACGCTGCTGCCGCCGATGGTGGCCGTCTGGCCGCTCTTGCCGAAGGTCAGGTCGCCGCCGTGGGTGCTGACGCCGCTGCTGGTGAGGTAGACGATGCCGTCGCCGTTGCGGTCGGTGTCGGCCCACAGCTGGCTGGCCATGGCCGCATTGGTGGCCGTGATGCTGGCGTTGCTGCCCAGTCGGATGTGACGGGCGGCCTGGATGTTCAGCGCACTGGCGCTGCCTGCGGTGTTGGTGATGGCGCCGTTCAGCAGCACGTCCTGGCCGGTCGCCACCAGGGTGATGTCGCCGGCCGCGCTGATGCCCTGCGCCGTCACCGTGCCGCCCCAGGCCGACACCGGGCCGTTCACCGTCAGCGCATTGGCGATGGTGATGTCGGCGGTGTTGGTGGTTTTGCCCAGTGTCAGGCCGCCCAGGGTGCCGGACAGCGTCAGGTTGGCCAGCGGCCAGGTCAGCGCGCTGGTGAAGCTGCTGCCGTCCGGCTGCACCGTCAGCCTGCCGGTGGTGTCCAGCGTGGTGGCGGACAGGCTGACCTGGTTGGCCGTCAGCGTGATGTTGCTGCTGCTCGACGCGAGCGACCCCTTGCCCCAGGTGCCGCCGATATTCAGGCCGGTGCCGCCGACGCCGCTGATGCTGATGTCGCCGCTGGCCGCGGCCAGGCCCAGGTTGCTGGCGACGACGGCGCCAGAACCGCTGGCGCTGGTGCTGCCGCTCAGGCTGATGCCGCCGCTGCCCGACGCGTTGGCCGACACCGTGCCCTGGTAGCCCGCATGGCCGGTGGACGTGGTGCTGCCGCTGATGGCGATGGCCGTGGCCGCGTTGCTGCCGGATTTCAGCGTCGGGCTGGACGCCCCGCCGAAATAGCTGAGCTCGATGCCATGGCCCGTGCCCACGCCCTGGCCATCGAGCGTGATCGTGCCCGCACCGGCATCGACGACCTGCGTGCCGGCATGGCCGCCATACCAGGAAACGCCCGGCGCGCCGTCCGCCGCCTTGCCCTTGATGACGACATTGCCGCCACCGCTGTGGAACTTGATGTCGTTGGCATAGCCCGGCGCGGTGCCGGCGGTGTAGGCACCGAGCTGCACGCCGCTGGGTGCGTTGCTGCCCCAGGCGCCGGTGCCGCCGGGCGCGTAGGCGTGGCCGGTGGGCAGGCCGTTGGCGTCGGTCGTGCTGCCGCCCGCCAGCGTGATGGCGCCGCCACCCGTGCTCTGCGTCGTCGCGCCGTTGGCCGAGTTGAAGGTGACGCCTTCGCGGATGCCGATCCAGCCGCTGCTGTTGCCATCGGCATCGGCCCACAGCGTGAGGTTGCCGTTGTGGGTCCGCAGGCTCAGGTTGGGGGTCGAGTTGACGATGTTGCCGGTGGCCTTCAGCAGCAGGCTGGCGCCGCTGGCCGTGCTGACGAGGCTGGCATTGGGGTAGATGTTGCCGCCGTAGACGCTGATCGGTCCGGCGACCGTCAGGGCCTGGTTCAGGTTCACGTCCGCGGTGTTGCCCGCAGCGCCGAACTGCACGCCCGAGGGTGTGGCGCCGCCGAGGTTGAACCAGTCGGTGTTGATGCCGCGTGCAAACGCGCCGCCGTCGACGTCCGGGCGGATGGTGATGCTGCCGGTGGTGGTGATGGCCGGGTTGCCGCCGCTGACCCAGTTGAAGTCGCGCGCCCGCAGGGTGACGTTGCCGCTGCCGGCATTGATCGCCGCGCCGGTGTAGGTGGTCAGCGCGTTCGAGCCGATGCCCGTGCCCGACCAGACCATCACGTCGCCGCCGGCGGTGTTGATCGCGCCGCTCCAGTCGATCGGGTTGTGGTTGGCGTTGTTGCCGCCGATCGCCGGGCCGTTGGGCACCGTCACCCCGCTCTTGGTGGTGGTGGCGCTGCCGCCGCCGGCCCAGACGAAGCCGCCGTTGGTGCTGATCGACGACAGTGACGACACGCCGCCCGAGCCGGCGCCCAGGGCCGCGCCGCCGGCGTTGGACCACAGCACCAGGTTCAGCGGTCCGCCCGCGGCCGAGCCGATGCCGTAGCCGTTCATGTTCAGGCGTCGGGCGGCCTGCAGGGTCAGCGTGGTGGTGCCCGCGGTGGCGGTCTTGTTCAGGTTGCTGGCCAGCACGATGTCGCCGGCATCGGCGCTGTTGCTGCTGCCGCCCTGGCTGGCGTTCGACACGCTGGTGGTGACGGTGACGCTGGTGCTGTTCAGCGCGTTGCCGATGCTGGCGGCGGCGCTGCCGTTGACGGTGTAGTTGTACGGGTCCAGCAGCCAGGCGCCGGCCTGGCCGGCACCGGCCCCGGCATCGACGCCGATGCCGTCCACGTCCAGCGCATGGCCCGAGGTCTCGACCTGGCCGCCGTTGCCGCCGGTGGCCCCGCCGCGCGCCGTGACCCGGCCCTTGGCGGTGGTCACGCTCTCGGCCTTGTGCACGTCGCTCCACAGCACCACCCGGCCGCCGTCGCCTGCGCGCGTGGCGCTGGCGTCGATGTGTGCGCCGGCTGCCATGGTCACCGTGGTCGCGGCCGGCGTGGGCTGCGCTGTGGCGGCCAGCAGCGGGTCGGCGCTGCCCTGCCAGCCGCCGCCCACGCGCACGCTGCCGCCGCCCTGGGCGCCGCTGGCGTCGATGCGGCTGCCGTCGGTCAGCACGATCTGCTCGCCCTGCAGGCTGACCTGGCCACCATGACCGCCCTGTGCACCGCTGGTGGCGGTCAGCGTGCCGGCCTGGTCGACCCGGCTGCTGCCAGAAAGCACGATGCGCCCGCCGTCCTGGACCTGCAGGCCGCTGGCCTCGACGCTGCCGCTGTTCTTCACCACGCCGCCCAGCAGCCGGTCCATCGATTGCGCGCTGAGAATGACCAGGCCACCCGGCGCCTGCACCGCATGGCGGTTGTCGACGAGCGCCTGCAGCTGGCCCGGTTCGACGCGCAGGCTGGTCAGCCGGTTGTTGCTGTCGAAGCGCAGGTCGATGGCCTCGCCCGAGGCCAGTGCCACCGTGCCCATCTGCGCGATCACCGCACCGTGGTTGCGCACCTCGGGCGCCAGCAGGGCGATGTAGCCGCCCAGCGCGGCCTGCAGCGCGCCCTCGTTGACCACGCCGGCCGTGCTGCCGTTGCGCTCGAAGCGGGCCTGGCCGGCCATGAAGTCGGCGTCGCCGATGCCGTGCGTGGTGGCGATCAGGCCGCCCACGTCCACCCGCGCCGAAGGGCTGAAATACACGCCCGACGGGTTGGTCAGGATGACCTGGCCGTTGGCGGTGATGCGGCCGAAGATCTGGCTCGGGTCGCTGCCCTGCACGCGGTTCAGTGTCACGCTGCTGATGCCGGGCTGCTGGAACTGCACCTGCGCGCCCTTGCCGACACTGAAGCTCTGCCAGTTGATCGCCGCCCGCTCGCTGCCCTGGGTGATGACCATGCTGGCGCCGCTCTGCGCAATGCCGGCCTGGCCCGCGCTGACCTGGCCGCCTGTGGGCAACTGGCCCGCCGCGGGTGCCGCGGGCGCCACGGACGGTGCCGGTGGTGCGGCCAGGGCCTGCCCGGCCTGCAGCAGCAGGCCGCCCAGCAGGGCCGCCACCACCAACGTCCGCTGCACGCCGCCGCCGGGCCGGCCGCGGCTGGTCACGTTCTCGGCGGCGGCCACGAAGGCCTGCTTGCAATGGTTCCAGACGCTGCGGAAGTTCTTGTTCATGGTGCAGGTGGGCAGGAGGTTCGGGGTGCGGGGCGTTCGGCGCTGGGCGTGACGCGGCTGTGCCAGGAGGCCGGCCGATGACAGCGGCCGGGGCGGGCGGGTCAGAACGGCAGGCTGGTGGTCAGCCAGACGCGGTGCTGGCGCCTGGTGCCGTCGCCGTCGGTGCCGGCCAGGGTGGGCTTGGGGTTGCTGCCGTTGCGCTGCGACCAGGTCAGCCGCGCCACCATGCCCTTGGGGCCCTGCCAGATCAGGCCCAGGCCGTGGCCACGCAGCTGCAGCGACAGGCGCTGGTCACTGCTGGTGGCCGGCAGCTGCACCACGCGGCCGATGTCGGCAAAGGCGCTGAGCAACCAGTCCGGCCGCGCCCGCCAGCGCCATTCGCCGGTCAGCAGCTGGCCGCGCTCGCCGCCCAGTTCGCTGGCCGGGTAGGCGCGCACCGTCTGCGCGCCGCCGATGTAGAACTTCTCCGACGAGTCCAGCACCTGGTTGGCGTGCTGGCCCTGCAGGCTGAGGTACAGCGAATGTGCCTCGCTGATGTTCTGCTGCCGGCTGACGGCGTAGTCCAGCTTGAAGTAGCCGGGCTCGATGCTGCCTTTCAGCGTGTGGGCACGCATCCGGCTCAGGTGGCCCCATTGCAGGCCCACCGAGGCACTGTTGGCACCGCCGCCGCCCAGGTCGTCGAAGCGGTTGCCCGACAGCGCCAGGCGCAGGTTGTCGCTGGCGTAGTCGGACCGCACCTGGGTGTCCTCGGTGCTGAAGCGCTTGCGCTCCAGGCCGCCGGTGAAGTAGAGGTTGCGCAGCCGCTCGCGCAGCAGCGGCTGGTTCCAGTCGACGCCGATGCTCGACGAGCTGCCCTGGATCGGCGCGGTGGTGGCGGCGCCGGGGCCGGCGATGACCTTGTACCGCATCGCCGAGCCGCTCAGGCCCAGGCGCAGGCCGTCGCGCCCGACCGGCAGTGTCAGGCCCAGGCGGCCGTAGTCGCTGCCGCGGCTGTGCATCAGGTTCAGGCTGGCGAGGTCGCCCTGGCCCAGCGGGCTGTTCAGGTTCAGGCTGGCGGTGACGCGGGCGCTGCCGGTGGAACGCGGGCCGGTGTTGTCCATGCCGATATCGCCATAGAGCAGCGGCTCGTCGGTGGTCTGCAGCACCAGGGTGGTCTCGCCTTCGGCCTGGCCCGGTGCCAGGGTGCCGGCCACGCCCACGCCGGGCAGGTCGTCGGCCAGCAGCAGGGCGCGGTCCAGGCGGTCGGCGTTCAGCGGCTCGCCTTCGCGCTGCTGGCGAGCAAAGTACGCGGCAATCGCTTCGCGCTTCACGCGCTGCGGTGCCGGCCCTTCGAAGCGCAGGCCGGCATAGCGGGCCTCGGCCACCTGCAGCGTGACCACGCCAAGGCTCACATCCTGCTCGGGCAGGGTCACCCGGGCCAGCCAGCCGGCCTGGCGGTAGGCCGCGGCCACGGCATCGGCGGCGCGGCGCAGGCCGGCGAAGTCGGTCTCGCGGCCGACGAAGTCGGCCAGCGCCGGTGCCAGCTGCGCGTCGCTGAGCAGGCTGTTGCCGCTGAGGCGAAAGCGCTGCACCGTCAGGCGCGGGCCGCCGTCGGTTCGTGGCTCGGCTGCTGCGCTCGCCCGGGGCGCCGCGGCCGGTGGCAGGGCCGGCACCGCGCGCGGCTGTTCGATCTGCTGGCGCAGGCTGCCGGCGTCCGGAACGGCCTGGGCCAGGCCGCCGGTGCTCAAGCCCAACAGCAGCAGCAGGATCAGAAACGGGGCGAAGGGAAGGCGCATGGTGTTGGCTCACCGCGTCCGCACGTCTCCTGCCGAAGGCGGCGCGCGGGCGCTGTGGGATCGGCAGCAGGTTGGTCGGACCCCGGTCGGCGCCGGGATGGTGCTGGGCGGTCCGCGCAGGGCAGGGCCGCGCAGGCGTCGGATCGCCGCAAGTTGTTGTCGACCAAGTCTAGGAAGGGGGGACGCGCTGAATGCCCGGATCAAGCGGCCTGCGCCGGTGCAAATCCGGGCTGGCGTCGCCGTCGCTGCGCATCAGGTCACCGTGCGACTGCTGGACAGGCGCGGCCAGATCGGCGCGGCGCTGTGGAGGCAGTGACGGCGTGTGGGCGGGCGCCCGCGGTGGTGGGGCGCCGCAGCAGCAGCCGTCAGGCGCATGGGCCTGACGGGCTGCGCCCTGGGTGCGGTGTCAGCCGCCGTGGAAGGTGGTGAAGTCGTCCACCGCCGCCCGGTCCGAGCGCAGCGCGTTGATCGGGTGCTCGGGGTTGCGCCAGCCAATGGACATGCCGGTGAACAGCATGCGCTCGGGCGGAATGCCGATGAAGGCGCTGATGGTCTTCGGGTAGACGGCCCAGCATTCCTGGGCGCAGCTGTCCAGGCCCTGCTCGCGCAGCAGCAGCATCACGCTCTGCAGGAACATGCCGCAGTCGCTCCACTGCGGCGGACCCATGCGGCGGTCGATGCTGCAGAACAGCGCCATCGGCGCGCCGAAGAACTGGTAGTTGCGGGCGAACCACTGCAGCCGCTTGGCCTTGTCCTCGCGCGGAATGCCCAGGCGGGCGTACATGTCCTCGCCGATCTTGAAGCGGTAGTCGCGGTGCGGCGCCACCAGCTCCTTCGGGTAGATGTCGTACTCGGGCGCTTCGCTCCTGTCGCCGGCCGCCACCTCGGCCAGGCGGCGCTGCATGATGGCCTTCAGCTCATCGAGCTTGGCGCCGCTGACGATGTCGATGCGCCAGGGCTGGGTGTTGCCACCCGAGGGGGCACGCGAGGCCGTGGCCAGCACCTGGCGGATGGTCGCCTCGGGCACCGGCGTGGGCAGGAAGTCGCGCACCGACAAACGGGTCTCGAGCGCTTCGGTGACGGTCTTGGCGGGGGTGGTCATGGGCATGCTTTCGGTGGGAATCAACGGAGGTCCGTCACGACTTTCCAGCGGCCGTCCTGGATCTGGCTCAAGCGCGACAGGGGCGAGCCCAGGCGCTTGGTGGCACTGAAGCTCAGCGGCGGGGTGCCGAACATGTCCGTCGGCACCTCGCCCATGGTCTCGACGGCCTTGATGAAGCTGTCGGTGCTGAGGTTGGGGCCGGCCTTCAGCGCGGCCTTGATGAAGAAGTCCATCGTCGCGTAGCCGCCGGTGGAATAGGTGCTGGGGTCGTCGCCGAACCTGGTCTTGTACTTGTTGGCCCAGAATCGCAGCGGCTGGTTGTCCAGGTCGGTGTACGGGAAGTGGTGGGTGCTGACGGCGTAGAAGCCGTCCATCGCCTTGCCGCCCAGCTTGTGGATCAGGTCGGTGTAGGCGGCCTGCGAGCCGACGAAGGTGGGCGACCAGCCGATCTTGCGCGCCTCGGCAATGGTGCCGATGGTCTCGCGCACGATGGTGCCCATCACCAGGAAGTCGCAGCCGCTGGCCTTCAGCCGCGCCACCTGGCTGGAAAAGTCGGTGGCGCCGCGCTTGTAGGTGGTCTTCTCGCCCATGGCCACGCCGATGTCCTTCAGCCCGGCCTCGGCGCCCTTGACCACCTCCAGGCCGTAGTCGTCATCCTGGTACAGGGTGCAGGCGTTCTTCGCGGCCTTCTCCTTGTCGAGCTTGGCCACGTTCATGCGCATGGTGTCGTGGTAACTGGCCACGCTGGCGAACTTGAGCTTGTGCACCGGCTCGAACATCTCGCGCCCGGCCGACAGCGGCATGAAGTGGATGACGTCCTTCTCGAACATGATCGGCATGGCCGCGTTGTTCATCGGCATGCCGATGGGCGAGGCGATCAGGAACACCTTGTCCTGGTTCACCAGCTTCTGCGTCGCCAGCACGGCCCGCTTGGGGTCGTAGGTGTTGTCCTCGACCAGCGGCCTGATCTTGCGGCCGTGGATGCCGCCTTGTTCGTTGATCTCGTCGACACGCAGCTGCAGGCCGTTGCGCGCCGCCTTGCCGTAGGCGGCCACCGGGCCGGACAGGTCCTGGATCGGGGCGATCAGGATCTCGGTCTTGGTGACGCCCTGGGTGGCTTGCGCCTGGGCGGCACCGCCGATCAGGGCCAGGGCCGCCGCGGCGATGCGGGTGACGAGGGACGGACGGGGCAGGGCGGGCATGCGTTCTCAGGCTGCGTCGACGAAGGCAAACACGCCAGTTTGGCCATGGGCGGCGGCGCCGGCCATCGTCGGATCGGACGAACGCCAACGCTGTTCGCCCGGTCTCCGGGAATGCCCGCCCCGGTGGTGCCGGCCGATCAGCCAATTCCCGCAAGACGCTGCGCGGTCGGGCGGCCGACCATCCGCCACCTGCCGACTTCCGTCTGCGAGAGCACCCATGTCCTTGCCTGAAGCCACCCCCGCCCCGCACTACTTCACCCCGGCCCACCAGCAGTTTCGCGACGGGCTGCGCGATTGGGTGAGCAAGGAGATCACGCCGCATGCCGCCGCCTGGGACGAGGCCGAGGGCTTCCCGCGCGAGCTGTACAGGAAGGCGGCGCAGATCGGCCTGCTGGGCATGGGCTACTCCGAGGAATACGGCGGCACGCCCAGCGACCTGTTCTTCCAGCTGGTGCGCGGCGAGGAGTTGGCGCGCTCGGGCGCGGGCGGTGTGTCGGCCAGCCTGATGTCGCACACCATCGGCCTGCCGCCGGTCGAGCGCTTCGGCAGCGCGGCGCTGAAGGCCCGGGTGATTCCGCCGGTGCTGGCGGGCGAGAAGATCGCGGCGCTGGCCGTTACCGAGCCCTCGGGCGGCAGCGACGTGGCGGCACTCAAGACGACGGCCGTGCGCGACGGCGACCACTACGTCGTCAACGGCGAGAAGGTCTTCATCACCTCGGGCATGCGCGCCGACTTCATCACCGCCGCCGTGCGCACCGACCCGGCGAGCAAGGGCGCCAACGGCATCTCGGCCCTGTTGATCGAGGGCGACATGCCGGGCCTCTCCCGCACCAAGCTCGACAAGATGGGCTGGTGGGCCAGCGACACGGCGCACCTGCGCTTCGACAACGTGCGCGTGCCCGTGAGCAACCTGATCGGCGAGGAGCACAAGGGCTTCAAGACCTTCATGACCAACTTCAACAGCGAGCGGCTGGGCATGGCCTCGACGGCGGTGGCCTATGCCCAGGTCTGCTTCGACGAGGCGCTGGACTGGGCGCGCCAGCGCAGCACCTTCGGCGCGCCGCTGAGTGAGCGCCAGGTCATCCGCCACAAGCTGATGGACATGCTGCGCGCCATCGACGTGGCGCGCTGCCATGTCTACGACCTGGCCTGGGCCGAGCTGCACCAGCACGGCGACGCCAGCCTGCGCGTGGCGCGCATCGCGATGGCCAAGGTGGAAGCCACGCGCTGCATGCAGTTCTGCGCCGACAGCGCGGTGCAGATCCTGGGCGGCATGGGCTTCATGCGCGGCACCAGGAGCGAGCGCATCTACCGCGAAGTGAAGGTCATGATGATCGGCGGCGGCTCCGAGGAAATCATGAAGGATCTGGCTGCGCGCCAGCTGGGAATTTGACCCCCCCGAAGCGCCTTCGGCGCTCCCCCCAGGGGGCGCCGCCAGCGGCCCGGCAAAGCCGGTTCCGCGGCGACCGCTTGATTGCACCTGAAGCCTGCGGGCTTGGAGACCTTGAATGGCATTGATCGACTCCACCATCTCCCCCGGCAACGAGAGTTTCGCTGCCAACCGCGACGGCATGCTGGCGCTGATCGACAAGATCCGCAGCGCCGAAGGCCGCGCCGTGGCGGCCAGTGCCGCGTCGCGCGCCCGCTTCGAAAGCCGTGGCCAGTTGCTGCCGCGCGACCGCATCGCCCTGCTGCTGGATCCGGGTTCCCCCTGGCTGGAACTGGCCACCCTGGCCGGCTACGGCCTGGACACGCCCGACGAGGCCAAGACCGTGCCCGGCGGCGGCATGATCGGCGGCATCGGCTTCGTCTCGGGCATCCGCTGCATGGTGGCGGCCAGTGATTCGGGCATCGACGCCGGTGCCTTGCAGGCCGGCGGCCTGGAGAAATCGATGCGCATCCAGGAACTGACCCTGGAGAACAAGCTGCCCTACGTGCAGCTGGTGGAAAGCGCCGGCGCCAACCTGCTGAAGTACCGCGTCGAGGGCTTCGTGAAGGGCGGCGGCCTGTTCCGCAACCTGGCGCGCATGTCGGCGGCCGGGCTGCCGGTGGTCACCGTCACGCACGGTTCGTCGACGGCGGGTGGCGCCTACCAGACGGGTCTGTCGGACTACATCATCATGGTGCGCGGCCGCAGCCGGGCCTTCCTGGCCGGCCCGCCGCTGCTGAAGGCGGCCACCGGCGAGGTGGCGACCGAGGAGGAGCTGGGCGGCGCCGAGATGCACACCACCATCAGCGGCCTGGGCGACTACATGGCCGAGGACGACCGCGATGCCATCCGCATCGCCCGCTCGGTGATGGGCCAGATCGACTGGCCGCATGAACGCGCGCCCCAGAAGCCCTTCGAGCTGCCGCGCTACGACGCTGAAGAGCTGCTGGGCATCATGCCCATGGACCACAAGCGGCCGGTGGACATGAAGCAGGTGATCGCCCGCATCGTCGACGGCAGCGACTTCCTGGAGTTCAGCGCCGACTACGGCAGCGCCACTGTCTGCGGCCATGCCCGCATCGAAGGCCAGGCGGTGGGCATCATCACCAACAACGGCCCCATCGACAACGCCGGCGCGGCCAAGGCCACGCACTTCATCCATGCCTGCTGCCAGAGCGGCACGCCCATCGTCTACCTGCAGAACACCACCGGCTACATGGTGGGGCGGCAGTACGAGGAGCGCGGCATGATCAAGCAGGGCAGCAGCATGATCCAGGCGGTGGCCAATGCCAACGTGCCGCAGATCACCGTGCAGTGCGGCGCCAGCTTCGGCGCCGGCAACTACGGCATGTGCGGCCGCGGCTTCGCGCCGCGCTTCTGCTTCAGCTGGCCGAATGCCAAGACGGCGGTGATGGGCGGCGAGCAGGCCGCCGGCACCATGGCCATCGTCACCGAGGCGGCGATGAAGCGCAAAGGCCAGGTCGACCACGCCAAGATCGAGCAGCTGAAGGCCGGCATCCAGGAGCGCTTCGACAGCCAGATGAGCGTGTTCACCACCAGCGCCCTGGGCCTGGACGACGGCGTGATCGACCCGCGCCACACCCGCGCCGTGCTGGCGCTGACCCTGGCCACCTGCCGCGAGGCCGCTGCACGCGCACCGCGCCGCATGCAGTTCTCGGTGGCTCGTCCCTGATTCACGAGGCACCACGATGCTGAACCAACTGACTCCCGAACACGAGGCGCTGCGCGCCACGGCCAAGCGCTTCATCGCCGAGCAGGTGAACCCCTACGTCGACCAGTGGGAGGCCGACGAGATCTTCCCGGCGCACCAGGTCTTCAAGGGCATGGGCGACCTGGGCCTGCTGGGCCTGGACAAGCCGGTGGAGAACGGCGGCAGCGGCCTGGACTACAGCTATGCCGCGGTGTTTGCCGAGGCGCTGGCCGACATCAACTGCGGCGGCATCCCGATGGCCACCGGCGTGCAGACCGACATGGCCACGCCGGCGCTGGCCAAGCGCGGCAGCGCCGAGCTGCGTGCCGAGTTCCTGACGCCCGCGATCGCCGGCGACATGGTGGCTTGCCTGGGTGTGAGCGAGGTCGGCAGCGGCAGCGACGTCGCCAGCATCAAGACGAAGGCGCGCAAGGACGGCGGCGACTACGTGATCAACGGCGGCAAGATGTGGACCACCAACGGCACGCAGGCCGACTTCTGCTGCGTGCTGGCCAACACCAGCGAGGGCGCCAGCCACAAGAACAAGACGCTGATCATCGTGCCGATGAAGACGCCGGGCGTGAGCGTGGCGCGCAAGCTGAAGAAGGTGGGCATGGACAGCAGCGACACGGCGCAGCTGCACTTCGACGACGTGCGCGTGCCGCAACGCTACCGCATCGGCGAGGAGGGCATGGGCTTCATCTACCAGATGGAGCAGTTCCAGCTGGAGCGGCTGTGGGGCGCGCTGAACTGCGGCGCGATGGCCCAGCGCGCGATCGACGCGACCATCACCTACACCCGCGAGCGCGAGGCCTTCGGCCGCAGCATCCTGGACAACCAGTGGGTGCACTACAAGCTGGCCGAGCTGCAGACCGAGGTGGAGGCGCTGCGCAGCTTGAGCTGGCGCGGCGTGGAGATGGTGGTCAAGGGCGAGGACGCGACCAAGCTGGCAACCATGGCCAAGCTCAAGGCGGGCCGCACCATCCGCGAGGTGACCGACGGCTGCCTGCAGTTCTGGGGCGGCATGGGCTATGTGATGGACAGCCCCATCAGCCGCATGTGGCGCGATGGCCGCCTCACCAGCATCGGCGGTGGCGCCGACGAGGTGATGCTGCAGATCCTGTGCAAGTTCATGGGCACTTTTCCGATGGGCCGCTGAAGGCGCCGGGGACCACACGATGTCATTCACCAAGATCCTGATCGCCAACCGCGGCGAAATCGCGCTGCGGGTGCTGCGCAGCGCCCATGCCCTGGGCTACGAGACCGTGGCCGTGCATTCCACCGCCGACGCCAATGCGCGCCATGTGCTGGAAGCCGATGCGGCGGTGTGCATCGGCGAGCCGCTGCCGCGCCAGAGCTACCTGAACATTCCGGCCATCATCGACGCGGCGAAGCGCAGCGGCTCCGACGCGGTGCACCCGGGCTATGGCTTCCTGGCCGAGAACGAGGACTTCGCCGCCGCCTGCCGCGACGCGGGGCTGGTCTTCATCGGCCCGTCGCCCGAGGCGATCAAATCGATGGGCGACAAGGCCGGCGCCAAGGCCATCATGGCCGCGGCCGGCGTGCCGGTGATCCCCGGCTACCAGGGCGAGGATCAGTCGGCCGACCGCCTGGCCGCCGAGGCCGCCAGGATCGGCTGGCCGGTGATGATCAAGGCCACTGCGGGCGGTGGTGGGCGCGGCATGCGCCGGGTCGACCGGGCCGAGGATTTCGCCGGCTTGCTGCAGAGCGCGCAGAGCGAGGCGCTGGGCGCCTTCGGCGATGCCACCGTGATCCTGGAGCGGGCGCTGATCGCGCCGCGCCACATCGAGATCCAGGTCTTCGCCGACCGCCACGGCAACGCGGTGCACCTGGGCGAGCGCGACTGCTCGGTGCAGCGCCGTCACCAGAAGGTGATCGAGGAAGCGCCGTCACCGGCGGTGAATGCCGACCTGCGCGCCCGCATGGGCGAGGTGGCGGTCAAGGCGGTCAAGGCCATCGGCTACGAGGGCGCGGGCACGCTGGAATTCCTGCTCGACAGCGAGGGCGCGTTCTTCTTCATGGAGATGAACACGCGGCTGCAGGTCGAGCACCCGGTGACCGAACTGATCACCGGCCTGGACCTGGTCGAGTGGCAATTGCGGGTGGCCGCCGGTGAGCCGCTGCCGCTGCAGCAGGCGCAGATCACGTTCACCGGCCACGCCATCGAGGTGCGGCTGTGCGCCGAGGACCCGCGTGCGCAGTTCATGCCGCAGAGCGGGCGCATGCTGGCCTGGCAGATGCCCGAGCAGGGTTCAGACGCGATCCGCGTCGAGCATGCGCTGCGCCCGGGCGACGAGATTCCGCCGTACTACGACTCGATGATCGCCAAGCTGGTGGCGCATGGCGCCACCCGCGCCGAGAGCATCCGCCGCCTGCAGCGCGGCCTGCGCAATGCGGTGGCACTGGGCGTGGCGACCAACCAGGCCTTCCTGCAGCAGTGCCTGGCGCACCCGGTGTTTGCCGACGGTGGTGCCACCACCGCCTTCATCGGCGACAACCAGGCCGCCTTGCTCGACCCGCTGGGCGCCGAGGGTGATGCCGGCCTGCGCAAGCGGGTGGCCGCGATGGCCGCACTGCTGCTGCACCACAGCACCGGCGCTGCCGTCGCCAGCCCGCTGGCGCACCGCCTGCCGACGCTGCAGCGCTTCACGCTCGACGGCGTGGCGGTCAGTGGCGCCCTGGTGCAGGACGGTGCACACAGCTTCAACAGCAAGCTCAATGGCGAAGAGGCCAAGCTGGATGTGGTGCGCCATGCCGACAGGGGTGCCGGTGGCACGTCGCGCCTGCTGGTCGACGGCCTGGCGCAGACCGTGACCTGGGCACGGGTGGATGCCACGCTGCACCTGTCGGTGGCCGGCCGCGCCTGGCGGGTGTATGACCTGAGCCGCGCCATCGCTCAGCGTGGTGGTGAATCGGCCAGCGACGGCAAGCTGCGCGCCAGCATGAACGGCCGCGTGGTGGCCGTGCAGGTGGCCGTGGGCGATGTGGTGGCCGTCGGCCAGCCGATGGTCACGCTGGAGGCGATGAAGATGGAGCACGTGCATGCCGCGCCCATCGCCGGGCGGGTGACGGCGTTGCACGTCAGCGTCGGCGACCAGGTCGGCTCGCACCGGGTGGTGGCCGAGGTGGCCGCCGAGGGCGAAGCCAAGTCCGGCTGATTCGGCGGCTTCGAGCCCAAAGCGGAAGTCGGGCTTCAGCGCCCCGCGATCCCCAGCAGCTCCACATCGAACTGCAGCGTCGCGTTCGGCGGAATCAGCCCGCCGCCCGCGCCACGCTCGCCGTAGGCGATGGCGGCCGGGCAGATCAGGCGGGCGCTGCCGCCGACCTTGAGCAGTTGCACGCCCTCGGTCCAGCACTTGATGACGCGGTTCAGCGGGAACTCGGCCGGCTGGCCGCGGCTGTAGGAGCTGTCGAACTCCTTGCCCTTGTTGGCGCCGTCAGCAAAGGTGCCGCGGTAGTGCACCTTCACCGTGTCGGTGGCCGCGGGGCTGGGGCCGGTGCCGGCCTTCTGCAGCTTGAAGACCAGGCCGCTGCTGGTGGTGATGGTGGCGCCGGCGTCGGTGGGCGGCGTCGGCCCGCTGCTGGACTGGGCGGTGGCCAACAGCGGCAGCAGCAGGGTGGTGGTGGTGAACAGGCGGCGCAAGGTCATCGCAGGCACGGGTGGATGGATCGGGGCCTGGATGATCGCACCGCCTGCCATCAGGCAGACCGGTAGGGCCCCACCAGCGGCGGCAGGTCCCAGTCGGCCGGCACGGTGATCGGCAGCTCCAGCAGCATCTGCGCCATGCCCTTGCCCAGCGGGTCCAGCCGCAGCGAGGCCGGGCCGCCGCCGTCCAGCGCCTGTTGCATCACGAGGTTCATCGCGTGCAGACCGGGCAGGTGGTAGCGGTCGATGCGGCCCTTGACCATGTGCGGGAACCAGGCCGCCACACGCTCGGCCGTCACCTGCGCCCACAGCAGCGGCAGCCACTCGGGGCGGCGGGCGATCAGGCCGATGTTGGAGATGTCGCCCTTGTCGCCGCTGCGGCCCCAGGCCAGGCGCACCAGGGGCACGGTCTTGGTGGCGCCGGCCGGCGGCGTCCAGCCCGCGGGTTCGGCGACCGGGGCTGCAGCCTGCAGCGGCCTGGCAGTGGCGGCCATGGGCACGGCGATGGTCTGGTCGCCCAGCCTCACCACCGGCTGCACGGCCTCGCGCGGGATCAGGAAGGCGCAGGGCACGATGTGTGGCGAGACCGATGCCCGCCCGCCGCCCGGGCCGGTGGTGCCGGGCGACCAGCTGGTGCCCGGGGCCGCCCGCTCGCGCGAGTACAGCTCCAGCGCCTCCTTCTTCGGATGGCGCAGGGCCACGCGCACCATCACCTCGCGAGCGCCACGCAGCGCCGCGTTGGTGTGCGGGCCGTACAGCGTTTCCGTGCCGATCACCTCGACCCGCACGGCGCTGAAGTCGCCCCAGCCGCGGGCCAGCACCATCTCGCGCACCCGCTCGACCAGGCTCTCACCCGTGCGCCTGGCCTTGGCCACCGCATCGATGCCGACGATCACCGTCATGCCGTCGCAGCGCCAGCCCACCAGGTGGGTGGCGCTGACCTTCAGCGTGGGCGGCGGCGCGCTGCCCTTGGCGCCGGCCACGTGCACGCGGTTCTCGCCAGCCTGCACCATCGTCACCTGGCGGAAGTCGCAGGCCACGTCAGGAAGGAGATAGGCGCCCGGGTCGCCGATCTCGTAGAGCAGCTGCTCGCCCACCGTGGCCGGGCTGATCAGGCCGCCGGTGCCCGGCACCTTGGCGACGGTGAAGCTGCCGTCCTCGGCGCACTCGACGATCGGGTAGCCGATGTGGGCCCAATCGGGCACCGTGTCCCAGTCGGTGAACAGGCCGCCGGTGGCCTGGCAGCCACACTCGATGATGTGGCCG